>DATIZY010000094.1:0-11298 GCA_035516895.1 Thermoanaerobaculia bacterium | reverse complement strand
ATTGCCGTCGGAGCCGACGAGATCGACGCCGTCGTGAAACGCGACTCCGCTCACTCCTTCGATGAACGCCAGCTGCCCGCGCAGTTCGATGAGTCCGCGTCGTTCGAGGCCGGCGGTCGTCATGGCTTCATGGCGGCGCTTTGCGCCGCGTTGTCGGTTGTCAGTTGTCGGTTGTCAGCGGTGTTCCCTGGTAACTGAGAACCCACAACGGACAACTCGTTTTTCATCTTGATGAGCGCATTGAAGTCGACAGCCGGCGGCGCTCCCGACTCGATTGTCTTGAGTCCCTCGCGCCGCGCGCGCATGAACTCCTCGAGCAGCTCGATCTGCCGCTGGGGCGCGCAGTACGCGTCCACCTCGTCGTACGCGTTCTGCTGGAGAAATCCTTCCTGAAACGCATCGGCGAGATGCAGCAGAAACTGCTCGCGTTCGGGAAGGCTCTCGATGCCGACGAGGCGTGCGGTCTCGTCGATGCGCGCGCTCTCCTCGAGAAACGCCATCGCCTCCGATTGCAGCGCCGACCACTCCGGAGTCGACGGACGCGTGTCGCTGTACGACGCACGCGTGCTGATCGCCGGAAAGACGCGCGCGGCCGCGAGCTGACGATCGAGCGTCCAGAACGTGCGGACGAACCGCTGCGCGTGACGCGTCACCGGCTCGGTCAAATCGCCGGCCGGCGGGGAGATCGCGGTGATGACCGTCAGCGATCCGTCGGCGCCGGAAAGCGTCTTGACGTAACCCGCGCGTTCGTAAAACGACGCGAGCGCGCTCGACAAATACGGCGGATAGCCTTCCTCGGCCGGCATCTCGCCCAGCCGCCCGGAGATCTCGCGCAGCGCCTCGGCCCAGCGCGAAATCGAATCGGCGAGCAGCAGAACGTTGTAGCCGAGGTCGCGGTAGTACTCGCCGATGGTGATGCCCGTGAACAGCGAGGCCTCGCGCGCGGACACCGGCATGTTCGAGGTGTTTGCGATCAGAACGCTGCGCTCGGCGAGGAGGCGTTTCGTGCGCGGATCGACGAGCTGCGGCAGCTCGCGCACGAGCTCCGCGATTTCGTTTCCGCGCTCGCCGCAGCCGACGAAGACGATCACGTCGGCGTCCGCCCAGCGGCAGAGCTGATGCTGCGTCACGGTCTTGCCGGTGCCGAATCCTCCCGGCATCGCTGCGGCTCCGCCTCGCGCGAGCGGGAAAAACGTGTCAAGGACGCGCTGGCCCGTGAGCAGCGGCACGTCGGGAGCGAGCCGCTCCGCAGCGGGACGCGCGGCCCTCGCGCGCCAGCGCTGGCACATAGTCAATATCTTGACCTCTTTGCCGGTGTCGATCTCGGCAATCGGATCGCTCACCCGGCGCGGCCCCGCCCCAACGATGGACAGCACCCGTCCGCCGACGCCCGGCGGCACGAGAATCGGATGCGCGAGCGCCGGCGTTTCGGCGACGCTGCCGAGGACCGTGCCGCCGGCAACGTCCGCGCCTGCCGCAATCCTCGGCTCGAAATCCCACAGTTTGTCGCGATCGAGCGCCGGCAAGCGGCTGCCGCGCGCGATGAAGTCGCCTTGCGCCGAAGCGAGTGCGGTCAGTGGACGCTGCACGCCGTCGAAGATGCCGCCGAGAAGTCCGGGGCCGAGCTCGATGGAGAGTGGCTCGCCCGTCGTTTCCAGCGGATCGCCCGGCGCCACTCCCTCGGTTTCCTCGTAGACCTGAATCGTCGCGTCGCGATGATCGAGCGCGACGATCTCGCCGATCAGCCGCTGCTCGCCGACGAGGACGACCTCGCGCATGGAGAGCGGCTGGTCGATGCGAGCGCGGACGGTCCAGCCGGAGATTTCGGTGATGCGGCCGCTTGCGGTCATCGCCCACCACCTTCGCGCGTAGGGCGCGGCTGCGGCGTGCCGAAATCGGCGTCGCGTGTAGGGCACGGCTGCGCCGTGCCGAGCGGGGGGTTCGGTCGAGCGCAGCTCGACCCTACACGTGCTGCGACGGGATTGCGTGTGGGGCGGGGCTGCGGCGTGGCGAACCGGGGGTTCGGTCGAGCGCAGCTCGACCCTGCACGTGCTGCGACGGGATTGCGTGTAGGGCACGGCTGCGCCGTGCCGAGCCCGGGGTTGGGCGACCCTACACTCGGCGCCGTCCTCATGGCCGGTACACCTCGCTGAGCGCTTTGCGCCATTCGGCCTCGAGCCGCTGCGACCGCGCGTCGAGCGTGTTGTCGAACACCATGTCGCCGGCGGTGACGACGCAGCCGCCATCGCGCTCGATGACTTTGATCTCCGATTCAGCGGCGCCGAGGTTCTGCGTGGCCTCGTGAATGAGCGCGTCGAGCTGCTCGCGCGACGGCTTCCACGCGTCGTGCGCTTTCGCAACGACGCGCGCGATCCACGCTTCGCGCTGCTCGATCTCCGCGCGCCGCCCTTCCCATTCCTGCTGCGCAACGCGCTCCTGATTCTCGCGACGCGCCGCGGCGAGCCGCGATTCGCGATCGGCAACGGCGACGCTCGTCGTCTCCTGCTCCTTGCGGAGTGCTTCGACCTGCTCCGCGATCGAGCGATCGAGTCGCTCGACCTCCGCCGCGCAATCCTCGCGGATCGCGGCGATGATCGAGGCGACGCTGCCCACGGTCTGCATCGATCACCTTCGCGGCAAAACCACGTACATCGCCGCGCGCTCGAGCTGCTCGCATTCCGCGAATTCGGGCGACACGATGGCAATGTGATCGGGCGTCAGCTCCGACAGCGCGCGATCCGCTTCGGCCGCCGTCGCGCAGATCGTGCCGTCGATGCCCGCGAGCGCGAAGCCGACGACGTCGGGACGTGTTCCGATGACGAACGGAGTCATCGCAAATGTCCCAGGATCATGATCGCGATGATCAGTCCGTAGATCGCGATGCCTTCGGCGAGGCCGACGAAAATCAGGGCGCGTCCGGCGGTCTCCGGCTTCTCGGCCACGGCACCCATCGCCGCGGCGCCGACGACCGCGACGGCGTACGCCGCGCCTAACGCGGCGAGTCCCGCTGCGAGCGCCGCTGCGGCGAAGCCCCACTTCATGACTTCGGGCGAAACCGGCGGCGCGGCGGCGTTCGTCGCCTGCTGGCCTAACAGCGGCAGGACGAAGAGGATCGCCAGAACGGGAAGCGCGACGGTGAGAATCAACAGAACACGATTGCGGCTACGCATGACGTTCACTCCCAACGGCAGACGGAATGTCGAGCGGCGTGTACGGCTCGCCGCCGCTCCGGAAGAACTTACCGAAGAATTCGTAGTACTCGAGGCGAAGGACCTGCACCGAAACGACGAGGCCTTCGAGCAGGATCACGAGCGCGTTGCCCGCGATCTGAATCAGCACCGTGAGAAGGCCGCCGAAGCGCAAGCCGGCGATCGTGTCGACGAGCGCGAAGATCGCCAGAAAGACCGCGGCGTGCACGGCCGCGAACGCGGCGATGCGCACGAAGGAAATCGTGTTCGCGAAGAACGAGAAGAGCGTGTCGACGAGCTCCACCGATGCCTCGAGCGCATGCAGCCACCACGGCGTCGTGCGGACGGGCGGGCGGGGGCGGGGAGGCGCGTGTTTCTCCATCGCGCGAACGATGGGCCGCGAGGTCGCCAGAACGACGACGACGGCGATCGCGAGTGCGACGATGATCGCGCTCGGAATGCGCACACTCGCGGAGACGAACGCGCGCGCGATCACCACGAGCACGATCCAGTAGAGCAGCGCGCCGGTCAGGCCTTTCGGACCGATGAGCGCCGATCGCCACTCTCCCGAACGCCACGTGTTTGCGATGTTGAGGGCAAGGCCGGCCGTCACAACGACGGCACCGAAGCAGATCGCGATGACCATGAATCTCGAGAGATCGTCGATGGGCTCGAGCCACAGCGTCGGAATCCATCCGTGAATGCCGAACACGCTCCCGTAGAGGACGCCGAAAATCGCCGACGCCGTGCCCGCCTCCATCAGCAGAATTCCGTAGTCGAGGAAGCGGGGCATGTAGCGATAGAGAAACCATCCGGCGGAGAAGAGCACAAGGCCGTGGCCAACGTCGCCGAACATCAGACCGAACATCAGCAGAAACGCGACCGCGAAGAACGCTGTCGGCTCGACCTCGGCGTACGACGGCGTGCCGTACATCTCGACGAGCTTTTGAAACGGCCGCAGCAGCAGCGGATTGTGATGCAGAATCGGCACGCGTAGCGTCCCCTCGGCATAGCCGGGAACCAGCTCGGCCGATTCGATGTCGACGATCGCGCGATTGCCGGTTGCGGTGAGCACGCGGTCGCGCAGACGCGATGCGCTTTCCTGCGGCACCCAGCCTGAGATGACGATGAATCGCCCCGCGGCGGCAAAGAAGGTCTGCGCCTGCAGCAGCAGCATGATCGTCTGGCTGCGGCGCGCGAGTTTTAGAAGGGCGTCGTTGCTGTTCGCCCGCTCGTCGTCGATCGCCTTCTGCGCCTGGGCGGCCGCCGATTCGCATTCCTTCAACTCGCGTTCGCCGGGCGTTGCGGACAACGGAACCGGCTGCACGACGGCGATGCGAAAAGCCTCGTCGATACGCGCGGATGCGCTTGCGGGCGCGATCGCCGCGAAGAGAACGTCGCCGGCGCCTTCATCGAGCGGAACGATTGCATTCGGAAGCGGCGCGAGAACGCCCGCGATCGACTCCAGCGCTTCCGGCGGAGCGATGCCGAGGCGAAGGGCGGCGAAGCGGAGCTTTGTCAGGCGGTCGAGATCGAGACTCGCCCGCTGAATGCGCGCCCCCTGTGCCGCACGTTCGCAAGTCGTCGAGAGCTTTTCGCGCTGCGCGGCCGATGCCCGAACGAGATCGGCGACGCGCTTTTCGATCGGCTCGAAGGCGAGAAGAATGCGATCGCGCTCGGCCGCGAAATCATCGACGTCGCTCGCATCGACGGCGCCGGCGAGGTCGCGCTGGTTGATGCCGAGGCGATCGCTGGTGGAGCGGATGCGGTTGACGAGGTCGCGAAATGTCGCATAGAGATCGCGGACGCCGGGAGGGGAGGCGTCGTACGGCGTTCGCCCGTGCGCGATGTCGACGAGATGCAGGAGACCTTCGCCGGCGATCGCGCGCGTTGCCGCGGCGGCGTCGCGGTTCGGCACCTGCGCGCGAAAATGCACCATCGGCACCGGACGGAGCAGGTTCATGCGAGCTGACTCCCGGCGGCCGCGCGGGCGAATGCCGCGTCGAGCGCGGTGTCGCCTTGGCGCTCGATGAGTCCGCGCACCGCGCGCACTTCCGCTTCGGTGAGCAGAATCAGCGCGATGACCGGCGCGAGCGTGAACGGATCGCCGCGAAATGCGCGGCGGCAGAGACGCGTGAGATCGAGCGGCTGGCGTGCGTCGCGCTTGGCCACGAAGGCTTCGATGAGCTGTCGCGCGAGCGATTCGCGTCGGGGAAGCTTGCGCGCTTCGTCGAGCAGCTGCCGCGATGCCCATCGATCGAACGCGAGCTCCGCGGCGGCGATATCGTCGCGCGATGCGCGCAGGACATCGTTCGCGATTTTTGCGTACGGCGTCTTCGCGACCGCGTCGACGAGGTCGCGCAGCGTGAACGCGCGTTCATTGCGCACGGTCGCAAGCGATCCGAGCGGAATCCAGAGTCGAGGATCAGCGTGCTTGCCGCGCGCAGTCGCACGCCACAGTAATTTGACGTTTTCGATTTCGTGGAGGCGCAGCATCGCGCGCGTGAGCGGCATCGGCCATCGCTGGTAGATGCGCATCAGCTTGGCAAACGGCGGCTCGATCGAGCGGCGGATGCGCTCCGAGTCGGTGAGGGCGAGCAGCGGCAGAACTTCGTCGCGGGTCAGCAGCCGGGATTTCCACGCACGCGCGCGTGCATAGCCGAACGCGCTGGAGCCGGAGGGTCTCATGGCTTCACCGTCGCGCCGACGATCGAGAGATATCTCTGGACGGCGAGGTCGAACTGATCTTCGCCGCGCTTCGCCAGCGCAGCCAGATATGCGGTCTGCTTCTGCCGCACCTCCGCGACCCGCGCATCGCCGCCGGCCCGAATCGCCGCGAGCTCCTGCTCGAGCGATGCGATTGCAGCCGCGCGGCGCTGCTCAATCGCGGCGTCGCACGTCGCTCGCGCTGCTGCGATGCCGCGTTCGCGTCGCGATTCTGCGAGAGTCAGCCTCGAACGGCACTCCTCGTCGGCCGCAACCACGGCTTCGAGGTCTCGGTGCATCGCCGCCTCCACATCGACAGTGAACCGTGCGTTTCGCGAAGCGGCATGCGCGATATCACAGGTGTGTGTGTCAGATTTTCGCGAGCGGCAGCGGGCGCGCTTTGGCCAGCATGTGTCCCGCCTTGCGCTGCGATGCGCGCATCGCGACGTCGACCTGCGACAGGATTCCAACGAGCGCGCCGCTCGAGTCGACGACCGGAACGCGCCGGATGCTCTCCTCTTCCATCACGCGAATGGCCTCGCGCAGCGCGTCGCTGTCGAAGACCGTGACCGGAAGCAGGGTCATGACGTCGCTCGCTTTCGTCGACGACGGGTCGAGGCCGCGCGCGATCGTGCGGCAGACGACGTCGCGATCGGTGACGACGCCTACCAGCCGTCCGTCCTTGCAGATCGGAATCTCGCCGCAATTGGTCTCGGACATGAGCCGGGCGATCGACTCGACGGTCGCACCGGGCACCGCATAGACCGGCGTTGCGGTCATCACTTCACGAACTTTTGCATTGAGTCGCATACACCCTCCGCGCGCACAGCGTCGTTCCGGCGCAACGGCCGCGCCGCATCACGCGTCACCCGACCTGCGTGACATTCGCACTCGTCGCGCTGCGCGTACGGACCGATCGTGTGGGCATGGAACGCGATGTGATTTCTCTCGACGAAGCCGAACAACCGATGGATGCCGCCGAGTCGGTCGAGAATCCGACCGAGGAGTCGGCGCTGGAAGGCGATGTGGTGGATGAGGTCGGGCAGGCGATGGGCGTCACCTATCAGGACGACGAAGCTCTGCGCCTCGGCTCGAAGGAGACCGAGCGCGACGAGCATCGCTGGGAGCTCGATCCCGCTTCCGCGGAAGATTACGCGGAGCGCGCACATCCGCAGGAGCAGGAAAGCGAGGAGCTTCTGCACATGACGCACGAAGGCTACATCCCCCACGCAAGGAAATGACCATGCGATGGCTTTGTGCCTCTCTTCTCATACTCGTGCCCTCTCTCGGATTCGCGGCGCAGGGAAATGCAGTGAGCGGCCGCGAGAACTTCCGTAAGTTCCACTGCGACACCTGTCACTCCGTTTGGGGCGAGAAAAGGACGGCGGCCGTCCCGCTGCCGGATTTTTCGCGCCGGAGCGAAAACGAAATCGCGGAGACGATCGCCGCGCACACGCAGCTCTCGCCCGAGGCGTTGTTCGACGAGATGGCGATGGCGGCAGCGACGAGCTACATGACTCCGCAGCAGCTGATGGACATCGCAGCGTTCCTGCGAAATCCGTCTGCTGAGGCGCCGCGTCCGAAGAAGAATCGTTAGAGCGACTGGAACGGAGCGTAGACGCGGACGTCGACTCCTTCGAGCGACTTCATCAACTTCGCGGTCGGCGTCCCAAAGATCTCGCCGGAGACGGAGCACCTGAGTCTGGCGATGGCCTGAAGTTCACGCATCGATTCTCCTCGCTTCTTTCGCCCGGCATCCTTTTCGTCGGAAGCGGGAGAATCCTGACGAAGATGACGGCGATTCTCTTTTCCTCACCTTCGTTCCCGGTGACATCAGCGGCGAAGGCTCGGGCTGCCCTTTCGTGAGTTGCTGCGTCGGCCGCGCACCTTCCCGTTAGGCCGTCGTCTCACCGGCGCCCGTCGCCGTGGCGCCGGGAGCGCGCTGATCGTGACGTAGTATCCGTCCGGATCTCGGAGCGAGAACTCGCGCGTTTGAGTATTCGGGTTCATGTGCGGCTCCTCTTCAAACCGGCCGGGGAGAGCGCGGGCCCTCTTCAGGGCCATGGCGAAATCGTCGACGCGGAAGAACAGGAGGAGTCCGTTGCCGGGTGTAGCCTTGTCCGGACTCATCAGAGAAGGATGCTCGTGGGCCCCCCACTGGTGGAGGCAGAGCAACACGGTTCCGTCCGTATCCACGATCTGACCGAAGTCATCATGGGCCGGACGTGTCTCGGGCTGGCCGAAGAGCGACTGGTACCACTCAAAGCTGGCGTGAACGTCGTTGACGCCGATGATCGTCCATGTGCGTTTCATCGCGTTTCAGGCCTCGTCCGAACGGATCTGAAGTTCATCGGCGCGGTGCCCCGCGTGGAAGTTTACGTTGAGCGGACCCTGGATTCATGCGATCAACCCCGCTCCAGCAGGAAACGCGCAACGCCCGCTCAGATTGCGCCTAACAACAGATCCTCGAGACGGCGGGTCGTATCGATCCGGTCATCTTGATTTTCATCTGCGCAGGGATTCGGTCATCCCTGACTCGGACGCGCTTCGTCCGCCGCCACGCTGACCGCAGATGATGCGATCCGAACGCGGTCTTCGTGTCGCCAGAATCGCGGGCGACCGATGAGGTCGCCCGCGCATCAACTCTAAGCTACCGCCGCGGCTGCGCGTTTGCGACGACCGCGAGCCTGAGCCAGAAGATCGTAGCGATCGAGGTTCATCACCTTGTTCCACGCGGCCACGAAGTCTCGCACGAACTTCTCCTTCGCGTCGTCACTCGCATACACCTCGCACAACGCTCGAAGCTGCGAATGCGCGCCGAAGACGAGGTCGACGGCCGTCGCGGTCCATTTGACTTTGTCCGTCGCGCGATCGCGGCCCTCGTACACATTCCGATCCGACGCGGAGGGTCTCCACGCCGTGCGCATGTCGAGCAGGTTCACGAAGAAGTCGTTGGTCAGCGCCTCGGGGCGGTCGGTGAAGACGCCGTGCTTCGATTGTCCGAAGTTCGCGTTCAGGGCGCGCATGCCGCCGACGAGGACCGTCATCTGCGGAGCCGTGAGCTTCAACAGGTTGGCGCGATCCAGCAGCCGCGTTTCCGGCGACAGCGGATCTCCCGCCCGAACGTAGTTGCGGAAGCCATCGGCGACCGGTTGGAGCACCGTGAAAGAATCGACATCGGTCTGCTCCTGCGAGGCATCCGTCCGACCCGGCGAGAACGGCACGGTGATGTTGACGCCGGCTTTCTTCGCCGCCTGCTCGATCGCGGCGCATCCTCCGAGGACGATCAGGTCGGCGAGGGACACCTTTTTGCCCTTGGATTGCGACTTGTTGTTGAAGTCTTTCTGGATCTGCTCGAGAGCCTTCAGCGTCTTCGCCAGGCGAGGCGGTTCGTTGGATTCCCAGTTCTTTTGCGGCGCGAGACGGATGCGGCCTCCATTGGCGCCGCCACGCTTGTCGGTGCCGCGGAAGCTCGCCGCGGCGTTCCATGCGGTCGAGACGAGCTCGGGGACTGACAGGCCCGAAGCGAGGATCTTTTTCTTGAGCGCGGTGATGTCTTCGTCGCCGATCAGCTCGTGATCGACATCCGGCACCGGGTCCTGCCACAACTGCGGCTTCGGAATCCAGGGGCCGAGATAACGAGAGCGCGGGCCCATGTCGCGATGAAGCAGCTTGAACCACGCCTTTGCGAACGCGTCGGCGAGCTGCTCCGGATGCTCGTAAAAACGCTTGGCGATCGGTCCGTAGATCGGATCGACTCTCAGCGCCAGGTCTGTCGTCAGCATCATCGGCGCGTGACGCTTCGATTTGTCGTGCGCATCCGGCACCGTACCTTTGGCCTCCGGGTTCTTCGGAACCCACTGGTTCGCGCCGGCGGGACTCTTCGTCAGCTCCCATTCGTACTTGAAGAGGTTCTCGAGGAATCCGTTGTCCCACTTGATCGGATTGTTGGTCCATGCGCCTTCGAGGCCGCTGGTGATTGCATCGTCGCCTTTACCGCTGCCGTAGGAGTTTTTCCATCCCAGCCCCTGCTCCTCGAGCGGGGCGGCCTCGGGTTCCGGACCGACGTGCTTGGGTGCAGGCGCAGCACCGTGCGTCTTGCCGAACGTGTGGCCGCCGACGATGAGCGCGACCGTCTCCTCGTCGTTCATTGCCATGCGGGCGAAGGTCTCGCGAATGTCGCGCGCGGCGGCCTTCGGGTCGGGATTGCCGCCGGGGCCTTCGGGATTTACGTAGATCAGACCCATCTGCACGGCGCCGAACGGCTTCGCGAGCTCGCGGTCGCCGCTGTAACGCTCGTCTCCCAGCCACGCGTCCTCCGGACCCCAGAAGATGTCTTCGGGTTCCCAGACGTCGGGGCGGCCAAAGCCGAAGCCGAAGGTCTTGAAGCCCATGGATTCCATGGCCACGTTGCCCGCGAGGACAAGGAGATCGGACCACGAGATCTTCTGACCGTATTTCTTCTTGATCGGCCAGAGCAGCCGGCGCGCTTTGTCGAGGTTTGCGTTGTCGGGCCAGCTGTTGAGCGGCGCAAATCGCTGCTGACCGTCGCCGGCGCCGCCGCGGCCATCGTGGATGCGGTACGTTCCGGCCGCATGCCATGACATGCGGATGAACAGCGGTCCGTAATGGCCGTAGTCTGCGGGCCACCACTCCTGCGATTTCGTCATCACTTCGGTGAGGTCGCGCTTCAGCGCGTCGAGGTCGAGGGACTTGAACTGTTCCGAGTAGTTGAAGTCCCCTTCCATCGGATTGGAAAGGTGCGACTGGGTGTGGAGTACCGAGAGGTCGAGTTGATTCGGCCACCAGTCTTTGTTGGTTCTCGGCCGGCCCCGCTTGGGAGTCGGGGACGGAATGACAGGGTTCTCACTTTCGCTGACACTTCGGGTGTGTTTCTTGTCGGGCATGGATTCGTCTCCTTCCGGGTGATCAGTGCCGTGGGCGACGTCGACGGCCGCGCATCACCACTTGATAGTCGTGAACCTCGAAGGCGGGCAGCAGTTTGGTGTTGCTCACTTCGATTTGATTCCAGGGGATGTCGTAGATCCGGCCGGTGCCTTCATCGATGAAGTGGTGATGGCGATCCGTGTTCGGATCGAAGAGCACCGAGTCGGGAGCGAGATGGAGCTCGCGGAGCAGGCCCTTCTCCACGAAGAGATTGAGCGTGTTGTAAACGGTGGCCCGCGAGATCATCGGGAAATTCTTCTGGACGTCGGCCCAGACTTTGTCGGCCGAGGGATGCTCGGTGGTTGCGAGCACGTACGCGGCGACGGCGACGCGGTGCGCCGAGGGCTGGATCCCGTGCTCTTCGAGAATGCGGACCACGTCCGGCTTCACGGCCGGCAAGATATGTTCTGAGGCTAGACTTTGTCAAGAGGTCGAGTTCGGAGAGGCCGCTGCGTTT
>DATIZY010000093.1:0-3500 GCA_035516895.1 Thermoanaerobaculia bacterium | reverse complement strand
GACCGGAGCCGTTGAGCACGTTCTGCCGCTCAACGAAATCGCCGGAGCCATCGAACGGCTGTGTTACCCTCGATCCAACAGAGATGAGCGACGAATCGAGAGCTGAGAAGTTTCTCGAGTTGTTCAACAAAAGCCGCGAATTCACCGAGGAGCTGCTGAGGGAGAATGAGCGGTTGCGCCGGCAGCTGGGCATCCTCGAGGAACAGACCAAAGACTACGCAGCGCGGTACACGGAGATCGAGCAGCAGAACAACAACCTCGCCAGCCTTTACGTCGCGAGCTACCAGCTGCACTCCACGCTCGACTTCCGCGAAGTCATCCACGTCGTGCAGGAGATCATCCGCGATCTCATCGGCGCGAAGGCGTACGCGATTTTGCTCCTCGACGAGCGGACCAGCGTGCTGCAGACGGTCGCCTGCGACGGCGAGGACGTGATGCCGGGCGTCGAGAAAATCTCCACGCGCATCGGCGAGGGCATCATCGGTGAAGTGGCCAGGCGCGGCGAGACGTACTATCTCGATCGCGACGACGAGAACGCGAGACCCACGCTCCAGCGCCCGCTCGCCGCGATCCCTTTGAAGATCAAAGACCAGGTCATCGGCGTCATCGCGATCTACAGGCTGCTCGTGCACAAGCCGGCGTTCACCGCGGTCGACTACGAGCTCTTCGCGCTGCTGGCGGCCCACGCGGCGACGGCGATTTTCTCGGCGAAGCTCTACTCCCAATCCGAGCGGAAGCTCAACACGATCCAGAGTTTTCTCGATCTGCTGACGACGACATCGTGAACTCGAAATTTCTGGTGGTGGAAGACTCGCCGACGATGCGGCAGATGATCTCGTTTTCGCTGCGCCGCTTTCAGAACGCCGAGATCATCGAGGCGGTCGACGGCCTCGACGCGCTGCGCAAGCTCTCCGGGCCGCTGAAGATCGATCTCATTCTCACCGACATCAACATGCCGGTGATGGACGGACTGAAGCTCGTCTCGATGGTGCGCCAGAACGCATCGCTGCGCGACATTCCGATCATCATCATCACCACCGAGGGCGCGGAGGAGGACCGCGAACGCGGGCTCGCGCTGGGCGCGAATGCCTACATCGCGAAGCCGATCCAGTCGTCGCATCTGATCCGCACCATCTCGGAGCTCCTTCCCTGAACGATGAACGCGGAACGATGAACGATGAACGCAGCCTTCCAGCTCATCGCTCCTCGTTCATCGTTGTTCGTTCGCTTCTGATCGTCGCGCTCTTCTTCGTGCTTCGAGTGCCGCTGCTGCTGGTTCGCGCTCCGTTCTTCGACGAGCTCTTCACGCGCTGGATCGCGGCGAAATCCTTCGGCGGCATTCTCGCGGCGCTGCGGCACGACTCGGGGCCGCCGCTCTACTACTTCCTCGTGCATCTCGCGGGCGATCCGTCGATCGCCGCGCTGCGCGGCATGTCGCTGCTGTTCGCGACGATCGCGCTCGCCGCGCTGCTCGTGCGCAAACATCTCGTCGCTGCCGCGCTGCTCGCGGCGTTCCCGCCGGCGGTGCTGCTCTCGGTCGATGCGCGCTCGTACGCGCTCTGCGCGATGTTCGTGACGATCGGCGTTCTCGCGCTCGCGGAGGAGCGGGCGTACGTCGCGGCGATCGCGTTCGTGCTCGCGGCGTACTCGCACTACTACGGCGCGCTGTTTTTCCCGCTGTTGCCGTTTGCCGGTTATCGGTTCCCGTCCTCGCCCCGCAACCGGCGGCAGGCAAACGGCAACTGGCTCGCGTTCGGACTCGCGATCGTGCTGTTCTCGCCCGGCGTCTGGCTTGCGCTGCACCAGCCGCGCGAATCGGTCGCGTGGATCGGTGCCTCTCCGCGGTGGCCGGAGGCGCTGTTCGCGCAGCCGCCGCTGTGGCTGCTCATCGTCGCGGCGCTGCTCTTTTTCCTCGCCGCCTACCCGTGGAACCGCTTCACGCTGATGACGCTCGTTCCGCTGGCGATCGCGCTCGTCGTGCGGATCTACTTCCCGCTGCGATTCGAGTCGGTGATCGCGGCGCCGCTCGTCCTATGGCTCGCGACGTCGGCGCGCAGGATTCTGATCGCGCCGCTGATTGCAGTCGGAATCGCAATCTGCGCGATCGGAATCATCGATCACGCTCACCGTCCTGTCGACGATTACCGCGCTGCGGCCGAGTTCGTCCGCAACGTGCCCGGGCCGATCGTAGCCAGCGGATACCTCTACCTCGAGACGATCTCCCTTCGCCCGGCGATCGCCTTTCCGCCCGAGCAGGCTGAGCATCCCGGCTGGCGTGCCACTGCCGCCGCGACAGACGATCTGCCGCGCGGCGCGTTCGTGTGGATCGGCGAGCGTTACGCGCCCGAGCTGCGGCTGATCGAGCGAAGCCGCCGCGTGACGCCGCTGTACCTCAACGGGCGCGCAGCGGTCGTTCGTGTAAACTAAAGCCCCCATGCCTCACTTCATCACCGACAAGTGCATCGGCTGCAGCGTCTGCGAAGTCAAGTGCCCGACCAACACGATCTGGGGCGAGGCGAAGGGGCAGTACTACATCCACCCCGAGCGCTGCATCGACTGCTCCGTTTGCGGCATCTATTGCCCGGTCGACGCGATCCAGAACCAGCACGGCGACTTCATCCCGCGCGTGAAGCCGAAGGACATCCCGAAGGCGGAGGTGATCAAAGAGCTCTGCACGGGATGCGAGTTCTGCGTCGACATCTGCCCGTTCGAATGCATCTCGATGAAGGACCCGCACGACGAGACCGTTGCGAACCACTACAAGATCGCCTTCGTCGAGAAGAACAAATGCGTCGCCTGCCGGCTTTGCGAGTCGGTGTGCGACAAAGACGCCATCGTCGTGCCGGAGGCGCCCACGCAGCTGAAGGGCTATTTGCCGGATTTTGTCGTGGCGGGAACGGGCAGATGAATTTCGAATTTCGAATTTCGAATTAAGAATGAAGAATTTGTCCGAGCGAAGATCTTTCTTAATTCTTCATTCGAAATTCGAAATTCGAAATTCCTATGTCTGATCTCCCCAAGGAATCCCCCAAGTCGATCCTCTTCCAATTCGTCATCTTCCCCCTCGGCATCGTGCTGGTGGCGGTGGGGATCTTCTTTGTCTTCGGCAAGCTGGCGACCGAACAGCAGTCGATCCCGGATTACCTGAACGCGATCCGCTCCGGCAGCTCGCACGAGCGGTGGCAGGCGGCGTATCAGCTTTCGAAGTCGCTCAAGCGCGGCGAGGCGTCGCGCTATCCGAATCTCGAGCAGGAAGTCGCCGGGATTTACGAGCAGTCGAAGACGGACGACCCGCGCATCCGCCGCTACCTCTCGATGGTCCTCGGCACTCTCGGCGACCGACGCGCGACGCCCGTGCTGCTCGACGGCCTGAACGATCGCGATCCCGACAATCGCATCTACGTGCTTCTCGCGCTCGGTGAGCTCAAAGATCCGGCGTCGATTCCGCGCATCGCGGAGGTGACGAAGGATTCGGAGAAGGACGTCCGCAAGACGGCGTA
>DATIZY010000092.1:0-10604 GCA_035516895.1 Thermoanaerobaculia bacterium | reverse complement strand
GTGACCATTACGTTGAGGCCCTGCCGCCGCGCCTCGATCGCGCCCGCCTGGTCGACGTAGGAGAGGATCACGCCGCCGAAGATCGTGCCCTGCGCGTTGGTGTCGCGCGGCATCATGAGCACGCGGATCGCGGGTTCGTTCCACTTCGGCAGCACGCTCAATCGTCCCTCAGTTTATCCTGAGGTGCGAAGCGCCGAAGATCTCCGGGGAATCGAAGAGTCCTGTCGTGCGATGCGGAGAGCAACGCCCCGCCGTCAGAGCTCCTTCGCTTCGCTCAGGATGAATTCGACGACTACATGCCCGCTTGCTGCTGCTGCGCCTGCTTCTGCGTGACGAGCGGATTGATGTCCACGCTCGACTGCTTGCGCAGCTGCTGCAGAAGCACGGTGCGCAGATTGCGCGCTTCCTGCTGCCGCAGCATCTCGGCGTACGCAGAGCGATTGGCGGCCACGTCCGCCGCATCGACTTTCTTCTGCTCCTCGACCTGCAGCACCACCGCGCCTTCCGGCAGCACGATCGGTCCGATGATCTGTCCGACCTTGCCGTTCATCGCCGCGTCGACGAGCGCACTCGTATCGCCGCTGAATCCGGACACGAATCCCTGACGCGTGAGCGTCGTCTCCTGCGCGGTGATGCCCGTTTTCTTGGCGACGTCGTCGATGTTCGTCGCCGGCAACGCTTTCACCAGCTCTTGCCGGGCGAGCTGCTGCGCCTTGGCGTTGCGGGCATCGGCCTCGACGCGCGCGCGGACCTCGCTGAGATCGGAGATGCCCGCGGGTCGAATCGCATCGAGGTACGGAATCGCCGGACCGCGCTGCGTGCCGACGATGTCGCCGACATCGCCCTGCTTCGCCGAGAAGGCCCACGTCGCCAGCGCGGGGTTGTTGCCGAGGCCGGGGATCGGGTCGGATTTGGCGAACCACTGCGTGTCGTTCGAGCTGACCCTGTCGGTCGCGAACGCAGTAAATTCGGCCGGGTTCTTCGGCTTGTTCTGACGGAGGCGCGCGGCGATCTTGGTGATGTCGTCGCGCGCGATCTCCTTCGCCCGTTCGTCGGCGACCTGCGCCGCGAGCATCGGCCTGACTTCCGCGAACGAGCGATAGCCCGCCGGTTTGCGGTCGAGAACCTTGATGATGTGGTATCCGAACTCTTTCGAGCGGATCGGATCGCTGATCGTGTTCAGCGGAATCGAGAACGCCGCCGTGTCGAACGGCTCGACGGTCATGCCGCGCGACACCCAGCCCATGTCGCCGCCTTTGCTCGACGACGATGGATCGCCCGAATTGTCCTTCGCCAGCTTCGCGAAGTCGGCGCCTGCGCGCAGCTGCTTGACGAGATTCTCCGCCTTCGCTTTCGCCTCGGCGTCCACTTGCGGCGTCGCATTCGGATCGACTTTGATCAGGATGTGAAGGATGTGCGCCGACTCGGGCTGCTTGTAATCCTCTTTCGATGCGTCGTAGCGCTTCTGCAGCTCGGCGTCCGTCGGAACGATCTGCGAGCGGATGCGCGCAAGGTCGGCGACGAGGTACTTGAGATCGCGCTGCTCGCCGTGCGCGTACTTCGCCTGATTGGCGCGGTAGTACGCCTCGACTTCCGCCGGCGTGACGGTGACGTTCGCCGCTTCGCGGGTCACGGGCAGCATCACGTACTTGATCTTTGCGTTCTCCGACACGCGCTTGTACTCCTCCTCAGCGGCTTTCGGAGAGATGACGATCGAGTTCTGCATCGCGCTGTCGATCTTCTGCATGGTGATGTCGCGCGCGAGCTCGTCCTCGAACTCCGCCGTCGACGTGTATCCGAGAGCGCCGGTGACGTAGCGTGTGTAGAGCTCATCGCCGACGAACTTGCCGCCCGGATTGAGCGTCGGAATCTGGAGAATGCGCTCCCGCACCTCCTGAGGCGTGGCGTTGAGGTGGAGGCGGCGCGCCTGCTGCAGCAAGAGCCGCTGCTCGATCAGTGAGTTGAGCACCTGCTGCGGCAGCCCCATGGCCTGGACCATGTCGTCGCTGAGCGGCTGGCGGTACATCTGCTCGTAATTTTTCTCGGTGTAATAGAGCGCGCGATCGAACTCGCGATAGGTGATCGTTTCGCCGTTGACGCGTGCGGCATAGGCGCGGTCCTGGGGCTGCGAGCCGCCGGCGCCGCCGAGTCCCATGTCGACGTAGACGAAACCGATGATGAAGGCAGCAACGACAGCGAGCAGAGCCCACTTCAGTTGCTGGAAGTTGTCGCGCATCATTTTGAGCATCGGGAAGACCTCGTTTTGAGTTGGGAGTGGAGCCCCGGCTTCGGCCGGGACAGAGACCGGCTAAAGCCGGTGCTCCATGGCTTGCGTAAAAAACGCGACAGTTTACCTATTCCCTGCAGCCGCGGCAAATTGCATGTTATAAAAGCTTGCACATCGTCCGATGGCGACCAAACGAGCCGTTCGCACCGAAGTCGACTGGTATCTGATCTCGATCGATCGACTCAAACAGATCGGACTGGTCATTCTGCTGCTCGTGCTCGCGCTCGCCGGCTGGTGGTTCTTCACCAACCAGAAGCGGAATCCCAGAAGCACGGCCGAGGCGGCGATCGCGGACGCGAGGGAAGCGCTGAACGCGCTGGCCTCGTCGAAAGACTTCGCGAACCACCGCAACGATTTCGACCGCGCGCAGAAGAAGCTCGACGATGCGACCACGCTGCTGACCGCCGCCAAATACACGAACGCCCAGGAGGCGGCGGTCGAGTCGCAGACGATCAGCCGCACCGCCATCAGCGGCGAGGGCCTCTCGGAGTTCGACGCGCAGTTCACCACGATCGAAGGCGACGTTCAGTTCCAGAAGTCGGCGACCTCCGACTGGCGCCGCGCCGATGTCGGCAAACCTCTGTTCAATGGCGACTGGGTGAAGACCGGCGACAGCGCCTCTGCCGAGCTCTTCTTCTCGAACGGAACGCTGTACACCGTCGGACCGAACGCCCTCCTCGAGATTTACGCGCAGGCGAGCCCCGGATCGAGCAAAAAGAGCAACGCCGTGACCATGCAGATCGGCTCGGTCGAGGTCGCCACGAGCGACAACGCGTCGACCGTGCGCACGCCGGGCACGCAGGTGACCGTCGACTCCGATTCGACGACGCAGGTCGGCGTCGACCGCCAGAAAGCGACGTCGGTCGTCGCGGAGAAGGGATCCGTGTCGGTGTCGTCCGGATCCGGCGGCACCCCGGTCAAACTCGCATCCGGCCAGAAGGTCAACGCGACCGCGCAAGGCTCGATCTCCGACGTCAGGAACCTCGTGCTGCCGCCCGCCCTCCTCACGCCGGCGGACAATCAGGTTTACCCGGTCAGCGACGAATCGCGAGTCGACTTCGCCTGGGATCCGATCCCGAACGCCAACGCGTACGTGTTGCAGGTCTCGCGATCGCGGCTTTTCTCGAGCCTCGAGATCAATTCGAAGCGGCAGAAGACGACGGCGTCGGCGAAGGTGACGGCGGAGGGAGCGTTCTACTGGCGCGTCGCCGCGATCGGCGCGGACGGCGAGCCGGGCCCGTTCTCGACCTTCCGTCGTTTCCGCGTGACCGGCGCGTCGGCGGACCTCGGATCGGCGAATCTGGAAAGCCCGCCGCCGTCGCTGAAGGTCAACAAGCCGTACTCGATCGGAGGCCCGTTCTACATGATCGAAGGAACGACCGATCCCGGATCGACGGTTTTCATCAACGACGAGGAAGTCGACGTCGAATCCAACGGCCATTTCAAGAAGCTGGTGAGCTTCAACAAGGTCGGACGAAACTCGGTCGTGATCAAAGCCGTGAACGCGGCGGGAAAACAAACGATACAATCCGAAACTGTGCTGGTCGAAGAATAGCGAGCAGCGAGCGGCGAGCAGCGAGCGGATCGCGTTAGAATTCTGCTCGCCGCTCGCCGCTCGCTGCCCGCTGCTCGTCGCGGCAACACATTTGCACTTGGCCGCGTCGGCCCTCGCAATATGGCTGTGAAATCTCTGCTTTCGATGTTCTCCAACGATCTGGCGATCGATCTGGGGACGGCAAACACTCTCGTCTACGCGAAGAACAAAGGCATCGTCGTTCGCGAACCGTCGATCGTCGCCGTCAACAAAATCAACAACAACGTCGAGGCGGTCGGCAAAGAAGCGAAGGAGATGCTCGGCCGCACGCCGGGAAACATCGTCGCCATCCGTCCGATGAAGGACGGCGTCATCGCCGACTTCGAAGTGACCGAGAAGATGATCAAGTACTTCATCGAGAAAGCGCACGGACGGCGCTTCCTCGTGAAGCCGCGCATCGTCATCTCCGTTCCCTCCGAGATCACACAAGTCGAAAAGCGCGCGGTCAAAGACTCCGCGCTCCGCGCCGGAGCGACCGAGGTGTATCTGATCGAGCAGGCGATGGCGGCGGCGATCGGCGCCGGACTGCCGATCACCGATCCGACCGGCAACATGATCGTCGACATCGGCGGCGGCACGACCGACGTCGCCGTGATCTCGCTCGCCGGCATCGTCTACTCGCGATCGGTGCGCGTCGCCGGCAACGAGATGGACGACGCGATCATTCAGTACATCAAACGGAAGTACAACCTGCTCATCGGCGAGCGCACCGCCGAGCAGGTGAAAATAGAGATCGGTTCGGCGTTCCCGCTCGACGAAGAGATGACGATGGAAATCAAAGGTCGCGACCTCGTCGAAGGCGTGCCGAAGACCCTCATCGTGTCCGACGAAGAAATCCGCGAAGCATTGTCCGAGACCGTGGCGACGATCGTGGAAGCGGTGCGCGTCGCGCTCGAGCGCACGCCGCCCGAGCTGTCGGCCGACATCATGGACAAGGGCATCATCATCGCCGGCGGCGGCTCGATGCTGAAGAACCTCGACAAGCGCCTGCGCGAGGAGACCGGTCTGCCGGTCACCCTCGCCGAAGATCCGCTGGCCTGCGTCGCCCTCGGCACCGGTCAGATGCTGACGGACTTCAACTTGCTGCGTAAGATCTCGATTGAGTAGGGTCGGGCTGCGCCCGACCGAACCCGGGATTCGGCACGGCGCAGCCGTGCCCTACATGGCGTAAATTCTGCTCAGGCGGTCTCCAATGGCTGTATCCGTCGATGTCATCCCCCGAAGGCCGACGCTGCTGTTCATCGTCGTGCTGTGTCTGTTGTTCGTGCTGATGAGCCTCAGCTCCCGCACACGCTACGTCGGCGAAACGCGCACGATGTTCGAGCGCACCGTCATGACGATCTTCTCGCCGATCCCGAAAGCGGTGAACTGGGTCGGCCAGAGCGCCTCCGACATGTACCACGGCTATCTCGACATGCGGCGCGCCGTTGCCGAGAACTACGCACTGCAGCACAAAGTCATCGAGCTCACCACCGACAATCTGAAGCTCCGCCAGTCGGAAGGCGACCTCCGCCGCCTCCGGACTCTCCTCGGCTACTCCGATCAGTTCGACATGCCGACGACGATGGCGCAGGCGGTCATGCTCGACACCTCGGGACGATTCAAATCGATGATCATCGACCGCGGATCGAACGCCGGCATTCAGGTCAACGACGCCGTCGTCAACGCGAACGGCCTGATTGGCCGCGTCGTGCTCACGACGAAAGACCTCGCGAAAGTGCAGCTCATCACCGACAGCAACTCGAGCGTCGGTGTGCTGATCGAGCGCACCCGGCGGCAGGGCGTGCTGCGCGGCGATGGTTCGAACGGCGCGCAACTCTACGACGTGCCGTCGCTCGCCGACGTGCAGCAAGGCGACAACGTGCTCACCGCCGGCATCGACGGCATCTATCCGAAAGGCATTCCGGTCGGTGTCGTGCTGAAGGCGGACAAGGGCGCGGACCTGTTCAAGAGCATCGTCGTGAAGCCATCGATCGACTTCGGCAACATCGAGGAAGTCATCGTCCTGCACACGCGCAAGATCCCGAACGCGGTCTTGAGGTACACACCGTGAGGTGGCTGCGCTTTGCGATCGGCCTGCTGCTCGCGCTGACGCTTCACTCGCTGCTCGACAGCTTCTATCCGAACGCGCTCGCGTTCTTCAATCCGTACGTGATCCTCGTCATTTATTACGCGATGGGGGGCAACCTGGTGGGCGCGATCTTCGCCGGCATCGCCGCGGGCCTGGTGCAGGACGCCTACTCCGGCGCGATCTTCGGGCTCCATGCATTTTCATTAACAATTATAGCATATATTATCGCATATATTAATTCGCGGCTGGTGATCCGCGGCACGCTCCCCTTCGGGGCGTGCCTCTTCGGCGGCGTCATCGTCAACGATCTGGTGATCTTCGTGATGGTCAACATCCTGCTCAAACAGCGCATCGAAATGTTCGAGCAGGAGATGATCGTCAAAGCGATCTTCACCTCGCTGTTCGGCATGCTCGTGTATCAACTGTTGACTCTGTTTTTGAGGGAAGAGCCGATCGAGGCGGCAAGGCGGCCGGCGTATTAGGTGCAGGCGTCAGGCGTCAGGCGTCAGGCGCCAGGCGCCAGGCGTCGGGCGTCAGGAATGCATGACCTGATGCCTGAGACCGGACGCCTGAGACCTGACGCCTGAGACCTGAGACCTGACGCCTGAGACCTGAGACCTGACGCCTGACGCCTGACGCCTGAGACCGGACGCCTGAGACCTGAGACCATGCGTGTTTATCGAGACGACCAGAAGTTTCTGACCTTCCGCATCAACGCTCTGCTGTGGGCGATCGTGGCGGTCTTCGTTTTCCTCGCCGGCTCGTTCTGGTTCGTCCAGGGCGTGCAGGCGGAGAAGTATCGAAACCTCTCCGACGCGAACGCGCTGCGGCCGGTGGTCATGCCGGCCAAGCGCGGGCTGATCCTCGATCGCACCGGACAGAAGATCCTCGCCGACAACCAGCCGGCGTATTCGCTGACGCTCGATCGCGTCGTGATGCGGCCGATCGTGAAGGGCGATGCGACGCATCGCGGCAAGCTCATCGCCTTCCTCGCCCAGGTCCTCGGCACCAATCCGCAGGACATCGAAGCGCGCTTCGACAAAGGCAAAGCGATTCCGTTCGCGCGTCCGATGACCGTCGCCGACGATCTGACGATGCCCCAGGTGGCGTCGATTCAGGCGCAGTCGCTCACATTCCCCGAGCTCAACGTCGAGCCGGTGCAGCGCCGCACGTATCCGTACGGAACGATGGCCGCGCACGTCATCGGCTTCATCGGCGAGGTCAACGAAAAAGATCTCGCCCAGCACAAGGACCTCAAACAGGGTGATCTCATCGGCAAGCGCGGCGTCGAGCTGATGTACGACGAGTATCTGCGCGGCAGGGACGGCACGCAGTTCTGGGAGTACGACAGCCACGGACGACGGCTCGCCGAAGTCCGCTCCGCGCGGCAGGACCCCGTGCCCGGCAACAACGTCTACCTCACGCTCGATTTCGATCTGCAGCGCCGCGCCGAGCAGTACTTCCAGGAAAACGAATTCGTCGGCGCCGTCGTGGCGATGGACCCTCGCAACGGCGAGATCCTGGCGATGGTCTCCTCGCCCGAGTTCAACCCCAACGTCTACTCGAAGCGCTTCACGCCCGACACGTGGAAGCTGATCTCATCGAATCCGTTCAAGATCGAGCTCAATCGCGCCATTCAGGGCCTCTACTCGCCCGGATCGGTCTTCAAGGCGGTCATGGCGACCGCGGGCCTCGCGGAAGGCGTGATCACACCGTCGACGACATTCTTCTGCCCCGGCACGGCCGTTTTCTTCGGCCGCCGCTTCCGCTGCTGGCGAAGGCAGGGCCACGGCGATATCAGCGTCGAGAACGCGCTCAAAGAGTCGTGCGACATCTTCTTCTACAACGTCGGTGCGCGGCTCGGCGTCGACAAGATCGCCAAATGGGCTCGCAACCTCGGATTCGGACAGCTCTCCCGGATCGATCTCGACGGCGAGAAAGCCGGCATCGTCCCGTCCGAAGAGTGGGCGGCGGAAAAGCAACATCGAAAGTGGTACCCCAGCGAGACGATTTCCGTGGCCATCGGCCAGGGTCCGCTGATCGTCACGCCGTTGCAGACCGCGGTCATGATGTCCGCCATCGCGAACGGAGGCACGATCTACCGCCCGCATGTCGTCAAGATGATCGAGCAGACGAAACCCGACGGATCGGTCGAGCGGCTGCAGGTCGCCAGTGAAGTCGAACGGCGGGTCAACATCTCACCGGACGAACTCAAGACCGTCCGCACCGGCCTCTGGAAGGTCGTCAACGAGGAAGGCGGCACTGCTGGCAATGCGCGCGTCGCCGGCCTCGACATCGCCGGCAAGACCGGATCGGTGCAGGTCATCGCTCAGAGCGGCTGGTTCAGCACGGCCGGCCTGCCGTTCATGGAGCGCGATCACGCGTGGTTCGTTTCCTACGCCACGGTCGAGAGCCCGCAGATCGTCATCGCGATCTTCGTCGAGCACGCGGGACAGCACGGCGGCACCGACGCCGCGCCGCTGGCGAAGATGATGTACGAATCGAAATTCAAGCAGGAGATCGAGAACACCTCGCTCGATCTCAACAACCCCGAGACGCTGCAGGCGATCCGCGAAGGCAAGCTGCCCGTCCCCGGACAGGAGCCGAAAGCGCCGGCCGCTCCGGCGAACTCGAACCTCGGACACTGATCGAATGGCCCGTCCCCACGCCCGCACGCTGTCGCTCGTCGATCTGAATTTCATCGGCACCGCGCTGGTGATCGCCGCGGTCGGATGCCTCCTGATCTACAGCGCAACGTACTTCAGCGACCCGTCGCTCGATCTGCTTCGCAAACAGGTGCTGTGGGTGACGATCGGCGTTTTCCTGATGATCGCCTTCCTGTCGATCGACTACCACGTCTTCTTCGACATCGCGCCGTTTCTCTACGCGATCGGCAATCTGCTGCTCGTCTACGTGCTCGTGTGGGGCCGCCTGACCGCGAACGTGAAGTCGTGGATTCACATCGGCGCGTTTCAGTTCCAGCCGGCGGAGTTCATGAAGATCTTCACCGCGCTGATGCTCGCGCGCTACTTCGACAACCACTCCGCCGCATACCTCAACATTCGCTCGTTTCTGCGCGTGATGCTCATCGTCGGCGTGCCCGTCGCGCTGATCTTCCTCGAGCCGGACCTCGGAACCGCGGCGTCGTACGCGCCGCTCGTCGCGGTGGCGCTCTACTTCGGCGGCGTGAAGTGGAGAGCGTGGGTCGTGGCGATCCTCATCCTCGCGATCATTCTGCCGGTCGGATGGATGACCCTCAAGCCGTATCAGAAGGACCGCGTCGTCACCTTTCTCAATCCCGACCGCGACCCGCTCGGCAAGGGCTATCAGGTCACGCAAGCGAAAATCGCAATTGGATCGGGCGGCATTCACGGAAAAGGATTCAAGCAGGGCACCCAGGCGAAGTACGGCTACCTCCCCGCAAAGCAGACCGACTTCATCTTCTCGGTCCTCGGCGAAGAATGGGGCTTCATCGGCGTCGTCATCGTCCTCGGCCTCTATCTGTTTCTGATCGTGCAGGCGCTGCTCTTCGCGAAACATGCGCGCGACCGCGGCGGCGCGTTCCTCGTGATCTGCCTGATCTCGTTCTTCATCTTCCACGTGCTGATCAACGTGTCGATGCAGATCGGCCTGCTGCCGACCACAGGCATTCCGCTGCCGTTGATCTCGTACGGCGGCTCACAAACGATGATGTTCCTGATCGCGATCGGCCTGATGGCGAACATCGACATGCGACGGTTCGGCGCGGTCGAGTCGGCCTGAACGCAAAAAGGCAGCCTCGCGGCTGCCTTTTCATGAAATGCTCTGTTCGCTTCTTACGACACGGTGACGTTGGAAGCCTGCAGACCCTTCGGACCCTGAACGACTTCGAACTCCACGTGCGCGCCCTCAGCAAGGCTGCGGAAGCCGTTGCCCTGAATTGCGGTGAAGTGCACGAACACATCTTCGCCGCCGTCGGTCGTGATGAAGCCGAAACCCTTCGCGTCGTTGAACCACTTGACGGTACCGGTTGTCTTTGCCATCGGTGAATCTCCTTTCTGTGCTGCCAATCGGAGAAACCGAAGGCAAACAGCGTAGTCGAGCAAGACAACGACCCGCGTCAGGACGGCATTCCCTCACCGGCGGATTTTGTCGAGTTCCCTACGCTCGCGCTTGGTAGGCCGCCCCTGCCCTCGCTCTCGCATCGCCGTACGCGTGATGTCGACCTCCTGCTTCGGCGTCTGGTCGGCGTACATCGCTCGCGCCTCGTCTTTTGCCGCCTGCTTTTCCGGCAGATGCGAGACGACCACGCGCCGATAGTGCGTCCCCTGCAGAAATTCGACAACGTCCTCCTCGTGTACGGCAGCCGCGGGCTTCGCCCGAACGCCGTTGATCTTGACGTGCCCGCCACGACAGGCCTCGGCCGCCTCGTTCCGGTGTTTGAACAGACAGACGAACTTGAGCCAGACGTCGATTCGGTGCCGATCTTCCATACACTCACGTCGGACTGCGGAAGGGCGACTCAGGACTTAGGACTCAGGACTGAGTCCCGCCCACCCGAAGAATCTGCCCGGGGGGTGGAGACTAAGTCCTAAGTCCTAAGTCCTAAGTCCTGAGTCCTAAGTCCTGAGTCCTAAGTCCTAAGTCCTGAGTCCTAAGTCCTAAGTCCTGAG
>DATIZY010000091.1:0-14695 GCA_035516895.1 Thermoanaerobaculia bacterium | reverse complement strand
CGACGAGATCATTCAACAGATCGACGCCGTCACGCTCGATGACATCCAGGATGTCGCACAGACAATCGTCGATCCCGATTCGCTCTCGCTGACTTTGCTCGGCAACCTCAAATCGCCCGGCATCTCGACAGACATGCTTCGGGAATCGGTGGCCTGACCTGGAGCCGGCTCTCGCCGGCTAATCTCCCGCGCTCCGTTTCGTATCCACGAACGCGACGATCGTCCCTTCGCTCGCGCGATGCGAGACTTCGTTCGCATCCCAGTTCGTCAGACGCACGCATCCGTGCGACGAGACGTAGCCGATCGACTCCGGATCCTCGGTGCCGTGAATGCCGTAGTGCGCCTTGCTGAGCTGCATCCAGACGATGCCCACCGGCGAGTTCGGCCCGGGATTCAAATGGGCGTCCGGCTTGTCGTCCGGCACCTCGGCGTAGAGCGTGGGATCGTAGTGGAAGTGCGGCATCGGAACGATCTTCACGATGTGCAGCGTCTCGTCGGGTGAGGGATCGTATTTTGATCCGACCGTCGTCGGCGCGTGAAAGATCAGTCGCTGATTCGCGTCGAAGGCGTCGAACGAGTCTCCGGCGATGGAGATCACGATCTTCGCGATGTCGTGCGGATCGGCGGTGACGGCGGGGCGCACATTCGGCACGACGATCGTGTCACCCGCTTTCAAATCGGAGAACGTCACGCCGTGATTGAGCTGGGCGAGGAAATCTTCCGCCGAATGAAACTTCTCCGCGAGCTCCTCGCGAAGCGTCTGGTAGCACATGCACGAGAGATTCTGCTGGTCGTAGACACTGTCGGGAATGGTGAAGAACGGTCCCGTGAGATCGTCCGCGCTAATCTGATACTTGACGAGCGGCTCGACGTTGCCGGCTGCGTCGGCGATCGAGCGGAAGGTCGCCTCGTCGACATCGCCCGTCGGCTCGATGCCGTGCGATCGCTGCCACTGCCAGACCGCGATCGAGGAGTTCTTTCCCCAACCTCCGTCGATCGCGCCGACGGAGAAATGATCGCGATCGAGGTAGACCTGAACGCGCAGCACCGACGGTCCGCTGTCGTGGCCCGTGATGGGGACGCGCATCGGCGCAGCGTTGATCCGGTTCATGTCGAGGCCCTTGAACGATTCCTTCCCGCCCTGCACGATCCGGATCTGCTGACCGGTTGCCGCGGGAGTCGTCCCCGGCTGTTGCGCGGCCAGTTGCGCGGCCAGTTGCGCGGCCTGCTGCGCCGCTTGTTGCGCGCGAAACGACGCCAGCTGGCGCCACTGGAGGTCGTACCGCTGCTGGTCGCGCGCCTGTGCGGCGCCGTTGTCCGGACCCGCCCACGGAACATTTGCGTCGATCGCGTCGGAGACCTTGTTCGCGACGCGCGTCGTCGTCTGTTTCACCATTTCGGCGGGTTTGCTGCACATGAGCAGACACGCGAGGACAGCGGCGGAGACTGCGATCCTTTTCATGAGTTCGTTGCAAAGCAAACGCGGTACCGCCGCGCACGCGAGCCCTGAGTCCTGTAGTCCTGACTCCTGTACACTTTTTTTGTGCTGACGTACCTCAAGGTCCGCGATCTGGCGATCGTCGAGGAGATGGAGATCGAGCCGGGCGCGGGCCTCAACGTCCTCACGGGCGAGACGGGCGCGGGCAAATCGCTGCTCATCGACTCGCTCGAGTTCCTCAGCGGCGCGCGCGGATCGACGGAGATGATCCGCGCCGGCGCCGAAAAGATGTCGGCCGAGGCGATGTTCGACGCAGCCGGGGAGATGATCGTGAAGCGCGAGATCGGCGCGAACGGCCGCGGACGCGTCTCGATCAACGGCTCGCTCTTCTCGGTCCGTGAGCTCGCGGCGGCGATGGACCCGATTCTCGAGATTCACGGCCAGAACGAATCGCATTCGCGCGTCGCCGGGCAAAGCTACCGCGAGCTGCTCGATCAGTTCGGAGCGCTGAAGCTCGATGCCGTCGGCGACGCGTATCGCGAATGGCGCGACGCCGCGTCGCAGCTCGAGGAGCTGTCGAAGGCGAACCGCGACCGCGCGCTGCGGCTCGATCTGCTGAAGTATCAGATCGACGAGATTTCGCCGGCGAAGCTGGAGGGCGGCGAAGAGGAGCCGCTGCGCGCCGAGCGCGCGATGCTCGCCAACGCCCGCGCGATCATCGAGGCTGCCGCCGGCGCGTTCACGGCGATCGAGGACGACGAGAATTCCGCCATCGCCCAGATCGCGCGCGCGCAGCATCTGCTCCAGCCATTACGCGAGATCGAATCGCTGCGCGCGATCTCGGACGAGCTGCAGGAAGTCGTGTACCGGCTGCAGGACCTCTCCCGTTCGATGAGCGCGCTCGGCGAGGTCCGCCACGATCCCGCGCGGCTCGACGCCGTCGAAGAGCGGCTTGCAACGATCGATCGCCTCAAGAAAAAATATGGCGGCTCGATCGACGGAGTGCTGCAGCACCTCGCCTCGATAAAAGGTGAATACGATCAATTGTGCGATTTCGAGGGCAGCCTCGAGAAGCTGCAGAAGCTCGAATCGCAGCGCGGCGCCACGTACCGGAAGGAAGCGGAGAAGCTCTCGGCGGCGCGAAAGAAATCGGCTCGGGCATTCGAATCGGCGATCCAGAACGAGCTGCGCGACCTGGCAATGGAGCGGACGACGGTGCGCATCGCGGTCGACGAGGGGAGCGACAGTGATCATGGATTCGATCGCATCGACATCCTCGTCGCGCCGAACCGCGGTGAGGAACCCAAGCCGATGCAGCGCGTCGCGTCGGGCGGCGAGCTTTCGCGCATTCAGCTGGCGATCGCCGCGGCGCTTTTCAAAGCGAATCCGCTTTCGGCAGGCGCCACGCTCGTGTTCGACGAGATCGACGCCGGCATCGGCGGCCGTGTCGCGGAGGTCGTCGGCAGAAAGCTTCAGGAGCTCGCGGCGACGAATCAGGTCATCTGCGTCACGCATCTCCCGCAGATCGCCAGCTTCGCCTCCACTCATTTTTTCGTCTGGAAGGAAGACGACGGCGGCCACACACGCGCGCGCATTCGCCGTCTCGATGATGCCGAGGAGCGGGTGAAGGAGGTGGCGCGGATGCTGGGAGGCGAGAAAGTTCCGGACTCGGCGGTCGTTCACGCGCGCGAGCTGATCAAAGGTGCGAAACGTGAAGCGGTGGGAAATCAGCGGCGCGCCGTCTGAAGCGCAGCTCGAGGAAATCGCCGCGATCCTCCGCTCCGGCGGCATCGTGCTGATGCCGACCGACACGATCTACGGCCTGCACGCGCTGCCATCGCAATCCCCGACGATCGCGGAGATCAAGGGGCGCGACGAGGCGAAACGATTCGTCACCATCGCCGATTCGGCCGATCGGCTGGATATCCACGTTCCCGAAGTGCTCCGAACGATCTGGCCGGCGCCGCTGACCGCGATTCTTCGCAGGGGTGAGTCGACGATCGCCGTTCGCGTTCCCGATCTCGACTGGCTTCGCGCACTCCTCGAGAAAACGGGACCGCTCATTTCGACGAGCGCGAATCGCAGCGGAGAGCCGCCGATCCTGGAGCCATCGATGCTTCCGCCGGCGCTCGCCGGCCGGCTGGACGGGCTCGTCGACGGAGGACGCCGCGAAGGCAAAGCATCTGCGATTGTTGACTTTACTGAAACTGAACCGCGATTCATTCGTGACGGCGAGCCACGCTTTACACAGATGCTGCGGAAAACGCTGATGAAAAAGCTGTGAAAAACCCGGTCAACGGCAAAAAACGCGCGCTTCCAAGCGAATTGCACAAACGTGTGGGCGAAATGGCCTAACTCTCTGAGCAGGCATGTGTTGAGTGAAGCGGAGACGTCAATTTGCAAATCAACTTGTGCACTTTTTCGCGTTTTCTGCGAGTTTCCACATGCCCGACGAAAATCTTCCGTCATTCCGCATGGTCATTTCACGCCGAATTTACGCGGCTTTTCGCGAGTCGGGCGCAGTTATTCACAATCGGGAGGCGCGACTCGGGCATCGGGATCGGAATCAATCGCCACCCTCGACTCCCGACTACCGTCCCCCGACTCCCGATTCCCGATTCGCGATTACAATCGCCGAACCATGACCACCACCATTGAAACCCAGCCGCAAACCGCGAAGGCCGACGAAAAGGCACTTCAGCGCCAGTTCGTGAACTTCATGTTCTTCAAAGCCGATCGCGCGCTTCGGCGCGAAAGCGCCGAGGTCAAACTGCAGGCGAAGCAGGAGTTCGCGGAGATCGTCCACCGCTACAACAGCGGCTCCAACATGATCCTCCCCTACTCGACCCTCGGCCTCAAGTCCTACGTCGATTTCATGCTCTGGCGCATCAGCTTCGAAGTCGAGACGCTCCAGGCGATGACCTCCGACATCAACAAATCGCTCCTTGGCCGGTACCTCGACGTGCCGCAGTCGTTCCTCGCGATGACCAAACACTCGCAGTACGTGAGCGAGCACGTGCACGAGGGGCAGGAAGGGCGGCGTCTTCGCATCGTTCCCGGCAAGCGCCCGTTTCTGTTCGTCTATCCGTTCGTAAAGACGCGCGACTGGTATCTGCTGCCGATGTCCGAGCGGCAGCGGATCATGAACGAGCACATCGCGATCGGACACAAGTATCCGCGCGTGAAGATCAACACCACGTACTCGTTCGGGCTCGACGACCAGGATTTCGTGGTGGCGTTCGAGGCCGAGAAGCCGGAGGAGTTCCTCGATCTGGTCCAGGATCTCCGCGAGACCGAATCGTCGAAGTACACCGTGCGCGACACGCCGATGTACACGTGCCGCCGATCAAGCATCGAGGAGATTCTCGACTCGCTCGCGTAGGCCCTCCCATGTCCCGCGTTCTCCCGGTTGTTCTCATCGAGCTCGCTCTCTCGTTCCCACTTTTCGGCGCGATCGCGAATGAAATTCCTGTCAGCGTGCCCGAATACGGAGCCGCGCCGGGCGAGCAAATCGTTCCCATCGTCGGTTCGGACGGCGAAAACTTTCTCGCCGCTTGGAGAGATCAGCGCGAAGCTCAGGATGGCATCTACGCGGCGCGCTTTGACGCGAACGGAAAGCTCCTCGATCCGACCGGAATCCGGATCACGGTTTCCAACGCGGCTGGCAATCGGCGTCTCCTCGGGATCTTTTCGATCGATGGGAACTGGGTCGTGCTCTGGGCAGAGCAGACGTTTTCGCAATCCCCCGAGTCGCCGCAATCGAATGTCATGGCGGTGCGCATTGACAGCGACGGAAACCTGATCGACGGTCCGCGCGTGGCGATTTCCGGCGTGTATCCGTCGGGCTGGCTGCCAGCGGCAACCGACGGTTCGCGAATTCTCGTCGCCTACGACAACACATTCGCGCTGCTCGACGGGCACGCGAACCTCTTGAGCCGCGACGTTCCCCTGCCCATTCCTCCGCAAAGCGGCGGCACCGCTCCGAATGTGGCGTCGGACGGTTCGGATTTCCTGATCGTCTGGTCGATCGTGTCGTCGTCATCGACCGTCTACGTCGAAGGAATCGTGGTCGATGGAAACGGGCAAGCGGTCGGCCTCCGGCCTGAAGTCATCGTGACACAGGAAATGCCGGTCGCTCTCGCCTCCGATGGCAGCAACTACGTTCTCATCACGCAGAACTGGCTGACGCGCGGCTTTCTTGCGCGGCGATTGGCAGCCGCGTCACAGACGTTCGACGCGCCGGCCTCGCTGCCGGCCGTCGGCGGCATTCCGAACGTCAGCGGCGATCTGATCTGGACCGGCACTTCGTATCTGTTCGCGACCGGCACGACCGTCGAGCCGGAGGGCAACGCGCCGCCGTACCAGCAGCAGTTCGGAATTCGAGTGGATCGATCCGGCAATCCAATCGATGGACAACCCTTCCCGATCTCGGAAGGTGAATTCGGATTCAGCAGTGCGCAGGCGAGTGTCGCCTCGAACGGAACCTCGATCGCGTCGGTGTGGCATTCGATGGGCGCATCGAGCGCGGATGACGCCTACGCCACGCTGGTGGATCCGTCTTCGCTCCGCCGCTCCGATCCCGTTCTCCTGTCGCGCAGCGCGAATCAGCAGACGAATCCTTCGATCGCGTTCGGTGGTCGAAACGACCTCGCGGCGTGGCAGGAGACGACCGGAACGTACATCGGCCGCGTCTCGCTCGACGGCCAGCCGCTGGATGGCCGTGGAATCCGCATCAGCAGCGTCGCGTATTCAACGCCGAAGGTGATCTTTGACGGCACGAATTACGTCGTCGGCTGGATTACAACCGGCACCAACATCGCGATTTTGTGGGGCACGCGCGTCACGCCCGACGGCGAGGTCCTCGACGGCGACGGCATTGCGCTGGCCTCATCGACCTGCGCATTCAATTTCGATCTTCTGAACACCGGCGACCGTACGTTCGTCGCGTGGGACGACTGCGACTACAAAGCGATTCACGTCGAGCGGATCGATCGCGGCTTGCACGTCCTCGACGTTCCGCTCGATGTGACGCCCGCTCCGATGCAGACAGCCAGGCCCGCTCTCGCGTGGAACGGAAGCGAGGTACTCGTCGCGTTTCAGGAAGAGATTCCCACGCCGTCGCCTCTCGCCTGCCCGTCGTGCTTCACGTATCGGTCGAATGTGCGCGCGGTGCGCATCTCGAACGGGCTGACACTCCTCGACACCGACCCTCTGCGCGTAGCGCTCTCGGACAGCGACGATCAGCACGATCCGTATGTTGCATCGAACGGCGATGGATTCGCCGTCGGATGGACGCGTTCCTGCGCCGGCGGCTCATGTCTCGACGTCGACGCGCGAACGATCGCGGCGGACGGAACGCTCGGCAGCATCGCAACGCTCGCGGAAGGCGAATTGTCGAGCGTGATCTGGGACGGTTCTCGCTACACGCTTGCCTACGCGAACGGCAACGCGTACCTCACCCACCTCGGCACCGGCGATCGAATGGTGATCAGCGCAACCCGCGACGTCGAATCGACGCCGCGGCTCGTCCTGGACAGCGACGGACATGTTGGCGCAGCGTACGTCCGGATCGCGACGGAGCCGCTCTACGGCGGTGTCGCGCGAGTCTTTCTGCGCGATCCCACGCTCGAGCGAGCGCACGCCGCGCGTCATTGAGATCTCATGATTCAGCGGCCAGGGCCGGCGCTCCATTCCGAAGCGCCAATGGCGCAGTGATCAATGCCGTCGCCATCAGTCCGCCGCCGAGCATGATCATCGTCGCCTGAAATCCGCGATGCTCGGCGAGGATGCCGCCGAACAGGTTCCCGAACGGCAGAAAACCCGAAAACGCGAACGTGTACATGCTCAGCACGCGGCCGCGAAGGCCGTCGGGGATCCGCTGCTGGATCGAAGTGTTGCAGAGCGCGATGCAGACGACCATCGACGCGCCGCAGATCACGAACAGCGTGAAGACCGCAGCCGCGTGGCGCGTCAAGCCGACGGCGCCGAGCGCGAGGCCGAACGTCGTGAGCGTGAGCAGAATCAGCCTCGTCATGTTGCGCGGCAGCGGCATGCGCACCGAGAGCGTCAGCGATCCGGCGAGCGCGCCCGCCCCCACCCCGCTCATCAGGATGCCGAGGCCTTTCGCGTCGTGGTGCGCGTACAGCTCGCGCGCGATCATCGGCATGAGGCTTAGATACGGATAGCCGAACAGGCTCGCCGCGGCGACGATCACCAGCAGCAGCACGATGAGCCGGTCGCGCGAGACGTGCCGAAATGCCTCGGCGATGTGCGAGAGCATCGCTGCCGGCGAGCCGGGATGCCGGATCTGGCGGTCGCGCACGATGCCCAGCGCCCAGATGAGCGGAAAAAACGAGAGGCCGTCGCAGACGAAGCACCAGAACGGTCCGTAGAGCGACAGCGTCACCCCCGCCAGAAGCGGACCGAGGACGCGGGAGAAGTTGAACTGGAGGGAGTTCATGGCGATCGCGTTCGGAAGCTTCGAGCGATCGTCGAGAAGATCGACGACCATCGCCTGATACGCCGGGCCGGAGAACGACATCGCGATTCCCGTCATCAGCGAAGCGATGATGATCTGCCACACCGTGATCCTGTGGAAGTAGATCTCCGCCGCAAGCCAGAACGCCGCGAGCGCCTGCACCCACTGCGAGGCGACGACCACCCGTTTGCGGTCGAATTTGTCGGCGACGACGCCGCCGGGCAGCATCAGAAAAAACTGCGGAATCGATCCGGAGAAGCCGACGAATCCGAGCAGAAAGGGCGAGTCAGTGAGGCGGTAGATGAGCCATCCGCGCGCGATCCCCTGCATCCACGAGCCGATGTTGGAAAGAAACTGTGTCGTCCAGAAGAGACGATAGTCACGCTCCCGGAATGCTTCAAAGGCCACGCGAGATGATACGGTAAACTCTCTCAGCTCCCGGTCGCCGCAACGGACCACCGGCATGGAGCAGCGGCATGGAGCACCGGCTTTAGCCGGTTTCTCTACCGGCGTTAGCCGGTTTCTCTACCGGCTGAAACCGATTTCTCTGCCGGCTGAAGCCGGTGCTCTACCGTCTACCGGCTGAGGCCGGTGCTCTACCGGCTGAAGCCGGTGCTCCATTGGGCTGGGAACCGTTCATCATGTTCGAACAGGAACGCCGCAAAGCCGATCGCCTGCCGCTCATGCCGCCGATCCGCGGCAACGTGCAGGAGAGCGAGGTCCGCATCGTCAACATCGGCTCGCTCGGCACGACCGTCGAGCACGATCGTCCTCTGATCGTCGGCGGCCCTCACAAGCTGCGCTTCCAGTGGGACGGGGAAGACATCGAAATCGACTGCACCGTCGTTCACTCCGAGCAGAGCGCGAACATCTTCAAGACGGGATTGAGGTTCGCCGGCACGCCGCCCGCGCTGAAACGGGTGCTGGAGACGCTGAACGATCGGGACGAGATGGAGCGCCTGCGCACGCTCGTCGAGGCGTCGAAACTGATCAACTCCTCGATCGAGCCGGACACGCTCTTCGAATCGATCCTCAAAGTCGCGCGCAACGAGCTGCACGTCGACCGCGGCACGCTCTGGTTCGTCGATGACGACCGCAAGGAGATCTGGACGCGTACGGCAGGCGACTTCAAAGCGAAGCTGCCGATCGGCACCGGCATCGCGGGGACCGTCGTCGCCACCGGAGAGCCGATCATCCTGCACGACGCGTACGCCGACGCGCGGTTCGATCGCTCGGCCGACGAGAAGAGCGGCTACCGCACGCGATCGATGCTCACGGTGCCGATCCGCAATCGTGACCGCAAGATCGTCGGCGCGCTGCAGCTGCTCAACAAGACGACCGGCGCGTTCGGCAGCGCCGATCTCGACTTCCTCAGCAGCATCTCCGAGCACATGGCGATCGCGATCGAGAACACGACACTGCACATGGAGCTCATCGAGAAGCAGCGGATGGAGGAAGAGCTGAAGCTCGGACGCGAGATCCAGAGCCGCCTGCTTCCGCAGCCGCCGGTCGACGTCGCCGACACCGAGCTCGCGGCGCTCAGCGTCCCGTGCTACGAGGTCGGCGGCGACTACTACGATTTCCTCGAGCTCCCCGACGGCGACCTCGGTCTCGCCATTGGCGACGTCTCGGGCAAGGGAGTGTCGGCCGCGCTGATCATGTCGAGCGTGCAGGCCGCGCTGCGCGTCGCTGCGCCGATCGAGGACGATCTCGCGCGGCTCGTGCAGCGCCTCAACGCGCTGATTTATCGCAGCGCGCGCGGCCGCAAATACGCGACGTTCTTCTTCGGCCGCTATTCGCCGTCAACAGGGCTGCTGCGCTACGTCAACGCCGGCCACAATCCGCCGTTCATCGCAATCGGCGGCACGCTGCACGAGCTCCACTCGACCGGAAAGCCGATCGGCATTCTCCCCGAGTCCAACTATCACGAGCTCGCGATCGAGGTGCCCGAAGGCGCGACGCTCTTCCTCTATACCGACGGCCTCAACGAAGCGGCGGATCCCGCGGAAGAGGAGTTCGGCTACGACCGTTTGCGGGCTCTCTTCAGCGAGACGAACGATCCCAGGCGCATCATCGCGGCCGTGACGGAATTCGAGCGCGGCGCGCAGGCGACGGACGACAAGACGATCGTCGTTCTGCGCCGACAATAGCCCAACGCCATGACGCGCTCGCCCGGCGTGTACTCCGGCGCACCGAATACTTTCGTGATGTGCTCGCCGAGGATGCCGCCGATCTCGCGGATCGTGACCTCGCCGGCCACGCCGCCTTTGAAGCGTGATCGACCGCGAGCGTGGTCTCGGTCCAGATCTTGTCACCGATCTGCACCGGATTCGACTGCAAAACGGTCCCGGTGACGATCACCGGAGACTTCACAATGAGCTGTCCATCCGTCGGAAGAATGATCGTCGTCGCCGATGCGGCAAACGCGACGATGATCAAGGCACACGTCGATCCGTGTACCCGGAAGATTTTGGAGGTCATAGGTCCCGATGAAGTTATTGCGCAAAACGGCTGAGGATCGATGTGATATTTCTCGCATTGTGAGCCGCCTCACGCCTCTGCTCTTCCTTCTCGCGCTTCCCGCACTCGCTCAGCACGCGCAGATGCCCATGAGCGCGCCCGATCCTGCGCGCGATCTGCTCGCACGTCAGACCTCCGGCACCAGCGAGAACCCCGCGGCCGCGCCGATGAGCATGCAGATGACCACCTTCGAGGACTGGATGTTGATGTGGCATGGCGCGGCGTTCCTCACTCAAGTCGTGCAGACCGATCGCGGCGGTGATGGACTCTTCGCGGCGAACTGGATCATGGGCACCGCCGAGCGCCATCTCGCCGGCGGCGAGCTGCGGCTGCGATCGATGTTCAGCCTCGAGCCGGCGACCATTCCGAAGGGCGGCTACCCCGAGTGGTTTCAATCCGGCGAAGGTCTGATCAATCATCAGCACGCCCACGATTTCTTCATGGAGCTCTCCGCGGAGTTCGCCGTCGACCTCGGCCATCAAACCGCCGGCTACCTCTACGCTGCCCCCGTCGGAGACCCGGCCCTCGGACCCGCCGCCTTTCCACACCGCGTATCCTCGCTGGAGATCCCGCAGGCGCCGCTCGCGCATCATCTCGAAGACTCCACGCACGTCGCGTCGAACGTCATCACGATCGGCGCAAAGCAGAACGAATTCGGCCTCGCGCTCAGCGGATTTCACGGACGCGAGCCCGACAACAGCAACCGATGGGACATCAACGGCGGCTCGATCGACTCGTGGTCCGTGCGCGGGACATGGGACCCGACGCCGAATGTGACCGCGCAAGTCTCGACCGGTCATCTGCGCAATCCCGAAGCGCAGGAGCCGGGCAGCATTCAGCGTACGACGGCATCGGCGACGTACTTCAGCGACGGCCTCGCGGCGAGCGTGATCTGGGGCTGGAACCACCGCTCGTCGAGCGATACGAACGGACTGACAATCGAAGGCTCGTGGAAGTTCAACGTGTCGAACTACCTCACCGGCCGCGTCGAAGTGCTGAAAAAAGAGGAGTTCGAGGGAACGATCAAAGCGCTCACCGGCGGCTACACGAAGGACGTCTACAAGTCAAAACTCCTTCTCGGCGGAGTGGGGGGCAACGTGACGCTCTCCGACGCCGGCGGCGCGCACCAGGTCAGCGTGTATGCGTTCGTGCGCGTGCGGAACAGCGGCGGGATGTGAGCGTCATTGTTTGTTCGTCGGGCGCGCTCATGCCCGCGATGATCTTCCATCCGGCAGGCGTGCGGCGCCACGTGTGGTGAATTCGAACCGACGCCTTTTCAAAGTGCACTCGATAAAAGACGAAAGCAAAATCGCCGTGGATTCGAACCGACAGCGGTTCGAGCGTCACCTTCGACCCGCCCGTTCCCCTCTCCTCTGCAATCTGCCGCAAAACCTCGGCGCGTATGCCGTCCTTTCCGATGGGCTCCTTCGTCGTCTGCGGCCAGCCCGTGAATTCGTCGTCCCACAGCGCCATGTATTCGTCGATTTTCCCGGCCGCGCGCAGGTCCCAGTAGCGCTGCTCGCCCGACCATACATCGCGCTGCTCCGGTGACATCACGGCAATCATGATCGCAAGAAACAGGTGCATTCAAACCCTCTGTGCCCTCTGTGCCTTCTGTGCCTCTGTGGTGATCCGTTCGATGGCCGCGGGCAGCTCCCGCAAATCGTAAATGGTCGCGTCGGGGACGATCGTCAGGCCGTGATCGACAGCAGGCGCCACGGCGGTCCCGCGCTGCGGCGGAATGAAGTGGATGGCCTTCATGCCGCTGCTCTGCGCGCCGTAGACATCGACGTAAAGATTATCGCCTACAAATATCATCTCATTAAATCCGGCGCCGAGGGCGGATCGAAGGCGCTCGAAGATCGAGCGGCGCGGTTTGAGCTCGCCGTGCTCGTTCGAGAAGACCATCGCCTTGAAAAACCTGGAGAGGTCGAGGCGGTCGAGAATCACTCGCAGCGCGGAGCCGGGCGTGCGGCCGGTATTGCTGATGAGGCCGAGGTCGAAGCGCGAGCTGAGATCGCGAAGGATGTCGTCGGCGCCGGGAACCTTCGACGGCAGCGCCGCGATCGCCACGGTCGCGTACGCCTCCTCGAGCGATTGCATCGTCGGCTCGTCGACCTCCAGCGACAGCTCCTCGACGAAATGAACGATCTGCGTGCGGCAGGGGATGTCCCTGTCGGCCGACCAGTAGAGCTCCTGACAGCGCTCCCACACGCGCGCGTACGCGCCCTCGATCGATGCGGGCGTCGTCGACAGAATCCGGGACATCCGCTCGAGCCTCAGCCGCTTGTGCTCGTGCGTGACGTCGTGCGGGTTCGTGATCAGCGTCTCCCACAGGTCGAATCCGATGGCTCTCATCTCCGTCATTGCAGGCGAACCCGCCCGCCGAACCCATCGTCATATCCGTGAAAGTATTGCAACGACTCTTCCGGCCACTGCCAGCAGTAGTAGCCGCTGCCGTTATCGAAATCGATGAGCCACAGCCCCTTCACCTCGATGCCGAGCTTCATGATCGAATCGGCCCATGCGGCGACGATGCGCTGCGCCTCGTCGCGCGGCGCGTCGCCCGGCAGCGCGTCGACCTCGTCGACCGCCGCGGCGGTCAGGCGGAGCACTTCCGGAAGCAGCGCGGCGGCATCCTCGTAGGAGAAGATCTTTTTCACGCCGCAGATGCTATGTCATTCGGAGTTGTGCTAAAACGCACCTGCACTCAGACACGTGATGGAGGAACCGATGTCGGTAGAGGATAAGGTCAAATCAATCATCGTCGAACAGCTCGGAGTCGACGCGGACGAGGTCACCCCCGACGCATCGTTCGTCGAGGACCTCGGCGCCGACTCTCTCGACCAGGTCGAGCTCATCATGGCGTTCGAAGAGGAGTTCGGCGTCGAGATCTCCGACGACGAAGCGGAAAAGATCCGCAAAGTGAAAGACGCGGTCGACTACATCGAGAAACGCGCGAAGGCTTCCTAACCCACAACCACTTCCATTCCCGTGAACAAGCGCCGCGTCGTCATCACCGGCATCGGCATGATCTCGCCGCTCGGCGTCGGAAACGACCCGACGTGGCGGGGCCTCATCGAGGGACGCTCCGGCGTTCACAAAATCACGAAGTTCGATGCCAGCGCGTACGCCTGCCAGATCGCCGGCGAGGTCCATGGGTTCAATCCCGAGGAGTGGATCGAGAAGAAAGAGGTCAAGAAGTCGGACACGTTCATCCACTACGCCGTCGCCGCGGCACAGATGGCGATCACCGACTCCGGCATCGATTCAACGAAGGAAGACGGCGACCGCTTCGGCGTGATCATCGGATCGGGCATCGGGGGGCTGCCGCTCATCGAGGAGATGCACCGGAAGCTCCTCGAGCGCGGACCGTCGCGCATCTCGCCGTTCTTCATTCCCGGGCTGATCGTCAACCTCGCGTCGGGCCACATCTCGATCCGCTTCAACTGCCGCGGACCCAGCTCCGCGCCTGCCACGGCCTGCGCGACGGGTGCGCATGCGATCGGCGACGCGTGCAAAATCATTCAGCGCGATGAAGCCGATCTGATGTTCGCCGGCGGCAGCGAGGCCGTCATCACGCCGCTGGCGGTCGGCGGCTTCTCGGCGATGCGCGCTCTCTCGACGCGCAACGACGATCCCGAGCACGCATCGCGACCGTTCGACGCCGCGCGCGACGGCTTCGTGATGGGCGAAGGCGCCGGCGTGGTGCTGCTCGAAGAGCGCGAGCGCGCGATCGCGCGCGGCGCAAAGATCTACGCCGAGCTGACCGGCTACGGCATGTCGAGCGACGCGTACCACATCACGTCGCCCTCGGAAGATGGCGCCGGGATGTCCCGCGTCATGCAGCGCGCGCTCAAAGACGCGGGCCTCGGCCTCAACGAGATTCAGTACATCACCGCGCACGGCACATCGACTCCGGTCGGCGATCGCATCGAGACGCTGGCGATCAAAACAGTGTTCGGCGATCAGGCGTACAAGATTCCGGTCAGCTCCACAAAATCGATGACCGGGCATCTGTTAGGCGCCGCCGGCGGCCTGGAGGCGGCGATCTGCGCGCTCGTGATCAAACATCAGATCCTGCCGCCGACGATCAACTACGAGACTCCCGATCCCGACTGCGATCTCGATTACGTGCCGAACAAAGCCCGCCCGGCGAAGGTCACCAACGCGCTCTCGAATTCGTTCGGCTTCGGCGGAACGAACGCGTCGCTGATCCTGTCGGCGCATGGCTAAGCGCTCGCCGTTGACCGCCGGCG
>DATIZY010000090.1:0-4356 GCA_035516895.1 Thermoanaerobaculia bacterium | reverse complement strand
TACATTCTTGAGGGTGACCGCAATCCCGAACGTATTCCTCGGCTGTGGCAAAGGATCATAAACCAGGTAACGGCGGTACTCGAACGCGACGCCGTAGCACGACGCGGTCGCGCCGATGAGATATCGCTCGTCGATGAATTGCCCCTGCGATGCGTCGTAGCTGAGCTGTGTGTCGAAGCGGATGCGTTGATGCAGGAGCGACGTGCCGGTGTTGAGCCGGAACTGGCTGCTGCCGCTGGTGAATGTGGTCTCGGTCGACGGCTGGTTCGTCACCACCGGCTGACGGAACGTCGAGAACCAGCTGAAGGTCAGATATTTGTCCGACTGTTTTCCGGTGCCCATGAGGTTCGCGGCGAGGCTTGCCTGATCGAGCTGGTGCGAAACGTTGCCGAACGTCGCGTTGGCATCGAAGGTCATCGACTGATACGGATTGATGTGCAGGCTCGCGATCAGCGGCGTGAACTTGTTGTTCTGCCCTGCCGGCACGGTCTGATTCGGAAGACTGCCGCCGGTCGTGCTCGTGAACGGCTTCGAAAGCGACACGCTCTGGCGCAGCGAGAACGACAGAACCTCGCGCGCCGACCCGCCCGATTTTTCCTTGCCGATGAGACGCTGCACGAGCTCGTACTGCAACGAGTTCGGCACGACCGGCAGGAACGGCGTGTCGATCGTGTCGAACTGGATGATGCGCTGCTGCACGGTTGTGACGTTGGACGTGTAGACGTACGTGAAGCGCGGCTCGATGACGTGCTTGAATCGCGCGAAGTTTCCGATGCTCTTGTCAAAGATTTTCGAAAACGACGGCCCGACCATCTCGACTTGTCCCTGCAAGTAGGCTCGCCTGACCGACGCGTCGACCGCGGTCGATTGCAGAGTCGTGGGGTCGGTGACCTGAGTCTCCGAATAGTACGTTTCGCGCGCCGAGATCTGCGGTTTGATCGAGAACCACGCCGGCGAGTGAATCTGCATCGAGAGCGTCGGGAAGACGTCACCGCGGAAGTAATCGGCCGACGGACCGCTCAGGGATCCGTTCGTCACGAGGTGCGAGACGGACGACTCCATCGCGAAATAGACCGGCGAGCCGAAGAGCCGCAGGGGATAGATGCGGTACTGCAGCGAGGGCAGCTGCTCGAACCTTTGTTTGAGCAGCGGCGACGCCAGATCGGCCGGATTGACGTGGCCGAGGATGATGTCGCGGCGGTCGGCGAGGAAGTTGAACGAATACGTCGACGTGTTCTTCGTCAGATAGGCCGACGAGTAGATCTGCGACAGCGTGTGCACGCGCGGATCGCGCGAGTAGTTGCGGAAAAAGTCGAGATCGGAGAAGTCCTCGACGTCGACGACTCCGCGAAATCCGCCCGGCAGATTGTCCTGCGAGTGCTGGTACGTGTAGTCCCACTGCTTCCTGTGGTCCTGCGGATCGGCGACGACGTAGCCGTTGAACTCGCCCAATTTCACGTTCTGACTGGGCCGGTAGCGAAAGTCGATGCCGAAGCCGTTGTAGCCGGTCGAGCTCAGATCGCCATAGAGCGTCGTGTCCGCGGTGTTGCCGAACGGAATGAAGTAGCCGATCTCGAACCGGTTGCCGAAGCAGTGCTCGCTCGCCGCGTTGCAGCTCGAGAAGCTGACGCGCGGGATGAGAAAACCCTGGCTGCGATCGCCTTTCGTCGGCCAGATCAGCCGCGGCATCCAGATCAGCGGAAACTTGTGGATCTTGAACGTCGCGTTGTGCAGGTGCGCGTAATCGTCGAGCGTGACGTCGGCGCGGCCGACGGCGATCGACCACGAGGGCGAGTCGAGATCGCACGATGTCAGCACGCCGTTCGTCAGCCGGTACTTGTCGTCGGAGAGCTTCTCGAGCTTCTCGCCGGTGAAATACATCGCCGGCTCCATGCTGCCGGTCGCGGCGAAGAACGTGCCGGTCTTCGTCTTGAGGTTGAAGACCATCTGATTGCCGGCGAGGCGCGTCGTCCCCTGATCGAGAATCACGTGCCCCTCGGCCGTGATGTCGGCGGTTCGCTTGTTGTAGGTCACGCGATCCGCGGTGAGGTGAATGTCTTCGTACGTGAACTTCACGTTTCCGGAGAGGATCGCGTAGCCGTTGTCGCCGCCCTCGAGCGTCTGATGGTCCGCGGTCCATTCCGCTTGTCCGCCTTTTTGCGGCGGACGCACGAAGCTGAAGTGTCCTTTTTTCGGCGGTCCGGTTTTGTAGTACTGCCCCGCGGGACCGAGGTTGGTGACCTGCGCGCGCAGCGATGCCGCAACGAGACAGCCGATCAGAAACGCGCGGACTCGGAGGCGAGGCGATCCTGAAGGTTCGAGGGTCGAGTGAAGAGGCAAGAGGTCGGAAGAATGGCGACTACCTCTTACCTTTTCCATCGAACCTCGAACCTCGAACCTTCACGGAATCGCGGCGAGCTGGCGAGATCCGTCATTTGCTCCGCGCCATTGTATCCGAGCGAACTTCATCGGAATCGGGCGCCGGGCTCACATGACGGTCAATCTTCGTCATCTCCTGAAGCTGCATCCGCAGTTTGATGATCTCGACCTGGTAGAGGCGGGCGGTGTCGTCCGGCCGCGTCCGCTGCTGACGCTTGCGCAGCGCGATCTTGTTCGCGATGCGCACGAATTCGCGATGCGCTTTGCGGTCCGTCCAGCCGCCGCTGCCGAGCCGGAGGATCGGGTGGGCGGTGCGGCGGATGTCGGAGTCGCGAATGAAGCCGAGCGACGCTTCGTGGCCGAGCTCCGCGCGGAGATCGGGCCATTGCTGAAACACCGTGGCGACGGCGGCGAGCGGAATCGCGATCACGACCGCGATCGCGGTGGCGCGATCGTCGCGGATTGCCTGCACGCCGTACGCGAGAGCGATCGCCGCGATCGCGGTGACGACGTCCATGAGCGCGCGGCGCAGCTTGTCGTTGACGCGCGACGTCGCCAGGGTGGTGCCGTATCCTGCGATCGCGCCGGCCACGAGGCATTGCGCGAGCGCGCCGCAAGGCGCATCGCTGTGCACGACCAGCGGAATCGCCGCGGTCGCGCCGGAGGCGGCGCCGACGAGCATGCCGTCGATCGCTTCGGTCTCATGGCCGGTGAGACGAACGTAGAGCGCGGTGAGCGTCAGCATGATGCCGATCGCCACCGGGCCCGAGCTCGTGAACCGCAACACGATGCCGCTCACGAGTCCGGCGGCAATCGGCGTGGTCCAGACATCGAACATCTCGCGGTCGAGGGTTTTGAAAAAGCGGGCGCCGAGCAGGGCGGCGTACGCGCAAACGATGAGAACGAATGCGAGAACCGGATCGGTCACGACGTTATCGGAACCCCGATCTCGTTGAAGCGAATCGGATGCCGCGCGAAGAACCGCCGCGACCGCTCGATGTCCGCGTGAATCTGATTGTTGAGCTCGAGCGCCGAGCGGAACTGCTGCTCGCGCCGCAGCAGCTGATGAAAGTACAGGCGCACCACATCGCCGTAGACGTTGGAATCGAAATCGAAGATGTGACTCTCGATCGTGAGCGCGTAATTTTCGTACAGCGTCGGGCGGACGCCGATGTTCGTCACGCTCTCGAACGAGCGCGCGAAGCTCTCGAATCGCGAGGTCGTGACGTACACGCCGCCGCCCGGGAAGAGGTCGTTCGCCGGATCGATGTTCACCGTCGGAAATCCGATCTTGCGGCCGAGGCGCCGTCCGGTCACGACGCGGCCATCGACGAAGTACGTGCGGCCGAGGGCCAGGGCGACGGCGCGCATGGCGCCTTTGTTGATGGCGTCGCGCACGATCGAGCTCGAGACGCGAATGCCGCGGATGCGCACCTCGTCGACGCCGTGGACCTCGAAGCCGAACTTCGCGCCGGCGGCCTCGAGCATCGCGAGATCGCCTTTGCGGCCGGCGCCGAAACAGAAGTCGCGGCCGATGCGCACTTCGGTCACCTGCAGCGCGTTGACGAGAAACTCGTGGATGAAGCGCTCGGCGGGCCAGCGCGAAAAGTCGTGCGTGAACGGGATGACGAGCAGCGCGTCGACACCCATCAGGCGCAGGATCTCCTCTTTCTGCGACAGCGTGAGGATCTGCTTCGGCACGCGATCGGGTGCGACGATCGAGAGCGGATGCGGATGAAAGGTGATGACCGCCGACGGCCGCTCCGTTTCGCGCGCGCGCTCGATGACTCCGCGGATGATCGCCTGATGTCCGATGTGCAGCCCGTCGAAATTGCCGATCGTGGCGATGCATCGGCGGGGAAGATCCGTCTGGCGGAGTGGGTCGTGGAGCACCAGCACGCGGCGAATAGTAAGGGAAAAAGGACTCAGGACTGAGGACTGAGCAGGACTTAGGACTCAGGACTCAGGACTTAGGAC
>DATIZY010000089.1:0-4552 GCA_035516895.1 Thermoanaerobaculia bacterium | reverse complement strand
CGTCCGCATCGAACGAGCTCTATCAGATCGACAACGGCAGGAAGACGAACGTGCAGAAGCTGCCGAAGGGGAACCTCGACGGACTCATGCACATGAGCGACGGCACGTTCCTCGTTTCGAGCTGGGACGGCAAAGCGGTGTATCGGGGCATCAACGGCGATTTCAAAGCCGTGGTGGAGAACGCGGAGTCGCCCGCCGACATCGGATACGACACGAAGCGGCACCGTCTTCTCATTCCGCACCTCACGCAGAATGTCGTCACGATTCATGAACTGGAGTGATCAGGTTGCCGGTTGCCGGTTGCCGGTTGCCGATTCGCCGGCGGCCGTATCCGGCAAGCGGTGGCCGGCAATCGACAACCGATGAATCATCCCGAATACCTCGTCATCATCACCGGCCTTTCCGGCTCAGGAAAGAGCTATGTCCAGTCGACGCTCGAGGACCTGGGTTTTTACTGCTGCGACAACCTGCCGATTCACCTCATCGAGGCCTTTCTCGAGGAGGTGGGCAGCCACGAGAACGCCAGCAAGGTCGGGATCGTCGTCGATGTGCGGACGCACGATTTCGCGAATATCTTTCCCGCGTTTTATCGCGATCGGATCCAGAAGCTCGTCCCGAACGTCGTTCTGATCTTTCTCGAAGCGACCGACGAGGTGCTCGCACGGCGGTACTCCGAGACACGGCGGCCGCATCCGCTGGCGCACGATCTCCCGGTCCTGGAAGCGATTCAAAGCGAGCGCGCCGCGCTGACCGAGGTGAAGTCGCTCGCGAACCTCGTGCTCGACACGTCGCAGTTCTCCGTGCACGAGCTGAAGGCCGAGGTCATCCGCCGCTTCGGCCTAACGAGCTATACGCCGTCGATGCTGGTGACGATCATCAGCTTCGGCTTCAAGTACAGCCTGCCGTACAACCTCGATCTGCTGTTCGACGTCCGCTTCCTTCCGAACCCTCATTTCATCGAGGCGCTGCGTCCGAAGAGCGGACTCGATCCGGAGGTCGTGACGTATTTGAAAGAACAGCCGGAGTACGACACGTTCTACGCGAAGCTGCTCGACTTCGTCGCCTATCTGCTGCCCGGCTATCAACGCGAAATGAAGAGCTATCTCACGATCGGCATCGGCTGCACGGGCGGCAAACACCGCTCGGTCGCGGTCGCGCAGCGCCTCGGCGCGGACCTCGAATCGCGCGGATACGCGGTCGAGATCGTGCACAGGGACTTCAAACGTTGATCCGTTATCATTCCCGGGGGGTAGACAGTGATTGGTGCCTTGATCGTCACGCACGGCAGGCTGGCGAATGAGCTGCTGACTGCGGCGCAGAAAATCGAAGCAAAAGTCGGAACGATGGAAGCGGTCCCACTCGAATGGACCGACTCGGTCGACGAGGCGCGCGAGAAGATCCGCGCCGCGCTCGAGCGCATGCCGGAAGTCGACGGCGTCATCATCTTCACCGACATGTTCGGCGGCACGCCGAGCAACATCAGCCTCTCGTTCCTCGACAAAGGGCGCGTGGAGGTCATCACCGGCGTGAACCTGCCGATGATCGTGAAGTTCGCCACGATGCAGGAAGGCGCGCAGGACGTCAGCGTCCTCGCCCACACGATCGTGGAAAAGGGATCGAAGGCGATTCGCGTCGCGTCCGATCTGCTGTCGGCGGAGCGACGGGCGGCGGGAGGCGGCAGTTGATCCGCTCGGCATGTGCGGAGCATGATCGCGGCCGCACGGATTCCCATGACGGGTGCAGCAACGAAGTCCGGCACGGTGCAGCCGTGCCCTGCACGAGCGACCCAACCGCGGAGTGCGCACATTGATCTCGAGAGACATCGAGATCAAAAACAAACTCGGCCTTCACGCCCGCGCGGCCGCGAAACTCGTCCACTGCGCGGCGCGATTCAAATCGGACATCAAGGTCCGCAAGGGCGATGAGGAAGTCGACGGCAAGAGCATCCTCGGCATCCTTCTTCTCGCCGCCGGACGCGGCACCGTGATCACGATCACCGCGAGCGGCGAGGACGAGCAGGCGGCCGTCGACGCGATCCAGCAGCTCATCGACGCCAAATTCGACGAAGTAGAATGAGAGGCGGCAGGTCCCGGTCGTCAGGCGCCAGGAAGACCGAACGCCCCGAGACCCGACGCCCGAGACCCGACGCCTGAGACCCGATGCCCGTCGATCAGACCTCGAAGTACACGCCTCCCGCGCGCAACGACGTGCGCACGTACAAGGGCATCGGTGTGTCGCCCGGCATCGCGATCGGCCGCGCGGTCATCATCGAGCGGCGCGAAGCATCGATCTTCCGCGTCCCGATCCGCGATGAGGAGGTCGCGCACGAGGTCAACCGCTTCCTCGAGGCGCTGGAGAAAACGCGCGTCGAGCTCGGCGATCTCGCGCAGAAAGTGCGCCGCTCGATGGGCGAGGAGTACGCCTCGATCTTCGATGCGCACGCGATGATGGTCAGCGACCCGTCGTTCGCCGACAAAGTGCAGCAGAAGATCGAATCGGAGCAGGTCAACGCGGAATGGGCGCTGTCCGAAGTTCAGGAAGAGCTGCAGGCGCGGTTCGCGAGCTTCGACGATTCGTATCTTCGCGAGCGCGTCGCCGATGTAAAGGACGTCGCCGACCGCGTGCAGACGAACCTGCAGGGCATCGCGCATCACGATCTCTCCGAGATCACGCACGACGTCGTGATTCTCGCCAACGACCTGACGCCCTCCGACACGATCCACTTCAATCGCCGTCCCATCGTCGGCTTCGCGACGGAGGCGGGCGGGCGGACGTCGCACACGTCGATCATCGCCAAGTCGCTCTTCATGCCGGCCGTCATCGGCGTGCCGCGCCTGACAAAGGTCATCGACAACGACGAGACGATCATCGTCGACGGCTACGAAGGCACGCTCATCGTCAATCCGACCCAGGCGATGGTCGCCGAATACCAGAGCCGCGTGCTTCGGCACGAGGAGGCGGAGAAGAAGCTCCTCGAGAACCGCGCCCAGCCGGCGACCACCAAGGACAACCATCAGATCACGCTGCAGGCGAACATCGAGCTCGTCGAAGAGCTCAAAGACGCCATCCGCTTCGGAGCGGAGGGCATCGGCCTCTATCGCTCGGAGTTTCTCTACATCTCCAAGAGCCCTCTGCTGCCGACCGAGGAGGAGCATCTGCAGCTGTATCGGGCGCTGGCCGAGGCGCTGGCGCCGCGCGAGTGCGTCATCCGCACCTTCGACCTCGGCGGCAAGAAGCTCGCGCGCGAGGTCATCGGCGTCCGCGAAGACAATCCGGTGCTCGGCCTGCGCGGACTCCGCCTCTGCATGAAGCATCGCGACATGTTTCGCACGCAGCTGCGCGCTCTGCTCCGCGCGTCGGCGTTCGGCAACATCAGGATCATGTTTCCGCTCGTCACCGGCGTGCAGGAGATCCGTCAGGTCAAGACGCTCATCCGCGACATCAAGGGCGAGCTCGACGACGAAGGTCACGAGTACAACGAGAACCTGAAGATCGGGATGATGGTCGAGGTTCCGTCCGCGGCGATCATCGCCGACATTCTGGCGAAAGAGGTCGACTTCTTCGCCATTGGCACGAACGATCTGATTCAGTATTCGCTGGCGATCGATCGTGCGAACGAGACCGTCAGCTACCTCTACGAGCCGCTGCACCCGGCGCTGCTGCGCCTCATCAAGAACGTGATCGACGCGGGCAAGGCGGCGGGGATTCCGGTGTCGATGTGCGGGGAGATGGCCTCCGACCCCATCTACGCCGTTGTCCTCATCGGCCTCGGCCTCGAAATGTTTTCCATGAATCCGTCATCAATACCTATAATAAAAAATATTGTTCGATCGGTGCGCTACCGCGACTGCCGGCGGATCGCCGAAATGGCCCTGCAGAAGCGGACCGCGCAGGAGATCGAGGAGTTCGTGATCGAGAGCGTGGCGATGCGTTTTCCGGAAGGGCTGATCAACAAGACCGTATGAAGCGCGATGATCTTTTTCAGTACCGCGACATTCAGCGCGTGCCGAAGCCTTGGGGCCACGAGCTGATTTTCGCGAAGACCGGCCGCTACGCCGGCAAGATCCTGCACATCAATCGCGGCGAGTCGCTCAGCCTGCAGTATCACGAGATGAAGGACGAAACGCTGTTCGTGGTGCGCGGCGAGCTGAAGCTGACCGTGGAGTACGACGGCGATCGGCGCGAGCTCGCGCTGCGCTCCGGACAGGCGTTTCACATTCCGCCGCGGCTGATTCATCGCATGGAAGCGATCGAGGACACCGATGTCGCCGAAGTCTCGACGCCCGAGCTCGACGACGTGGTGCGCCTCGAAGATCGATACGGGAGGGCGGGGACATCAGCGCCATGAAAACAACACTATTTTTCGTGATGATTTGTGCGGCGATGACGTTACGCGCCGGCGATTCGCCGCTCGTCAAAGCGGCGAAGGCGAACGGCGGCGCGAAGAAGTTGCCGCACAAAGTGATCACGAACGCCGACGTGAAGAAATCGAAGGGCAAGCTCGTCGTGCTGCCCGCGACGGCGGTCGCGAAGAGCGGTCCCGTCGACAATC
>DATIZY010000088.1:0-2231 GCA_035516895.1 Thermoanaerobaculia bacterium | reverse complement strand
GAGCAGTCAACGGCGGGCCGTCAACGACCTCATTCGCTGCGCCGCGGTTGATTCCTCGCTGCGCTCGGAATTGAAAAGTTACAATTGCGCCGTGCTTTCGGCTCTTTCCTCATTGGGACGTGAGACGGCGCGAATCGTTCTGCACGCCTCGTGCGTCGTTTGCGGATGCGAGCTTCCGTGGCGCGCGCGGAGGGGCTCCTGCTGCGAATCGTGCTGGTCCACGCTGCCCGTCATCCGCAGCGCAAAATGCGATTCCTGCGCCGAGCCGCTGCCGGGCGTCCGCAGTTGGGAGCCGGGAGTCGAAGAAACCATCGAACGGTCGACTCCCGATTCGAGTCTTCCGGCTCCCGTTCACTGCATCCGCTGCATCGACGATCCGCTGCCCGTCGCGTGGACCGACGCATGGGGCCACTACCGCGGCTCGCTCGAGCGGGTCCTGCACGCGTTCAAGTTCGAGAAACACGATTTTCTCGACGATGCGCTCGCCGCGCTGCTGGAAGATGTGATCCGCTCGCGCGGCGATCTCGATTTCGACGGCATCGTCGCGGTGCCGATGCATCGGGCGAAGCGGCGGCATCGCGGTTACAACCAGGCGGATCTGCTCGCACGCGCGCTCGCACGACGACTGCGAATGTGCTGCGATCCGTCGCTGCTGTGCAAGCGCGCCGATTGCGCGGTGCAGTCGACGCTGCCGCGTTCGGAGCGCGCGAAAAACGTCCGCGGCGCGTTCGTTGCGTCCTCGCGGGCGCGGGGACGGTCGTTGCTTCTGGTCGACGATATCTGCACCACCGCCGAAACGCTTCGCGCGTGCGCTAGATCGCTCGATGCCGCGGGAGCGGCGCGCATCTGCGCCGTGGTCGTGGCGAAAGCGTGATGCTGCGCGCGATCTTCATCGGACTCTCGGAAAGCAAGACGCTGCGCGGCGTCGCCGAGCGATCGCGTGCCGGCCAGAGGATGTCGGGCCGCTTCGTCGCCGGAACGCAGCCCGAGGATGCGCTGCGAGCGACAGCGGCACTGAACTCCTCCGGCCTCTCCGTCAGCATCGACAACCTCGGTGAAAACGTCACGAATGCCGACGAAGCGCGGCACAGCGCCGAGCTGTATCACCATCTCCTCGACGAGATCTCCGCGCGCAAGCTCGACGCGAACGTCAGTCTGAAACTCACACACATGGGCCTCGATGTCGATGAGACGCTCGCGCGCGATATCGTCGACGGGCTCGTCGCTCATGCGGCGCGGCTCGGCAGCTTCGTGCGCGTCGACATGGAGGGCTCGGCCTATACGCAGAAAACGCTGGACGTCGTCCGCGAGCTGCACGAGCGCACCGGGAACGCGGGCCACGTCGGCGCGGTCATTCAGTCGTATCTCCATCGCAGCGAGCGCGACGTCGAGAGCCTCTGCGGGGACGGCATTCGCATCCGCCTCTGCAAGGGTGCGTACAAGGAGCCGGCGGAGATCGCATTTCAGAAAAAGGCGGACGTCGACGCGAATTTCGTGAAGCTGATGAAGATCCTGCTGAAGAGCGGGACGTATCACGGCATCGCGACGCACGATCCGAAGATGATCGACGCGACGATCGCGTTCGCGAAGTCGGAGAACATCGCCGCCGACCAATTCGAATTTCAGATGCTCTACGGCATTCGCCGCGATCTGCAGCAGCAGCTCGTGCGCGACGGCTGGCGGATGCGCGTCTATTTGCCGTTCGGAACGGAGTGGTATCCGTATCTCATGCGCCGTCTTGCCGAGCGCCCGGCGAATGTGTTTTTCATCGCAAAGAACGTACTACGGCGGTGAGGCCATCGTGAGGATGACGACACGGCTGATCGCAGCTCTCGCTCTCGCCGCTGCCCTTCCGATCCACGCCGAATCAACGCCCCCGCTTTGGCTGAACCTGAAGCCGGGCAGTTTTCACGTTGGTTACCGCCGCTTCCTGATGGGAACAGACGCGCTCGATATCTGGTATCCCGCGAAAAACGCCGGCAAGGCGATGACGTTTCGCGCGTACCTGCACGGCACAGTGGGAGAGCTGTCGACGTTTCTCAGCCATCATGGCGTGCCGGCGGCATCCATCGCGCAGCTCCTTGATGCCAGCGTTTACGCGCGCTCGGGGGCCGCCGCTGCCGCGGGACGGTTTCCTCTCGTGATCATCGCCCAGGGAAACGGCGAGGACGCGGCCGATCAGTCGATCCTGTCCGAGTTTCTCGCGAGCCACGGTTACATCGTCGCGAGTG
>DATIZY010000087.1:0-18132 GCA_035516895.1 Thermoanaerobaculia bacterium | reverse complement strand
AACGGCCAATCATTTTACCGTCCGCAAGACATTGAACTTCATGAGCTCCGCAAACGTGATGGTCGAATCGAGGTCCTCGCGCGCGAGGCGCAGCGCCTGGTGCATGCCCTCGAGCACCATCTCCATCCAGAAGGCCTGCTCGAAATCGTTTTTAGGGTGGACGTATTTTCGCGCGGTCTCGGCGAGCTTCGGCACCCGATTGAGCTCGCGGAAATACTCGGTGAACGGCTGCTCGTCCGACAGCGTGATCTTGTTGCCCTCGACGAACCACGCGAGGATCGAGTCGTAATTCGGCTCGCTCTTGGCGTTCGTTTTCGGCTCCTCGCGCGGCGGCGGCGCCGGTTTCTTCACGCGCCGTCCGGCGAACGCGTCCTCGAGCTCGTCGTTCTCCATTTCGTAGCCGCGGCGTCCGGTGACGCCGGCGCGCTCGACGGGCGGAAACTTCGACTCGAACAATTTGGCGACCGCGGTGCCGATCAGTTTTCGCGCGACGACTTCCGAGCCCTGCTGTTCGCCTTCGTAGACCATTTCCACCTTGCCCGTGATCGCCGGCAGCACCATCGCCAGATCGGACAGCCGCGGAAACACGTGCTTGTCGCCGGTGAGCGCGGCGCGGCGTTCGAGGTTCGACTGCAACAGCTCCATCGCGGAGATCGTCAGGCGCGCCGAAACGCCCGACGATTGATCGACGAGCTCCGATTCGCGCGCGACGAACGCGATCTGTTCGATCAGCTCGCGGACGTAGGCGGGAATCTCGATCTCCGCCTTCGCCTGCCGGTCGAGCCACGCTTCCTGTCCGGTGATCTGCATCGCCGTCTGCACGCTCTGTGGGTAGTGCGTGAGGATCTGCGAGTCGATGCGGTCTTTGAGCGGGGTGATGATGTTGCCGCGGCTCGTGTAGTCCTCCGGATTCGCGCTGAACACCAGCACGACGTCCATCGGAATGCGCACGGGAAAACCGCGGATCTGCAGATCGCGCTCCTCGAGGATGTTGAGCAGCGCCACCTGAATTCGCGGCGCGAGATCGGGCAGCTCGTTGATCGCGAAGATGCCGCGGTTGGTGCGCGGAATGATTCCGTAGTGGATCACTTCTTCGTCCGCGTACGTCAGCCGCTGGTTCGCCGCCTTGATCGGGTCGATGTCGCCGATGAGATCGGCGACGGTGACGTCCGGCGTGGCGAGCTTCTCGCGATACCGCTCATCGCGCGTCATCCAGGCGACCGGCAGATCGTCGCCTTTCTCCTGCGCCAGGCGGCGGCATCGCTTGCACGCCGGCTGCAGCGGCGAATCGTTGATTTCGCAGCCTTCGATCACCGCAATGCGCTCGTCGAGCAGAGACGTGAGCGATCGCAGCAGCCGTGTCTTCGCCTGTCCGCGAAGACCGAGAAGGATGATGTCGTGTTTGGAGAGGATGGCGTTGTGCAGAGCCGGAATCACCGTGCGGTCGTAGCCGTGAATGCCGGGAAACGTGCGCTCGCCGCGGGCGATCGACGCCAGCAGGTTCTCGCGCATCTCGTCTTTGACCGATCGGATTTTGTAGCCGGAGTTTCGCAGCTCGCCAAGAGTAGGGATGGTGGTCATGATGTCTCGGGAGATCCGGGTTCGGGTTCGTCGCGGTTGAACTCGTTCATCGCGCGGCGCAGATCGCCGCGCGCGAACAGCACGAGCGTATCGACGGATCGCTCGATGCCGCGGTCGACGACCGGCAGCTCGCTCTCCTCGAAATCGTCGAGGACGTAATCGCGGAGCCGTCCGGCTTCCGCATAGTTCGCGCCGCGCACGCCGAATCGTAAGCGGGGGAAGCTCTCGCTGGCAAGCGAGGCCACGACCGAGCGCATGCCGTTGTGCGTGCCCGACGAGCCGCGCTCGCGAATGCGAATCCTGCCGAGCGGAAGATCGACCTCGTCATAAACGACGATGAGCTCCTGCAGCGACTCGGCGTACGCGTTCGCGAGCAGCTTCACCGCCTCGCCGGAGTGGTTCATGTACGTGAGCGGCTTCGCGACCATGACCGATCCGCCGGCCACGCGGCCGGTGCCGGTCATCGCCTCTTTTTCATGCGTGTCGATCTTGATGCGGAACTTTCCCGCGAACGCATCGGCAATCATCCATCCGATGTTGTGCCGCGTTCGGGCATACTCGCTGCCCGGATTGCCCAGACCGATGATGAGCTTCACTCTGCGAGCCTAGCAGAGAGTTGTCTGTTGTCTGTTCTCTGTTGTCCATCCGAACTGCCGGACAACAGAGAACAGAGAACATCACCAGGCTGGTCAGGAAAATGCATCATCCTTTGCCGTCCATGTCCACTCCGGAACGAGTCGTCGTCATCGATGACAGCGCCAATGACCTGCAGGTGATCCGGCGATTCCTGCAGCGAAAAGGCTACGCCGTCGATGCCGCGAGGTCGGGCGAGGAGGGGCTCGCCGTCGCGCACCGCATTCCGCCCGATGTCTTCGTCGTCGATTACCGCATGCCGGGCATGGACGGATTCGAAGTGACGCGGGCGATCAAATCCGATCCGCAGCTGCACACGATTCCGGTGCTGCTGCTGACCGGCGCCGACTCCGCCCGCGCGGTCGTCGAAGGCCTCGGCGCCGGCGCAGACGATTTCGTGGGCAAGAGCGCCGACACGGAGGTGCTCGTCGCGCGATTGCGCGCTCTGCTCCGAGTCAAGCGCTATCAGGACCAGCTGCGGAATCTGAATCAGCAGATCACGCGCGATCTGCAGATCGCCCGCCGCGTTCAGGAAGCGCTCGTGCCGTCGCGCTGCTTTCGCGGGCCGCGGATCGAGATCCGCTCGGCGTACATGCCGAGCGAAGTGCTGTCCGGCGATTTTTATGATTATTTCTTGTTAGAAAATATCACATACCTTTTCGTCGCGGACGTTTCGGGCCACGGCCTTCCGGCCGCGATCCTCGTCTCGCTGCTGAAAAGCTACATTCACACCGAGGCCGATCCGAACACGCGGCTGTCGGATCTCATGTCGCGGCTGAATGATTTTCTGTTCAGCGTGAGCCTGCCGACGCAGTTCGCGACGGCACAGCTCTTTCGCATCGACACGCAGGGCAATCTCTCGTACAGCAACGCCGCGCATCCGGGATTTCTGCTCTTTCAGCGCGATCGCGGAAAAACCCTCCTCCTCGAGGACCCCTCCCCGCTCCTCGGCGCCATGCCCGAGATGGCCTACAACGAGCGCGCGCTGCGAGTCTCGCCGGGCGACACGCTGTTCGTCTACACCGACGGCCTGATCGATCGGCGAACGGCATCGGGCGAGTTCTATTCGATCGACCGCATCGCCGCGCTGCTCGAAAAGCACGGCGATCGCGAGCTCAATGCCGCCTACGATGCGATCTACGAAGACGTCAACGCGTTCTCGGCAACCGACGAGTTCAAGGACGACATCGCGTTCGTGGTGACGCGGTTTCATTGAGGCGATGGATCAGGCGTTAGGCGTTAGGCGTTAGGCGTTCGGCCTTAGGCGTCAGGCGTCAGGCGTCGGGCGTCGGGCGTCGGGCGTCAGGCGACGGTTTGGCCTGCAGCCCCCACCGCCCAACGCGCAGCGCTCAAGGTCAAGGCCTGACGACTAATGCAGAAGCTAAAGCTAGAGCTAACGCCTAAGGCCTAACCTGACGCCTGACGCCTGACGCCGAGGCCCGACGCCCAGCGCCCACCGCCCGTCACGCGATCTTCTGCAGCATCTCGACCGCCTGCGGCTTCTTCTCGTACTTCACGTCCGACGCTGCGATTTTCTCGAGATACGGGCGCGCCTGCTGCGGCTCGTTGCGCTTCATGTGGGTGCGCGCGATCCAGAACCAGGTGTCGACGAGATATTCGTTCTCGCTGAATCGATGCGTCTCGACGGCGCGCTCGAATGCCGCCGCGGCGTCGTCGTAGCGCTGCTGCAGATAGGCGATGCGGCCGAGGTGCGTGAGGGCGTCGAAGAAATCGTAGGAGTGCTGCTCGACCGTTTCGAGCACGCGGCGGTAGTACTTCTCCGCATTCGCGTAATCGCGGCGATCGAAATCGATCGCGCCGCAGAACAGCAGCGCGTTGCGGAAGAAATATGAGTTGAAGAACGGCTGATTCGTATCGAAGAGCTGCAGCGCCTCTTCGAACAGATGCAGCGCGTCATTGGCGTCGCCGAGCGCGTACGAGTTGAGCGCCTTGAGCGCGAGCGCCTGCGCGGTCACGTTCGCATTCTGCGAATACCGAAGCGACTCGTCGTGCAGCTGCTTCGCGGCCGCGTAATCGCGCTCCTCGTGCGAGAGGTGGCCGAGCATGACGTACGACTTGTATTTGATGTCGTTCGCCTCGTCCGATTCCTCGGACGCGCATGCGGCGGAGAATCCCTCGCGCGCGTTCGCGGCATCCCCGGCATAGAGCGACGCGACGGCGCGGTAGTACGTCGCCTCGAGCGTCGTCAGCACCGTGCTTCGCTCCGACGCCAGATGGTCGATGAACTGTATGACCAGCTGCGCGAGCACGCGGTTGTCGGCGGTCGCGTCGACGATGAAGTTGTGCAGGTAGACGAGCCGGTTCTCGAGGATGCGCATCAGCTCGAGCATGATGGCGATGCGCTGCGAATCGTTTTTCGTTTCCTTGAACAGCGCGGCGAGTTGCTTCTGCAGATCGAGATATTCGTGATCGTACAGACGGGCGCGCGCGTCCGACAGCTCGCTCGTCTCTTTTTTGAGCCGCGACTCGAGCGCGACGCGCTGATCGACGAGTTGTTTGATTCGGGTCTCGGGCATGGTTCGATGGGGTCAGAGCTGTACTTGTGACTTTTCTACCGTCGGCACGGCAATCATTCTACTCGCCGTAGAAAAGTCACAAGTACAGCTCTGACCCCCGTCATGACTTGCTGCGAGTTGCAATGGGAGCGCCAGCGGCCTCCAGCAGACGGAACTCGATCTGCCGCTTGTCCTCGTCGATCGACTTCACTTCGACGGAGACGTGATCGCCGAGGCGGAGCTCGCGATGGCTCGATTCGCCGCGCAGCCGATGCTCACGCTCGCGGAACTGCCAGTAGTCGCCGCCGACGGTGGCGATCGGCACGAGGCCCTGCACGAAGATCTCGTCGAGCTCGACGAAGAGGCCGAACGGCGCGACCCCGGTGACCACGCCGGTGAATCGCTCGCTGACGCGATCGCGCATGAAGATCACTTTCTTCCATTCGAGCACTTCGCGTTCCGCTTCCTCGGCGCGGCGCTCGCGCTCGCTCGACTGCGTCGCGTAGAGCGGGTGCCTGCGCTCGAGCTTCTGCAATCGATCGCCGTGCGCCGGCCCGTGCAGCAGCAGCTCGTTGAGGCGCCGATGCACGACGAGATCGGGATAGCGGCGGATGGGAGATGTGAAGTGGCAGTAGTGATCGAGCCCGAGCGCGAAGTGCCCGAGGTTTTCTTCGGAGTAGAACGCGCGCTTCATCGACCGCAGCACGATGTTGGTGAGAAAGCGCTCCTGGGGCGTGCCGACGATCGTCTTCAGAATCCGCTGCAGCTCTCCGGGACGGATGTCCTCGACGTCGCCGCGCAGCGCAAGCTTGAACTCTTTGAGGATTTCGCGGAGATCTTCGAGCTTGCGCGGATCGGGCTGCTGGTGCACGCGGAAGATGCCGGGCTGATTCGCGAAGACGAGCTCCTGCGCGACGACTTCGTTGGCCGCGAGCATGAACTCCTCGATGATGCGGTGCGCGACGTTGCGCTCGCTCGCCTGGATCGATTCGATTTCCCCGGTCTCGCTGAGCATTACGTCGGCTTCGGGCAGATCGAAGTCGATCGACCCGCGCGCCTCGCGCCGGGTCCGCAGAATTTTGTACAGCGCGTGCATGCGCTCGAAATCGGGAATGAGATCGCCGTAACGCTTCTCGAGATCGGGCGTCCGTTCGGTAAGGATCGCGTTGACGTCGGTGTACGTCATCCGCTCCTTCGTCTTGATCACCGATTTGTAGACGCGGCGACCGACGAAGCGGCCGCGCCCGTCGATCTCGATGTCGACCGAGAACGTGAGCCTCTCGATGCGCGGATTGAGCGAGCAGATTCCGTTCGAGAGCCGCTCGGGCAGCATCGCGATCGCGCGGCCGGGGAAGTAGACGGACGTGCCGCGCTCGAACGCTTCCTTGTCGAGAATGCTCCCCTCGGTCACATAGTGCGAGACGTCGGCGATGTGCACGCCGAGGCGGTAGTGGCTGTTCGGGAGGAGGACGACTTCGACGGCGTCGTCGAAGTCTTTCGCCGTCTCGCCATCAATCGTTACGATATTATGTTCCCTTAAGTCTTCACGTTTTGCGATCTCGTCGGGCGAGACCTCGAGTGGGACCCGATCGGCCGCGGAGAGCACCTCGTCCGGGAAACTGTGTGGAATGTAGTACTTGCGGATGACGACCTCGATGTCGACTCCGGGGTCGCCGATGAATCCGAGCCGCTCGACGACGCGGCCGCGCGCGAGATTCGAAGTGCGATCGGGATAGCGGTCGATCTCCACGTCGACCATCTCGCCTTCGATCGCGTCGAGCGTCGAAGCGTCGTCGATGAGGATGTCGTGATCGAGGCGGATGTCGAATGGAACGACGAGGCCGCCTTCGTCGCGCTCGTGAAATCGTCCGACGACCGTGCGATGCGCGCGGCGCAGAACGCGCGTCACTTCTCCGCTCCGCAGATCGCGCTCGCGCACTTTGCGCGATTCTTTATCCACGCGGGCGATGACGAGATCGCCGTTCATTGCGCCGCGCATCGCGCGGCGGTCGATGTAGATGTCGGCCTCTTCTTCGCCGCCGCGCAGCGTGCCGTGGCCGTCGGGATGAACGCGGATCACGCCGGCGTGGTACGGCGTGAATTCGAGAAGCGAGTAGCGCTTGCCGCGGACCGCCAGGATGATGCCGTCGCTTTCGAGCTCATCGACGGCGCGCTCGACCTGTTCTCGCGTGGCGTCGCGGTCGGGCAGCCGGTCGAAAATCTCGCGGACGCCGAGCAGACGATTGCCGCGCTTCCGGAGAAGCTCGACGATCGATTGTTGAAGGTCGGTCTGCAAAATTGTGTCGTGGAGGGCAGGCAATCTCGTCTGCCGGACAGGCAGGATTGCCCGTCGTCCACCTACACTCTACGCGACTTTGGTTTGTTCGATGGCGCGGAAACGCGTTTTGCGGAGATGCGGCGCCGCGCCGGGCGGATGGACTCGGCGAATCCGTTCAACATCGTCTGCGTCCGCAGCTTGTTGTGCAGCGTGTTGCGATGAACCCCGAGGGCTTTCGAAGCTTGCGTGACGTTGCCGCGGCTCGCGGACATTGCGGCGACGATGTACTTGCCTTCAAACGCTTCGACTGCCTGTTCGAGGGTGATGCCGTTTCCGATTAGCTCACGAATGATCTGATTCAATCGATCATCGATGCTGCTCACCATGGAACGTCCCCTTGGTCCGAAGTTGGAGAGGGCGTGATTCTACACCTCTCGCTCTTTGCATCAAGAGAATTCTCGGCGGCGCGAAAAAAGTTTTTTGTGCCATTCCCGCTTGACAAAAAATTTTTCGAGGAGCATGCGCGCGCATCCGAGAATCGTCAGTGCGATTCCGATCGCGAACGAGCGCGGATGATAGCGCCACACGATCTCGTGATGACCACGCGTGACGCGCACGGCGCGAAACACTCCGTCGCGCTCCGCCATCGCGGCCGCTCGATCGACGTCGACATCCCAACCTTGCGCGTTCTGCTGCGTGACGACGACGACGCCGTCCGACAACGCGTCGATGTTCATGAACACGCCGCTCGTGGTGAACGCGAGCGATGAAGGCGCGGTGATGCGGCCGCTCGCATCGCGAAAATACGCGAGCGGGTACGTTTCCGGATTGCGCTCGACGATCATTCCCCGCGGGCCGCGCTCGATGACGAACTCGATCGACATCGCATCGAGCGCGCGGCGATCGCGCAGCGCCGTCTCGTACGCGCGCAGATACGACTCCGAGATCACCGGAGCCGCCGTCCATGCATCGTAGCGGCGCTCGAAGAGGTTCAGGTAGCCGGAAATCCACGCGGCGCGATCGAAGCCGCGCTCGGGCTGGCGAATGCGAATGATCTTTCCGCCGCGCCCGACGTTGAGCGAATACGGAACGGCGTGCACGTCGAACGGCGCGCTGTGCAGCAGCGGCGCGATGTGCGGAACGACGTCGGCGATGATGAGCGCGATCGCGGCGAAGAACACCCACGGCGCTTTGACGAGGGCCATGAAGCGGTCGAATCCGATCGCCGCGAGCGCGGAAATCGCGAGCGCGCCGAGCGGCACCACGCGCGCGGGATAGCGAAGAAACGTCACCGGCGAATGCACGAACAGCGCAGCGGCCGGGGCGAAGAACGCTCCGGCGGCAAGGACGACGACGCACGCGACGAGAAGCAGCCACCATCGCGCAGCGCGCACGCGACCGATCGATGCGATTCCACCGATCGCCAGCAGCGCCGGCACGATTCCGATGTAGACGATCGGAATGAATTGCTGGCGCGTGAGGCCCGGCACGACCAGCCGCAGCCAGTCGCTCCACGGCATCGAGTCGCGCAGAATCTCCTCCGGCGCAACCCTCCCCGCGCGATCGCTTCCGCCGATCATTGCCAGAAACGGGATCAGAACGATTCCTGCGAGGCAGAAGGATGTCACCGCCACGTCGAAAACCGCGCGCAGCGAGCGGCGAGCGGCGAGCAGATAGAGCAGCGCTCCCACGGCAGCGAAGAAGGGCTCGCCGGCGAGAAACGACAGCGCGATCCCGGCGGCGCCGGCCATCGGCGGCGCTTCGGCGAGCGCGCACCAGAGCACGATCGGGATCCACGCGAAGGTCGTCAGATTGTTCTGGATGTCGAGCATCGACAGCGTCGGCCCGCAGAGCATCAGCGCGATCGCGCCGAGGAATGCCGCGCGCGGCGAGGCGAATCGCTCGAAGAGAAGAAATGCGCCCGAGCCGAGAAGGACGAGATGCAGCCAGAGGAAGAGCATGTACGCCTGCGCGAACGGAAAAATCTGAAAGATCCAGAACGGCGGATAAAACACCGCGGTCTGCGGGTTCGCGAGCCACGGCTCGCCCGAGGCGTTGTACGGATTCCACAGCGGCAGGCGGAAATGGCGCAGCTCGACCGCGGTGAAGTAGCGCAGCGGCTGAAAGTAATCGCTGTGATCGCGGAAGGTGAGCACTTCGCCGCGAACGAGCGGCCGCGCGAACATCGCCAGCGCCAGCAGGGCGATGATCGCGAACGCGGCGCGGCGGCTCATCGTCGGACGCAGAAGTCTTCGACGATCCTGCGCATCAATCCGATGCCTTCATCGAAAAACGTCGCGCGGATGCGCTCGTTGGCGGCATGCACGGTGTCGGCATCATAATAGTTCACCTTAAATGGTGCGATTCCGTACGCCTGCATTCCGCGCGCGCGAAAGTAGCGGCTGTCGGATGTTCCGGCGCTGACGATCGGTCCGGCGACGGAGCCGGGCTCGGACTTCTGCATGTCGGCGACGAGCAGCCGAAAGAGATCGGTCCCAGTCGAGCTCGCGGGGGCCGGGGTGCCGGCCAGCAGGACTTCGAGTGTCGCGTCGTTCGGAAGCAGCGACTTCACCTTCGACAGCATCGCGTCGGAGCTCTCGTCGTCGAGCACGCGGATGTCGACATCCGCAAACGCGGTCGGCGGAAGACAGTTCGTGCAGACGCCGCCGTGGATCTGGGTGATGGCGATCGTGTCCTGCAGCAGCGATCGATAACCGTCGGGCAGCACCTTCGCGAATTGATCCGGATCGCCGCCGTGTGCGAGCGCGCGCAGCGCCTCGCCTTTGTAGTCCTTCTTCGTCGCTCCGACGACCGCGAACGAGCGCGCGACCATCGGCGTCACGCGGTACGGCGTCGGAATGCGGCGAATGTTCTCGAGCGTGTCGATCAGCTTCGCGAGTGTGCCGCCGTCCTGCGGAGGCGACGCCGCGTGTCCGGCAAACCCTCGCATGTGAACTCGAAGAAACAGCGGCACCTTCTGCTGCACCTCGATGCCCCAGAAGCCGACGCGATCGACGTACGTTTCGTTGTAGCCGGCCTCGTTCAGCACGTAGCCCGCGTTCGTGAAAAGCTCGGGATGCGTTTCGAGCAGCTCCTTCGCGCCGTGGATGCCGCCGCGCTCCTCGTCGGCGACGGCGAGGTAGATGATGTCGCGGCGCAGCGGCAGGTGGCGGCGCTTGATGTCGATCATGGCCATCAGCTCGGCCACGCCGATCGATTTCATGTCGAGCGCTCCGCGGCCCCAGATGTAGCCGCCGTCGCGCACGCCGCCGAACGGCGGCTTCGTCCAGTCGCTGAGCTCCACCGGCACGACGTCGATGTGATGCAGAAGGATCAGCGCCTTCTCGTTCGTTCCGGAGCTCAGGCGGGCGTACAGCGATTGCCGCGCGGGGTCGGAGCCGACGAGCTTCGCATCGATGCCTTCCTTCGCCAGCAGCTGCTGCAGAAAGCGCGCGCCGGCGGTTTCGTTGCCCGGCGGGTCCGACGTGTTGATGCGGAGATACGAGACGAGAATGTCTTCCGCTTCGCGCGTGAATGGATCTTCGGCGACCGCCGACGCCCGTTCGCAACTCGAAACGAGAAGAAGGACGAAGAGGAGGAAGCTACTGCGTCGCGGTCTGCGCACCCAACGGATATTGTAGGAACGATCCGTTCGAAAAGACGATATCGCAGTCGAAATCCGTCGTCGCGCCTGTGGTCGCAGTGGACTGATAGCGTCCATCGCGGCCCGGCGAGATGATTGCGTACCCCTGCCCCGACTGCGTGCTGCCCCACGGCAGGTCGGTGTAAAGCTCGAGCGGATGGTCCCATCCGTCCTGCTTCGGCATCTTGCGAATGTAGGTCGGCGACAGCGCCAGTTCGAGATCGTCGACTCCGACGGTCTCAGTGATTCCCGGCACCTGGAATCCCGCGGCGTTATAGCGGCCTGCCTCGACATTGCGAGCTTCCCAGGCGGTAGCCAGATTGCGCATATCGCTCATCGTTCGTTTTTGACGCGAGCGTTCCATCGCGGTGATCAGATTCGGGATGGCGATGGCGGAGATGATTCCGATGATCAGAACCACGACCATCAGCTCGATCAAAGTGAAGCCTTTTTCTCTATTCACAGTCGCCCCCGGAGTCCGTCATGGGCGCAAGCGCGATACCACCAGCCCGGATTTCATAACCGTTGATGATTCTTCAGTTTAGCTTGCTGGCTCCTCCGCCGAGCATCATTTTTGGTTCGTCGCGAGTGACAAGAAGTGTCATGCCCTTTGGGGGATGGTGAGTTGAACCAGAGGCTCCTCTTCGGGAGCGATCGCCTTGTATTCTTCGTAGCACGAGCGGCAGCGCGCCTCGTAGGACGAGTCGCCGACTTCGACCTGCGCGTCGCCGCCGGAGACACGCTGTGAATAATGAGCGGCCCCGCGGCAGCGAACGCACACCGCGTGCATCTTCGAGACTTCCTCCGCAACAGCGAGCAGCGCGGGCATCGGGCCGAACGGGCGCCGCATGTAATCCTGATCCAGGCCGGCCGCGATGACGCGAATGCCGGCGTCGGCGAGCTGCATGCAGACGTCGACGACATTGGCGTCGAAGAACTGGACCTCATCGATCCCGACCACCTGCACGCCGATCTCCACGCGCGCGAGCAGCTCGTTGCTGCTCGAGACGGGACTCGCCTTCAGTCTCCGGTCGTCGCGCGACACGATGTCCTCGGTCGAAAAGCGATCGTCGATGATGGGTTTGAACACCTGCACGCGCTGCCGCGCGATCACGGAGCGGCGTAAGCGGCGGATCAGCTCTTCCGATTTTCCGGAGAACATCCCTCCGGCGATGATCTCGATCCAGCCGCCTTTGTAACTGTCCAATGGATCCTCCGGGAGTGATGTATTCAAAGGATAACATCGCTGAGGGCCGTTGTGATCCAAGGCACAATCGGAGCATGTCGTTCGGCGTCGCGCCGCAGCGTGAGCGCGAGGACAGTTACGCGAGGAGGCATGCCATGCGCAAACTCATCCTCGTCGTGCTCGTTTTCTTCTGCGCCTCGATCGCCGCGGCACAGGTGAGCGTCGGATCGATGCCCGCGATCTCGGGCCCCTACAGATCCGCGGGAATCTCGACAATCATCGATCTCAGCCATCCGGCAACCGGAGACGGCGCGCTGACCTCGGCGTCGGTGCGATGGCAGTACAACTGCGCGAGCGCGTTCAAGCTGAAATTCCTCCACTCGAATTCTCTGACCACGTACAGCGTCTTTGCCGAACGAGGGCCCTTTGATGCGGTCACCGGCACGAACATGGTGACGCTGTCCCCTCCGGTTACGGTGCAGGCAGGCGATCTCATCGCCATTACGCAGACGTCGATGTGCACCGGCGGATACGTCTTTTCGCCCGGATCCGACGCCGACTCGACCATGTTCTTCCTGGGCGAGATCCCGAACAGCGGCGCGCTGAACGGAAGTCTTGAACGGAACCATTTGCTGAATGCGCGCGCCACGTCAGGCCCGAACTTCTGCGAGGGCGTCATCGCCGGAGCAGGATCGCTCGCCGGCGCCTTCGGCTCTCACTTCCGGACTGCGATGCAGATTACGAATCGCGACAGCAAGGTCGCGGCCGGCACACTCGTGTTCCATCCGGCGGGCACGGCTGGGAGCGCATCGGATCCTTCGCTTGCCTACAGCGTCCCCGCGAATTCCGTCGTCTCGTTCACCGACGTCGTCCAGCAGATGGGGCAGTCCGGCCTCGGCTCGATCGACGTGATCTCCACCTCCGGAAGCCGGCCGCTGTTCACCGTGCGCGTTTTCAACGATGCCGGGTCAGCAGGCAGCTCCGGATTTACCGAGGAGATCGTGCCGCTCGAGAACGTGCTGCATGAGTTGGACGATGCGTTCATCACGATGCCGGCGGACCCGACGAATTTCCGCATGAACGTCGGCATTCGCACGCTCGACGCCGGCGCGACGCTGCAGATCTTCGTCGTCGACGCGAACGGTTCGACGTTGCTGCAGCCGGTCGAAAAGGCCGCGTATCCGGCGAACTACTTCGAGCAGCCGACCCTGCAGCAGTTCATCAACAACGTTGCCCCGGTTCCGAACGGCGTAGTGAGGATCCGCGTCATAAACGGCTCGGCGATCGTATACGCGACGACGACCGACAATCGCACGAACGACAGCAGCATCGATTTCGCAACGCACGAGTGACGGATGCCGGCGGCGGCGCGATCGGCATTCGGAGACGGAGACGGAACGGCGAGGATGATCTACGCGGCGGCGCGCACTTCGTTGATCCGCGAGCGCAGCTGCTCCGATACCGCGAGGCCGCGCAGCAGCGATGCCGTCTTTTCGAACTCCTCGATCATCGCGTCGACGGCGCTCGCGCCGTTTCCGGACATGATTCCGTCGAGCGCGTGGAGAAAATGTTTCTCGATCGTCTTGCGCGCCGAGTCGCCGATGAACTCCTCCGCGACCGCGCGAATGCGCGCGGCGAGGTCGATCAGGTCGCTGTTTTCCTCATCGGAGCCGGCATCAGATTTTTTTTTTAACGTAACGAGCTCCGACGTGATCATGCCGTAGAGGATCTTCGCCACGTCGAACGAGGAAATGTTCAGCGCTTTGCCGATGCCGATGATCGAACGGCGGCCGTCGACCTTCGTCACCACGAGCCACTCCTGCGGATTGAGCGTGATCTGCTCGTGACGGTTCTCGCGCGCGAGAAGCTCCGGAACGTATTCGACCGACGGGATCTTCTTCGACAGCACGCGCCATTCGTCGAGCCGGCGCGCCGCTTCCATCAGAAGATTCGTGTTCGACTTTGTGATCGTCTGCCGGTCGGCCTCGGCCCCGGGCTCGAATTGAAACTCGCCCTGATTCCAGATCGCCAGCGCGTAAATCGCCTCCTCACCGGTGAGATCACCGATCGAGGCGTGAACCATTTGACCGCTCTTGAGGAAGATGAAGCCGCGCTCGCCTTCGCGCGTTAAGGTAAATTTCCCCGTCTTTCCGGAAACGCTGACCAATTGGATGATGTCCGGAAGCGGCAGTTCTTTGAGCGAGCCCTGAAAGGACATTTCATTCAATGTGTTGCTGACGGCTGGAGTAGCGTTCGAAGGTTAAACCAGCGGTCTTCGATGCGTCAAGCAGTTGAAAGTACGTGACTTTCGACCTCGCTCAGCGCCCAGAAGGTGAACGCGATCCCCGCGACGAAGCCCGTCTCGATCCGCAGGAGATTCGTGCTTTCCCGCAGGCCGGTGAGCTGCGTGAGTCCGTCGATGACCATCGGAACGGCCGCGAAGGCCAGGATTTTCCGCGCGAGATGAGCTTCGATCCTCGGCAGAACGAGAAAGAAAAGGATGCCGGCGATGAGCCCTGCATAGATCGCGGCGCAGCGAGCGCAGATCGGCATCGGCACGTTCCAGATGTAGAGGCAGCGCGAAGGAATGCCGTGGCAGAGCGCGCGAAACGCCAGCCGCCACCGCATCGACGCGCCGTGCGCGATCTCCCACGTGCAGAACATGCTCGCCGCAAGAATGACCGACGAGACGAGCGCGATCGTCACCGCGAGAATTTGCGTGTTCCGTTTCATTTGACCGTCGACAGCCGATACGTCTGTCCGAATGCGTACGCCGCTACGGTGAAGGCCCAGAAGATCGTAAAGATGATCCCGATGCAAATGAGGAGCACGCCGAGGCCGGCGGCGAATCGGGCGACGAGCCAGACGACGAACGCGAGAATGTAATTCCCGACGTTCGCACGGATGAAGTTGAAGATGCGGCGGAACTCGAACGCCGCTTTGAAATCACCGCTCACGACCACCATCAGCAGCGCGGCGGGCATCCACAGGCCGAGAGTGAGGCTGAGCGGAAACATCAGGCACCAGATACCTGCCATCCACATGCCGCCGAGGGAGCGGGCAGTCTCGTTGTCGGCAGCGCTGCTCATGATCACCGCGGGAATCGCGAACGCGCAGGCGACGATCACGATGGGAATCGCGTAGAGGAGTCCGACGACGAACAGCTTCGCCCCTTCGCCGAAGTCGCGGCCGAAGTCGTCCCATTCCGGCAGCGGGTACTGCACGCCCGCGATCACGTTCCGAACCAGACGGGCAAGATAGCCGTAGAGAAAGAAGACGCCGATGAGCACCATGCTCGCGATGACCATGAGTCCGCCGATGAGGACCTTCTGGATCCACCGCGGGTCGTCGAAGACGAACGTGAGCGGTTTCAGAAAATCGAACGAGACGCCGGCAGAGGGGGGCGGCGGCGGTGCGGGAGATTCCGGAACGACCGCAGACATTTCAACGGAAGTGTAGCAGCCGTCGTACGATGGAAGAAAAGAACCACCGTCCGGCTTCTACCCAACGACCTTGGCCGAACAGCTTCAATTCGTAGTGGAGGACGAGCAGTCGAGGCGCGGCGGCGTCTCGACGGCTGTGGTCGTTTCCGCGATCGTCCACACGCTGCTCATCTATTTCCTCATCACTCACTGGCGAAATGTCAGCGAGCCTGTGAAGGGCACGCAGATGGTGCACTACGTCGAGCTGATGCGCCAGAATCCCGAATTCACCGAAGCGCCGGGCGCCAAAACCAGGACCGCGCCATTGAACGCGCCGTTCTCGGACGCAAACCGTCGCGCGTCGATGCCGAAACCCACCGGCGATCAGCCGACGCTGCGCCCGGGAGAGGGCGGGCTCTTCACGCCGCGCACGAGCGCAGGAGCGGAGGCGAGCGCGCGACACCAGCAGCAGGTGGCGGCCGCCGAGTCGGAGCTCACCTCACCGACATCACAATCGCAACCTCAGGTCCCACCCACCGACACGGCGGCCGGCAGCACCTTTCAATATCGACCGCAACAGGCATCCGCGGCGCCGATCAACTGGAGCAACGCCATCCGCGAAGTCGGCAAGATCGCTTCGATCGGCACCGGCCAGCACGGCGTCGATCTGGGCGGACAGGGCGGCGAGAAGGGCTTCGCCGAATCGGGACCTCTCTCGTTCGAGTCGCAGTGGTACGACTGGGGCGAATACGCCGAATCGATGGTCAATCGCATCCGTGTGAACTGGTACAGCAACATGCCGCAGCTGATTCAGACCGGCATGAAAGGCGTTGTGACGATCCGGTTCACGATCCAGCGGGACGGCACCATCACCGACATCACGATCCTGTCGAGCTCCGGCGTGCCGCCGTACGACTTCGCGGCGAAGAAGGCGATCGAGCTGTCGTCGCCGCTCAATCCGCTGCCGAGCGATTTCCCCAATCCGACGGAGCGCGTCACCTGCATGTTCTTCTACAACCAGGAGCCGCCGTCGCGTTAATCTTGTTGCGTTGTCGCTCGAACGCACCGTCTCCCGCATCGACGTCAATCTCCTCGCGACCGCACTGATCATCTCTGCGATCGGCGGGATGCTCGTCTACAGCGCCGTGCACAACAGCCCGGACGCGGCGCTGTTCGAGAAACAGATTCTCTGGTCGGCGATCGGCATCGGGCTGATGCTGCTCTTCATCGCGATCGATTACCACGTGCTGATGGAGATCGCGCCGTTCCTCTACGCGTTCGGCATGTGTCTGCTCGCGTACGTGCTGGTGTTCGGGCGCCTCACTCGTCACGTGCGCTCGTGGATCCACATCGGAGGCTTTCAGTTCCAGCCGTCGGAGTTCATGAAGATTTTCACCGCGCTGCTGATCGCGAAGTATTTCGATTCGAACGACCGCGCGTACCTCAACTTCCGCAACTTCATCGCGGTGATCGCCATGATCGGCGGCCCGGTGCTGCTGATCGCGCTGCAGCCGGCGTTCGGATCGGCGGCGAGCTTCCTGCCCCTCGTCGGCGTGGCGATGTTTTTCGGCGGCATCAAGCCGCGCTACTGGGTCATGGCGATCCTCTGCGCGCTCGTCGCCGCGCCGATCGGCTGGCACTACCTCCGGCCGTTCCAGCGAGAGCGCATCAAGATCTTCCTCGACCCGTCGCGTGATCCCCTCGGATCCGGATATCAGGTGATGCAGGCGAAGATCGCCACCGGCTCGGGCGGCATCACCGGAAAGGGATTTCTTCACGGCACGCAGGTCAACCTCGAATACCTCCCCGCGCGGCATACCGACTTCATCTTCTCGGTGCTGGGCGAAGAATGGGGCTTCGTCGGCGTGATCGTCGTGCTGACGCTCTACATGTTCTTGATCCTCGAATCGCTCGGCGTCGCGAAAGCGGCGCGCGATCGCGGCGGGACATTCCTCGTGCTGGCGCTCATCGCGTTCTTCATCTTCCACGTGATCATCAACGTTTCGATGCAGATCGGCCTGCTGCCGGTCACCGGCATTCCGCTGCCGCTGATCTCCTACGGGGGCTCGGCCACGATGATGTTTTTCATGGCCGTCGGACTCATCCTCAACGTTGACTTCCGGAAGTTCGTCAATGTCTAGTTGGCAGGACTCAGGACTCAGGACTCAGGACTCAGGACTAAGTCCCACCCACCCATTCTCGGCAATCGCATCGCGCGAGCGACGCCGGGGGGGAGGCGGCACTAAGTCCTAAGTCCTGAGTCCTAAGTCCTAAGTCCTAAGTCCTTTTTACGATGCAATCGACGGTCAACGTTCCGCGCCCGATCACGATCCTGCTGCTCGTGTGCGTGATCGTCGCGATCCTCGCCGTCACGATGTGGACGTCCGGCGCCAACTACTCGCAGCTCGATCCGATTCCGTTCGAAGACCTGCGGCATCTCGCGCATCGCATCGCGCGGCACCCGGTGTCGATGCGCGTGATCGCACTCATTATCGTACCCATTATCGCTAATATTTTACTGTTCGTGCCGTTCGGCTTCTTCCTCTTCATCACCCTTTACTCGATCGAGCGGCCGACCGTGCAGACGTACGTGCTGACAACCTTCGCCGGCCTGACGTTCTCCTGCCTCATCGAAGCGTGGCAGTACTTCCTGCCGAGCCGCGTCGCGGACGTCAACGACATCATCTGGAACTGCGCCGGCGCGCTCGCGGGCGCGATCCTCGCGCACCTGCGCATGCGCGTGCGGATCGAGTTCGACTGATGAAACTCCGGCCGAAGCGAGGTGGTCCCCACGAAGGCGACGGATCCGCGGCGACGCCGATGAATCGCCGCTCGCCGCAAACGCATCGATGACTGCGCCTCGGTTGATTCCT
>DATIZY010000086.1:0-5575 GCA_035516895.1 Thermoanaerobaculia bacterium | reverse complement strand
TTTTGATCGTGGAGCGGCGGGCTCTCAGCCCGTCGCCGGTCCCGCCACGCGGGACCGCCGCTCCACGATGCCCGGCGCCATCCGCAGAATGTCGTAGCACTCGCATGCGATGACCTCGAGCGCGTCGCGTTCGACTGCGATCCGGCCGCGGCGATGCTCGATTGCGCCGCGGGACGCGAGCTCCGACAGCGCGCGCGCGATCGTCACCTCGTCCGCGGCGAGCGCGCCCGCGAGGAGCGCCTTCGACTTGCCCGTCTCGATCGCGCCGGTGCGATCGTCGATCATCAGCAACCATTTCGCCGTGCGCTGCGCGATCGAATGATGGCGCGTGCAGACGACGTTTTGCGCGACCTGGCCGAGGAGCGAGTGGGCGAATGCGAGGACGGAACGCTGCAGGCGCCGGATTCCGTCGAACTGATGCCGCAAATCATCGGCCGGCATGCAGTAAACGAAGCCGGCGCTTTGCACCACCACGGCGTCGGGCTGGCTCTTCGTGTCGAGAACGAGATCGACGCCGATCATGCCTTCGTTTCCAAACAGGCCCGCCGCAATCGCGCGCTCATCGCGCAGCTGCCGCACGACGGACAGCACCGCATTGATCGGAAACAGCGCACAGCGGCTCGGCGACTGTGCGCGCAGCAGAACGTCGCCGGCGGCACAGAACTGCACCTGCGACGCGCGATGGATCGCATTGCGCTCGTGAACGGCAAGCTGCGCGAGCAGTCCGGCAGCGTCACGCTCGACGACGGTCTGTTCTGCCGCCGCGTCAGGGCGCATCGTTGCCGTACGGCTCACGATCGGGCGGCGTATCCGCCGCACCGGCCTGCTGGACCTTGCGATTGGCGCGGCGCTCGGCTTTGCGCTGTTGCTTGTCGCGCTTGACCTGTTCCCGTTGGCGTTTCGTCGATGTCACGCGGCGTTTCGGCATGTCTTCAGTCCTCCCGTTCGCGCGGCTACGCTCCCGCGGGCGCTTCGACTCTTCCCCGAGCCGGTACGGCGGCGCGCCAACGCGCAACCGTATCGTCGGGGATCACGAATTCGAATGTCTGCCGATCGGATCGCAGCCGCAGCACTTTCCCCGAACCGATGTGCGCACCGGTGACCAGATGCGAGTCGTATTCGATCTCCCGAATCCAATCGAGATCGAGCGAGGCCTGCATCTCGGAGTTTTCATAAAAGAAGGTTGACGGCGTCGCCGCGAGCGCGACGGCCACGTGTCGATTGCCGTCGACGAATTCGCCGCGGCTCACCACCCGTGAAGTCGGCCGCCGGCGATCGTTGAGCGAAATGATCGCATCGGAACGAAAAAGCTTGAGGAAAACGGTGGCGAGCACGACGGCGCCGATGGCTCCGCAAATCCAGACGAGTGTCAGCATGGGATCATCGTCCGGATCTCAGTACTGCACTCGATCCTTGCGCGGCCGCGCCTCCGACACTTTCAGCACCTGTCCGTTCACGTTGCGTCCGTCGAGTCCGGCGATGGCGGCGCGAGCATCCTTCTCTTCCGCGAATTCGAGGAACCCGAACCCCCTCGGTGTGCCCGTGGCACGATCCGTGGCAACGATCGCTGAAATCAGTTTCCCGAAAGGCGCCCCGAGCTCATTGAGCTGTGGATCCGTGACATCTCTGGACAGATTTCCAACGTACAGTTTCATGGGGGCTCCTTTGTTCCGGGTACTGGCTCTCGTATTGCGAGCGGAGGCTAAGAAGAGTGGATCCAGACGAGCCGACTTAGTTCAGAACGCCTGAAAGGCGGAGGGACGTTCCTCGACGCTTGGCGTCACCATACGCGCAATGCTGCTCAATGTCACGAATCATTCGCGGAATTCGCTTCGTCTGGATCGGGTTCAACCAGGTACATCAGTGAATTGCCACATCGAGGATGAACTCAGTTGATCTCCGAAGGCAGCACAGAAAGGAGATTCCAATGAGGACATCTGGAAATGTGAAGTGGTTCAACGACGCCAAGGGCTTCGGCTTCATCACAACCGAAAAAGGTGACGACGTGTTCGTCCATTTCTCGGCCATTCAGGGCAGCGGCTTCCGCTCTCTGACCGAAGGCGCCGCCGTCGAGCTCGACGTCACGCAGGGCCCGAAAGGCCTGCAGGCTTCGAACGTCGTGCCGGTGTAACAACCCGCACATCCAACCCGCACATCAAACGAGGAAGGACAGGAGCAATCCTGTCCTTTTTTATCATGTCATTTACGATTTTCGGGCTGCACGCCGATCTGCTTCGCGGAATCAAGGAGCTCGGCTTCACGCGGCCCACACAGATTCAAAGCGACGCCATTCCGCCGGCAATGGCCGGCCGCGACGTTCTCGCCGCGGCGGTCACGGGAAGCGGCAAGAGCGCCGCGTTTCTCCTGCCCATCGTGCACCGGCTGATCGGAAAGAAGCGCGGCATCACGCGCGCGCTCATTCTCACGCCGACGCGAGAGCTGGCCGCGCAGATCGACGAGCATCTTCGCGACCTCGCCGTGCACACTCCGGTCCTCGGCGCAGCGGTTTACGGCGGCGTCGGGATGGGGCCGCAGGAGCATGCGTTCCGCAGCGGCGTCGACGTCATCGTCGCGACGCCCGGGCGTCTGCTCGATCACTTGCAGCGGAGCTACGCGCGTCTGAGCGGACTCGAGGTTCTCGTGCTCGACGAGGCCGACCGGATGCTCGACATGGGTTTTCTGCCCGACATCAAGCGCATCCTCAAGCAGCTCCCGGCAAGACGGCAGACGCTTTTCTTTTCGGCGACGCTGCCGCCGCCGATCGTCGCGTTGTCGCGCGAGATGCTGAACAATCCGGCGATGATTTCCGTCGAGCGGAAGGCTGCGCCGGCAGTCGGGATCACACAAACGGTTTTCCCGGTCGCGCAGGAGCTGAAGAGCGTGTTGCTGCAGGCGCTGCTCGATCGCGGCGAGATCACCAACGCGATCGTCTTCACGCGCACGAAACATCGCGCGAACCGGCTCTACGAACAGCTCGAACGGCGCAACGTGCGCGTCGCGCGCATTCACGGCAACCGCAGTCAGCCGCAGCGCAAAGAGGCGCTCGCCGGATTCAAGTCGGGCAAGTACCGGATTCTCGTGGCCACGGACATCGCTGCGCGCGGCATCGACGTCGAAGCGCTTTCGCACGTCGTCAATTTCGACGTGCCGAACGTGCCGGACGACTACATCCATCGCGTCGGCCGCACCGCGCGCGCGGAGCTCACCGGCGACGCGATCACGTTCGTCGCGCCGGACGAGGAGCAGGATCTTCGCAACATCGAGCGAGCGATCGCCAGGCGGCTGCCGCGCGTCACGCTTCCGGACTTCGACTACACCCGCAGGCCCGCCGAGAAGCTCGAGATTCCGATTCGCGACCGCATCGCGGCGATCCGCGCGCGAAAGGCCGAAGACCGCACGCGCGCGGCGGCCAACGCGGATCGGCGCGCTCGACGTCCGGCAGCGGCACCCTCGCGCGCGCCGTCGCATCCGCACCACCCGCCGAGGCATCGCCGGAGGCCGTGATCGTCCGCACGAATTTTCGATCGGGCTGTCGCTTCGTCATAAACTTTCGCGCGTGATTCCGCGCCGAATCCGGTTGTCTCTCCTGATGCTCATCGATGCGTCGGCGCAGAATCCTGCTCCGCCGATCGCGCCGCACGACTGGAAGAGATTCCCGGATCGCGTCGATGCCCTGCATCCGGTCGTACACATCGACGGATTGACTCGCGGCGGCTACAGATACGTTTCGACAGAGACGATCCCTTCGTGGCTGACCCGAACGGAAACCCGGTCGTGAAAGCGGTCATCCTTGCCGGCGGACTCGGAACGCGTCTCAGTGAAGAGACGGTCGTCCGACCCAAGCCGATGGTCGAGATCGGCGGACGCCCGATCCTCTGGCACATCATGAAGCTCTACGCCCATTTCGGCGTGAACGACTTCGTGATCTGTCTCGGTTACAAGGGCTACACCATCAAGGAGTATTTCGCCAACTACCTGCTTCACAGCTCCGATGTGACGTTGAACCTCCGCAGCGGCGCCATGGACGTTCACCACAATGCGGCGGAGCCGTGGACGGTTACGCTCGTCGACACCGGCGAGCGGACGCTGACCGGCGGACGGCTGCGCCGCGTCCGCAAATACGTCGGCGACGAGACCTTCTGCTTCACGTACGGCGACGGCGTGGGCGACATCGACATCGGCGCGCTCCTCGCGTTTCACCGAGCGCAGGGGATGCCGGCCACCGTGACCGCCGTGAAGCCGCCGGGCCGCTTCGGCGCAGTGGAGATCGACGGCGCGCGCGTCGTGCATTTCGCGGAGAAAGCAAGCGGCGAAGCGTGGATCAACGGCGGATTCTTCGTCCTCGAGCCGGACGTGTTCGAACGGATCGACAGCGACGACACCGCATGGGAGCGCGAGCCGCTCGAGTCGCTCGCGCGCGACGCGCGCATCGCCGCGTGGCGGCATCACGGCTTCTGGCAGCCGATGGACACGCTTCGCGACAAGAACGCGCTCGAAGAGCTGTGGGCTTCCGGCCACGCACCGTGGAAAGTGTGGGAATGAACCCGGCCTTCTGGCGCCAGCGAAGAGTCTTCGTCACCGGACATTCGGGATTCAAGGGACGATGGCTGATGCATTGGCTCGAAGCGCTCGGGGCGTCGGCCACCGGCTATTCGCTCGACGCGGACGACATCCGCGACCTGCCGCGTCTCCGCGCCGCCGTGGCAGCGGCGAAGCCGGAGATCGTCTTCCATCTCGCCGCGCAGGCGCTGGTGCGCGTCTCGTACGAAGAGCCGGTAGCGACCTTCGCCACGAATGCCATCGGCACGGTGCACGTCCTGGAAGCGATTCGAGTTGTGCCAAGCGTTCGTGTTGCCGTGCTGGTCACGAGCGACAAGTGCTACGCGAACTCCTCCGGCCAGCCGCGGGCCTTTCGCGAGGATGACGTCCTCGGCGGCGACGATCCGTACTCGGCAAGCAAGGCGTCGGCGGAGCTGGCCATCGCTGCCTACCGCGCGTCGTTCTTCCGCGACGGCAGCGCGGCGCGCATTTTCAGCGGCCGTGCCGGAAACGTGATCGGCGGCGGCGATGTCTCGCCAGACCGGCTGGTGCCTGATCTGGTCCGCGCCTTTCGTGCCGGACTGCCGGCGCGGGTCCGCTTCCCGGAGGCCACTCGCCCATGGCAGCACGTGCTCGATGCTCTTCACGGCTATCTTCGTCTGGCGCATGTGGCTTTCGAACGCGATGACCTGCCGCCCTCGTTCAACTTCGGTCCCGACGGCCGGCAATCCCGCAGCGTCCGCTGGCTCGCCGACGCGATGGCCGCACAGTGGGGCGACGGCGCATCCTGGGCCTTCATGAACGAACGGCAACCCAACGAAGCGCCGGAGCTTTCGCTCGACAGCACCCGCGCGCGCGAGGTCCTTGGCTGGCGCCCGCTGCTCTCACCCGAAACGGCGGTCGAATGGACGGTCGAGTGGTACAAGAGCGGCCGCGACCTCACGGCGGCGCAAATCGAGCGATTCATGGAGAAGGCCGAATGACGTGTCGCTTTTGCGGCGCGACCCTGACCGAGGTGTTCGCCGATCTCGGGATG
>DATIZY010000085.1:0-17525 GCA_035516895.1 Thermoanaerobaculia bacterium | reverse complement strand
GACGCGGCGAGCACGGGATGGGCTCGAACTGCTCCGGTCAGCAGGGCGGCGACGTGACGATCGACCTGCCGGTCGGCTCGGTCGTTCGCGACAAACTGACGGGCGAGGTCCTCGCCGATCTCACCACCGAGGGCCAGCGCGTACTCGTTGCGAAGGGAGGGCGAGGCGGATGGGGCAATCAGCACTTCGCGACAGCGACGCGACAGGCGCCCCGCTTCGCGCAGCCCGGCGACGACGGCGAAGAGCGCGAGCTCCTGATCGAGCTGAAGCTCATCGCGGACATCGGCATCGTCGGCCTTCCGAACGCCGGAAAATCGACGCTGATCTCGGTGATCAGCGCGGCGAAACCGAAAATCGCCGATTATCCCTTCACAACGCTCGCTCCGAACCTCGGCGTCGTCAAAGCCGATGACGACCGGACGTTCGTCGTCGCCGACATCCCCGGCCTCATCGAAGGCGCACACGAAGGGCACGGCCTCGGTCACGAGTTTCTGCGCCACGTCGAGCGCTGCTCCGCGCTGCTGCAACTCGTGGATCTCTCCGCGGACGAGCATCCCGAAGACGATGCCGAGGTCGTCGCGCGCGAGCTCGAGCTGCATTCGAAGACGCTCGCCGAGAAACCGCGGCTCGTCTGCGGATCGAAGCTCGACTCCGCAATTCCCGGCAACAGCGAAAAGCTCCGCGCGTACGCGAAGCGCCACGGCTACGACTACCACGAGATCTCGGCCGTGACCGGCGAGGGTGCGCGCGAGCTCGTTCGGAAATTGGCCGTTCTGGTCCTGAGGAGCGACAGCGACCAGGGATCCGCCGCGCCGGAACCCGGGCTCGCCGGTGATCCTTCGCTGCGCTCAGGACGATGAACATCGGCGTCTGCGGCGGCACGTTCGATCCTTTCCATCGCGGGCATCTCGAGCCGGTGCTGGCGATGCGCGAAGAAATGCAGTGGGAGCGCATCATCTTCATTCCCGCATGGCGCCAGCCGTTCAAGAGCGAGCAGCCGGCGACGTCCGGATATCACCGTTTTGCGATGGCCGTCCTCGCGACGCTGGGCGATGATTCGCTCTACGTCTCACCGATGGAGCTCGAGCGCGGCGGCGTCTCGTACAGCGTCGAAACGCTGCAGGAGCTGCACGATCGATATCCCGGCGCGACGTTCGATTGGATAATTGGTGACGATAATGTGTCACAATTACTGGAGTGGAAAAATCCCGAACGCCTCTTCGCTCTCGCCCGCTTCGTCGTCCTCGCGCGCGGCGGCCCCGCGCCGGCCCCGGCTCTCGCCGCCCGGGTAACCGCGGGGCGGCTGGTATACGCGCAGAACGAGATGGTGCTCATCTCTTCAACCGACATTCGCGACCGCGTGAGAAGCGGCCAGCCGATCGACGGGCTGGTCGATCCCGCCGTCTCACGCTACATTCATCACAACCGTTTGTACAAAGAGGCTCCATGACCGATCCGATCCAACAGCGTGTCCGCACCGCAGTGCAGGCTGCCCTCGACAAAAAGGCGTTCGACCTCGAAGTCCTCGGCGTCGCCGAGCTCACTTCGATTGCCGACTACTTCATCCTTTGCTCCGCGAATAGCGAGCGCCAGACGCACGCGATCGCCGACGGCGTGATGGAGAAAGTGCGCACCGAGGAGAACGTCAAGCCGCTGCTGGTGGAAGGGACGACGCCCGGCCGTTGGATTCTGATCGACTACGGCGACTTCATCGTTCACGTCTTCACCGAAGACTGCCGGCGCTATTACGGCCTCGAACGATTGTGGGGAGACGCGCCGAACGTGACCGCCGAATTCACCGGAGAAGCCGAAGCGCCGCGGAATGCCCGCCGCAAGAAAACATCGTGAGCTGAAGCAGTTCGTCCGCACGAAGAGCCCTTCGATGCGGACGCTGTTGCAGACCGTCGAGAAGGTCCTCGACCACGACGTCAACATCCTTCTCCTCGGCGAGTCGGGCGTCGGCAAGGACTATTTCGCCGAAGCGATTCATGCGTACGGGCGGCGGCGAGACAGGCCGCTCGTGCGCATCGACTGCGCCGCGATTCCCGCCGATCTGTTCGAAGCGGAGATCTTCGGCTTCGAGAAGGGCACGTTCACCGATGCGGTCACGCGAAAAATCGGCAAGCTCGAGATGGCGCAGGGCGGCACGATCTACTTCGATGCCGTCACGTCGCTCACGCCGAACCTGCAGGCGAAGTTGCTTCGCGCGATTCAGGAGCGCAGCTTCACGCGGCTCGGCGGCCACGACGCGGTGCCGTTCGATTCGCGCATCATCTCGTCGTCGAGCATCAGCGTCGATTCGCTTCGCAGCGATCTGCTCTACCGCATCAACGTGGTCACGCTGACGATTCCGCCGCTGCGCGAGCGGCGCGAGGACATTCCGCAGATGGCGAAGGCGTTCGTCGCGCGTCGCAAGCGCGGCATCGACGAGCGTGCGATGCAGATTCTTTGCGAGCATCGCTGGCCGGGCAACATTCGCGAGCTGCGCAACGTGATCGATCGCGCGGTGCTGCTCGAGGAGTCGGACGCGATCACGGCGAAGTCGTTGCCCGAGTTCGGCGATGATCCGGTGGAGGCCGCGGCGGAGATGCAGTGGACGCTCGAGCAGCTCGAAACGCGCTACATCCGCGAGGTGCTGCGGCAGACGCGCTCGAACTACTCGCGCGCCGCCCGCATCCTGGGCATCAACCGCAAGACGCTGCTCGAGAAGCGAAAAAAATACGGCATCGAGTAGTGGGGTCAGACCTTAAATCTTGAATTTTCTACGATGGTTAGAGTTGAAACCTCTACGTCCTTTAGAAAACTTAAGATTTAAGGTCTGACCCCGGCGGCGCGGACGCGCAGCGGCGCGCCGACCACGAACACAGTGCCCGCCTTCTCCGCGTAGATGCGGCCGTGATCGTCGACGACCACCGGCGTGTACGCCTGGCCTAACGCGGCCGTCATGCGAATCGTTGCCCGGAGCGAGCCGTCGCGATTGATCGCGTAGAGCGAGCCGTCCTCGCTGTTGATGTACGACACGCCGTTCCTGTCGATCGCCGGGCCGTTGATGCACCATTCGAATCCGCTGATCGACGCAAACGACCACTCGACGTTGAGCGATGGATCGAGAGACGTGATCGCATACGACGCCGGCCGTCCGCTCGCACAGCTGTCGCAGTACGAACCGAGATCGTAGTGATTTTCCTTCGTGATGATCGAGTACGTGTCTTCGTGCGCGTACACGCCCGGCGTCTCGTCCCATCCGAAAGGGTACGAGCCGAGGTAGTCGCCGGAGGGGGAGAAGTGCATGAGGTGGCCCTGGTCGTAGTTGTAGCGCGAATACGCGCCGTAGAAGATCGAGCCATCGGGAGCAATCATCGGCGACGAGCTGGAATCATCGTTGACGCGGCCCGCGCCGGCGGTGTTGTCCTCCGGATCGACGCCCGTCCTCGCGCCGCCCCGGCATCCTCCCGGCGATCCGTTCGGCGGCAGAAGAACGTTGCAGCCGTCGTTGAAGCGATCGCGAAGTGAAACGCTCCACTTCGGCGTGAGGTCGGGATTCAGCGCGATGAGATCGCCGTAGCGGCTGTCGAAATGCGCGCGGCTGACCGTGTAAATCGTGCCGTCGTTCGCGATGGCCGGCGCGACGTTGACGCCCGGCCGCTGCGATCCGCAGGTGATCGTCGGCGGCACAGCGTTCGGCGACGGCGGCCACGGCAGCTGCGCGTCGCTGAAGACGCCGAGACATTGCGCGGTGGCGTCGGCTCGCGAATAGTGATAGGCGCTCGTTGCGCCGGACGGCGTGATCCGCTCGAGCCACGCGTCGCGCGTGTCGACGGTCCACGGATTCGCGGCTGCTGCGAACGCGATGACGTTGTACAAAACGTTGCCGGCCGAATCGGCGACGAGCGGTCCGCTCACGTACGTCGACGAATCGGCTTGCGCGATCCGGTCGACGACCGCGCCGCTGTCGCGATCGAGGCGAATCACGCCGCCGTTCTCGCCGGGCATGTAGACGAATCCGTTCGCGAGCACCGGCTGAAAGAGCGGCTCGAACCCCGGTCCGCCGTTGCCCGTGTACGGCACCGGCTTCCAGTCGCTCATCGACGTCCATCGCGGAACGAGGCGGTTGCGCTGCCATCGCAATGCCTCGACGCCAAAACTCTCTGTCGACCAGTCGCCGGTGAACGTTCCGCGCTTCATTTCGACGAAGACATCATCGCCGTCGACGATTGGCGACGCGTAGTGCACGTAAAGATCGGTCTGGTAATACGCGAGCTCGGCCTCGACGAACGGATCCATGACCACTGATGCGAGCATGCTCTGCAGCGGTTGTGCGGCCACGTCCGTGGCTCCGGTGTGGGCCGGATCGTGACCGAATTGTGGCCAGGCGGTTGCGAAAAAGAGGGCGGCGGCGATTGCTATAGTCACGGCCTGATCGTATGAAATTTCGATTCCTGTGGCCTCGTTCTACTGCGGACGCTGAGCTCGCCGCGGTCATCGACCGTTATCTCAATCGGATCAAGCATTTCTATCCGATTGAGCTGAAGGAAATCGCGGCCGAGCGCGGTGGACAAGGCACGAAGGATGCGTCTATCATGCGCGCCCAATCCGCGCGACTTTTGGAGGCAATTCCGGAGCCGGGCTTCACGGTCGTCGTCGACGAGCGAGGACGATCGATGGATTCTTTGAAGTTCGCGAAATGGCTCGAGCGGCTGACGATCGATCAGCCGCACGGCGTGACGTTCGTCGTCGGTGGAGACGTCGGACTGACCGACGCGCTGCGTAAGCGCGCCGACCTCGTCCTGAGCCTCTCCGCGATGACGCTTCCGCATCAGCTGGCTCGCGCCGTCCTCGTGGAACAGATTTATCGAGCATGCACGTTGATGCGGAACATTCCGTATCACAAGTGAAGGAGAACCGGGTCGAACATGGCACGAACCAAGACCAAAACCAACCCGTACCAGACATACATCGACGTCCTGCAGAAGAAGCAGCACGAGCTGCTCGATTCGTACGAGCGGGACAAAGCGGCTGGCAACACCCAGCCGGACGATGGCATTCAGGACCTCGCCGACAAGGCCGCCAGCGCGTATTCGAAAGAGCTCAACTTTTCGCTCTCCGACGGGGAGCGCAACCTCCTCATGCTGATCGAAGAGGCGTTCAACCGCATCAAAGAAGAATCGTTCGGTACCTGCACGAACTGCGGCAACACGATCGGCGAAAAACGCCTGCAGGCCGTCCCCTGGACGCCGTTCTGCATCGATTGTCAGGAGCTGCAGGAAAAAGGCTTGCTCGGATAAGGTTCGGGGTTCGAGGGAATGGTGTGCGGGCCGGCTTCAGCCGGCAAGCCCTCTTCCGACCGGCGGAAGCCGGTCCGCACACTTACCGAAGGTTCACACTTGTATCGAAGGTTTCATTTCCTGACCTTCCCTCGAACCTTGAACCTCGGGCCTCAAAATGTCGAAGCCGCTAAGCGCCGTCCTCTCCCAGATCGCGGAGAAACAGCCTCCCAAGGTCATCCTCGTCGGCGGCTCGAGCGACTTTCTCGCGCAGCGCGCGTTTCACGACATCCGCGACGCGATCGTCGCGGCGAACCCGAACATCGCCCTCGACTCCTTCGAGCCCGGCACGGACCTCGGCTCGATCATCGATTCGTACCGGACGATGTCGCTCTTCGCGTCCGCGCGCCTGCTCGTTGTGCCCGAGGTGAATGCGTTCGTCTCGGCGAAGGAGCTGGTGTCGCTGTTTCAGAAAGCGGCCGGCGACTGGAAGAGCGCGAAGACCGACCGAAAGCGCTCCTCCTCCGCTGCGAAACTGCTGCACGTACTCGGCCTCGCCGGTGCGGATCTCGACATGACCGACCGGCAGATCGCCGATGCGATCGGGATGCCGCTCGACGCGCTGCTTTCCGACATGCTCGCGTTCTGCCGTGCGACCGGCAAGAAAGCGGGACGCGGCGAGGGCGATGCGGCGCTGCTGACCGAAGCGATCGCGCGCGGCGGCGCGGCGGGGACGCTCCTGCTGATGCGCACCGGAGAGATTCCCGAGGAATCGTCGACGGTCGATCTGATCGACCGCGCCGGCGCCGTCGTGATGTGCGACGTCACGCGCGAGTCGTTCCATTCCGCGCTGCAGAGCGCCATCGAGGAAATCGCCGAAGAGGCGAACGTGCAATTCGACTCCAGAGCGATCGCCGCGCTTCGCCAGCGGCTCGGCATCGAGCGCGTGCTTGCCGACAAATTCTCGCGCGACGTTCCCGACCTTCGTTCCGCTGCGTCCGAGGCGGAGCGGCTCGCGACGCTTGCGGGCGCCGGAGGGCGCGTGTCCGCGGAGATGGTCGAGCGCGAAGTCTCCGCGGTCGAAGGCGGCGCGCGCTACGAGCTCGCATCGCTCTTCTCCGAAGGAAAAATGATCGAGGCGATCTCGAAGCTTCGCGATCTCGTCGCGCAGGGGCGTCGCGAAGACAGCAAGGCGTCGCTCGACATCCTCTACGGCCGCTATCTGTTTCCGATCGCCGATGAACTGCGGCAGACGATCGGCATCATCTCCTTCGCGCGCGCGAACAAAATCGATCTGACAAAATCGATCCAGTACAACCGCTTCAAAGACACGATCGCCGACCGTCTCGGCGATTACCTCAAGGCGAATGGGATCGTGAGGCAGAAGCCGCATCCGTTTCCGCTGCTCAAGAAGTGGGAAGCGGCGCGAGGCCAGAGCGAGGCCGATCTTTTTCGCGCGCTGGCCGAGATCGCCGATCTCGAGATCAAGCGCAAATCCGGCGGGGTGCCCGTGGACCTCGGACTGGAGATGTTTTTCTTGAGTTCACGCCGAGCGTAGCGAGGCGGTCCTCGACGATCAGTTGGCGACACGCGGCGCAAGCGTAGATCCCTCCACTTCGCTGCACTCAGCGTCGGGATAAACTCAGAAGATGTCGTCGATTGTCGCAGTCGATCGCAACGCCTGGCGCGCGCTCTTTGCCGCGCAGCTCGGCTGGATGCTCGATGCGATGGACTTCCTGCTCTTCACCTTCGCGATCGTCCCGATCCAGAAAGAGTTTGCGCTTTCGAGCGCGACGATGGGCGGGCTGACATCCGTCGCGCTGGTTGCCGGCGCAATCGGCGGCATCGCATTCGGCCGCATTGCCGATTCGATCGGCCGCGTGCGCGCGATGTCGATCAGCATTCTCGTGTACTCGGTCGCGACGGCGGGGCTGGCGACGTCGCACGCGCTCTGGCAGCTGCTCGCCTGGCGCACGCTCGTCGGGCTCGGAATGGGCGGCGAGTGGTCGTGCGGATCGGTGCTCGTCGCGGAGACCTGGCCGGCGGAACATCGCGCGAAAGCGATGGGCATCATGCAGTCCGGCTGGGCGATCGGCGCGCTGATCGCGGCCGCGGTGTCGGCGCTCGTGTTGGGCACGTACGGATGGCGGGCCCTGTTTCTCGTCGGAGCGCTGCCGGCGATCGCCGCGTTCCTGATCCGGCGCAATGTCGAGGAGCCTCCATTGTGGGTGCAGCGGAAGGTTGAGCCTTCGCGATGGACGGAGATGTTCTCGCCGCGCTTTCTCCGCCTCACCGTCATCGCGACGCTGCTCTCGAGCAGCGTGCTGGTCGCGTATTGGGGCGTGATGACGTGGCTGCCCGCGTTTCTGGCGACGCCGGTCGATCGAGGCGGCGCCGGACTGACGATCACCAAGTCGGCGGCCTGGCTGATCGCGCTCCAGGTCGGCGCGTTCATCGGATACATCACGTTCGGGTGGTTTGCCGATCGATTCGGACGGCGTGCGGCATTCACGGCGTTCATGATCGGGGCTGCCGCTTCGGTGCCGATGTTCGCGTTCGGAGCGCGATCGAGGCTGACTCTGCTCGTCATCGGGCCGCTCGTCGGCTATTTCGCGCACGGCTACTACTCGGTGTTCGGCGCGATGCTCGCGGAGCTTTTTCCGACGCGATTTCGCGCCAGCGCGCAGGGCTTCTGCTATAACGCCGGTCGTCTCGCATCGGCGGCCGCGCCCCTCGCCATCGGTGCCGCCGCGCAGACGCACGGCCTCGGATCGGCGATCGCGGTCGATGCGATGTTCTTCGCCGTCGGCGGTGTGCTGATCTGGATGCTGCCGGAAACCAAAGGAGCGGAGCTGTGAGGGGATATGAGAAATTTCAAATTTCAAATTGCAAATGGAAAATTGAAAATCGCCCGGACCGCGAGCCATTTTTCATTTTCCATTTGCAATTTGAAATTTGAAATTTCAGAACGGCCACTCGCTGCCACAACGAGGCAGCGCTTTCCGAAGGAGCCAGGATGATTGACCTCAGCGCGGACATGGCCGAAGGATCGCCCGGCGAAAACGAAATCTGGCCGATGATCACATCGGCCAATGTCGCCTGCGGCGGCCATACCGGCGACCAGCAGTCGATGACCGACGCCGTTCGCCGCGCGCGCCGCTACAACATCCGGCTGGGCGCGCACCCGTCCTATCCCGATCGCGAGAACTTCGGGCGCAAGTCGATGACCATGGCGCCGCCCGCGCTGCGGACGACGCTCGTTCAGCAGGTGAGCGCGCTGCGCGAGATCGCCGAGCGCGAAGGCGTGCCGCTCGTCTTCGTGAAGCCGCACGGGATGCTCTACAACGACGCGCACAAAGACATCGTGCGTGCCGGCGTGATCATCGAAGCGATCCGCGAAGTCGATCCGCGGCTCGCGATCGTCTGCCCGAATTCGTCGGAGATGGCCGCGGCCGCGCGCGCGAATGGCACGCCGGTGATCCGTGAAGCGTTCGCCGACCGCCGCTACAACGCCGACGGCTCGCTCGTCAGCCGTTCGATTCCCGGCTCGCTGCTGAGCGTCGCCGAGGCCGCCGATCAGGCGGAGCTCCTCGCGCGCGAGCGCGTCGTCATCGCGAGCGACGGCACTCGCGTCGCCGTCCCCTTCGACACCCTCTGCGTTCACGCCGACATGGAACACGCGGTCGAGCGTCTGACCGCAATTCGAAAACGATTGGAGAGCATGAGATGAGGAAGTGGTTTGCCGTCGCGATCTTCGCCGCATTCGCGGCGCACGCGCAGCCGTTCGACCTGACCATCGACAACATCATGCGCGGACCGAACCTCTACGGCTGGCCGCCCGAGCAGGTGCGGTGGAGTCCGGACGGAACGAAAATCTACTTCTCGTGGAAGCAGTGGAACGATCCGCTGGAGAAGGATCGCGACACGTACGTCGTCAATCGCGACGGCAGCGGCCTCCGGAAACTCTCCGACGAGGAGAAGAAGAACGCTCCGCCGGCAAACGGCGATCGCACACGCGACAAACGGGCGATCGTATACGCCGAGGATGGAGACATCTACGTGTGGGAGAACGGAGCGCGCCGCGCGATCACGCAGACCACCGAGGTCGAATCGGCGCCGCATTTCACGTATGACGAGCAGCACGTGACGTTCGTCCGCGACAACAACCTTTTCGAGGTCTCGCTGCGCGACGGCTCGACCGTGCAGCTGACCAATGTCGCCGGTCCCGACGACAAGGGGCCGAACGTGACGCTGTGGGACGAAAAGAAGGGGACCGCGAGTCAGGAGTTCATCAAGGGCGAAGAGCGGAAGCTCCTGAGCGTCGTCGACGAGCGCGCGCGAAAGCGCGAAGAAGACGAAGCGAAGAAAAAGGCGGAGCATCCGATCAAGCCGTTCAAGATCGAGCGGCACGAACAGGTCGTCGACGCCGAGCTTGCGCCGGATGGAGGGTCGGTCATCGCTCTGATCCGCACCGAATCGGAAAAGGCGAAACGCACGATCGTGCCGAACTACGTCACCGAATCCGCGTACACCGAGACGATTCCGGGACGCGAGAAAGTCGGCGACATCGAGCCGGCGACGCGCATCGCCGTGCTCAGCACGAAAAACGGCGACGTGAAATGGTTCGAAACCGGACTGAAGCCGCTCGAAGAAGAGAAGCCGCCGCAGCCGGTCGTCACCGGCGCGCCGCAGGAGCGGCAGGGACGCTCCGAGGGGCAGCGGACGGAGAAGACAGAAGGGACGGTGCGCGAAAGCGCGCGAGCGAAAGAGCGCGAGGTCGGGTTGCGCATGCCCTTCTGGTCGGACGACGGCAAGCGCGCGTTCCTTCTCGTGCGATCGACCGACAACAAAGACGCATGGATCATGGCGTTCGATCCGGAGACCGCGAAAGGGCGCGTGCTCGCATCGATGCACGACGACGCGTGGGTGCGCACGTTCTTCGTGCCCGAGCCGGGCTGGCTCGGCGACAACCAGACGATCTACTTCACCTCCGAGGCGACCGGCTGGATGCAGCTTTACGAAGTGCCGTACGACGGCGGCGCTGCGAAGCAGATGACCAGCGGCGACTGGGAGATCGATTCGGTCGATCTGTCGAACGACAAGAAGTTCTTCTATCTGATCACGAGCGAAGAGAGCCCGTTCGTTCGTCATCTCTATCGAATGTCCGTGGCGGGCGGCGCGCGCGTGAAGCTGACGGGCCCCGACGGCCTGCACGAGGCGGTGGTGTCGCCCGACGGAAAGACATTCGCAGACGTTTACTCGTACACCAACAAGCCGCCCGAGCTCTACATCGGGACGATGAAGGTCACGACATCGCCCGCGCCCGATTTCAACAACTTCGCATGGACGGATCCGCCGATCGTGCGCATTCCCGCGCGCGACGGCGCACAGGTGCCGGGTCATCTGTACAGGCCCGCGAATTACACGGGCGGCAAAGCGGTGATCTTCGTCCACGGCGCCGGTTACGCCCAGAACGTCGATCGATGGTGGGCCGGCTATTACGCGCGCGAATACCTCTTCCATCATTTCCTGATGGCGCACGGGTATCTCGTGCTCGACATCGACTATCGCGGATCGAAGGGCTACGGACGCGATTGGCGAACGGCGATCTATCGCCACATGGGCGGCAAAGATCTCGACGATGAGGTCGACGCGGCGAAGTGGCTCGTAGAGACGCAGGGCGTCGATCCGAAGCGCATCGGCATCTACGGCGGCAGCTATGGGGGATTCATGACGCTCATGGCGATGTTCACGACGCCCGATGTTTTCGCCGCCGGCGCGGCCCTGCGTCCGGTGAGCGACTGGGCCGCGTACAACAACGGCTACACGTCGGCGATTTTGAATCTGCCGCAGAACGATGCCGAGGCGTACCGGCGCTCGTCGCCGATTTACTTCGCGAACGGACTGAAAGGGCATCTGCTCATTTGCCACGGCATGGCGGACACGAACGTGCATTTCCAGGACAGCGTTCGCCTCGTGCAGAAGCTGATCGAGCTCAGAAAGGAAAACTGGGAAATCGCGCCGTACCCGGTCGAGAACCACGGCTTCGTGGAGCCGACGTCGTGGGCCGACGAGTACAAGCGCATCTTCAAGTTGTTCGAGGAGACGCTGAAGTAGGTTGGATTGTTTTGTGTGAGGGCCGGCTTTCAGCCGGCCTGACCGGCTAAAGCCTGTCCGCATACGACGCCTGAAGCCGGTCCACACACGACGCGGTGTAACATCGCCCCGCCTAACATGTCGAATATCACCTTCGACGAGCCGCAGCTCATCGCCCGCCTGCGCGCGGGTGAGGAGCCGGCGTTCGAACAGCTCGTTCGCGCGACGAGCGGGCGGCTGCTCGCGGCGGCGCGCCGTCTGCTGCGCAACGAGGAAGACGCGCGCGACGCCGTGCAGAGCGCATTCATCCGTGCGTTTCAATCGCTGTCCAAATTTCGCGAGGAGTCGCGGCTCTCGACGTGGCTGCATCGCATTCTCGTCAACGAAGCGCTGATGAAGCTGCGCTCGCGCAAAGGCAGTGAGGAATCGATCGATGATCTGCTGCCGTCCTTTCAGGATGACGGACATCAGGTCCGCGACACGGTCGACTGGAGCGATGCCGCCGACACAGCGCTCGAGCGCGCCGAGACCGCGGCGCTCGTCAATCGGTTGGTCGCGCAGCTGCCCGACTCGTATCGCACCGTGCTCGTGCTGCGCGATCTCGAGGGAATGACCAACGGCGAAATCGCCGAGATGCTCGGCATCAGCACGAACCTCGTGAAAGTGCGCCTGCACCGCGCGCGTCAGGCGCTGCGCACGCTCGTCGAGCGGGAGCTTGGAGGCACGAAATGACTTGTCGTGACGTGATCGCTTTCGTCATGGATTACATCGACGGCACGCTCGCGGCCCGCGAGCGCGCGGAGTTCGAGAGACATCTCGCCGTCTGCCGCTCGTGTGTTGCGTATTTGAAAACTTACCAGGCGACGATGCGCATGGAGACGAAGACGAACATCGCCGACGTTACGGTTCCCGAGGAGCTGGTGCGGGCGATTCTGGCGAGCCGCGGCGCCTGACGTGCGGCGGCGGCGCCTTCGCCCGCCGATGTAACCCGGCCGGCAACGCGGCATCAAAGGCAACGATGAAGCTCGAAAAGAAGCACCCGCTGGCGATCCGGTGGTTTCACTGGGTCAACTTTCCAGTCCTGCTGATCATGGTCTGGAGCGGACTGCTGATCTACTGGGCGAATCCCGTTTACCGCATCGGGCTTGGCTCGCACACGCTGCTCAAAATGACGCTCCGCGAGCCGCTCTACGAGAAGCTCCACATCGCCTACCGCCTCGCCGAAGGCATGTCGTATCACTTCTTTTTCATGTGGTTCTTCGCGATCAACGGCATCGCGTACGTGTTGTACACGATTCTTTCGGGCGAGTGGCGCTACCTCGTTCCCAATCGCCGCTCGTTCGTCGAGGCGGTTCAGGTCACGCTGCACGATCTCCATCTGCGCAGGGAAGCGCCGCCGCGGAGAAAATTCAACGGCGCGCAGCAAATCGCCTACACCGCGATCATCCTCATGGGCTTCGGCTCGCTGCTGACCGGGCTCGCGATCTACAAACCGGTACAGTTCTCCTGGCTCGCATCGCTCTTCGGTGGATATCCGATGGCGCGCTTCTTCCACTTCTGGATCACGATCGGCTACGTCGTTTTCTTCGTCATCCATATTGCGCAGGTGATCAAGACGGGGTGGAACAACTTCCGCGCAATGATCGTCGGCGTCGAGGTCGTCAATGAGTGAACAGTCGGGAGGCGGGGATCAGAAGTCTGAAGTCGCTGGGGACGTCGAGGAAACGGCCTCGGATGTCGGCCCGGATCGCGAGCCCGGAGTCGGTAAGGAGGAGACATCGGAAGTCGGCGAGGACATCGATGAGCCGACCGCCGTGGCCGGGCCGCCTTCGGTCGACGCGCGACGTCCGACTCCCGCTCCTCGACTTCCGACTCCCGAAGAAGCAGAGCTTCGCCGCTTGTCGCGCCGCGGCTTCCTTGTGTTCGGCGCGGGCTCGATCGCCGCGTACGCCGGCTGGAAATGGCTCACGCACGCGAAGAGGATCGGCGACGTGCCCTGGCCGCTGCGGCGCGGATTCGAAGCGAATGAAAAGGTCGCTGAGGCGTATTTCCGAGAGGCGAGGCTGAGTCCGACGTTTCCGCCGTCGGCGCTCACTCGCGCGCGAATCAACGGCGGCATCGGCCTGCACGCGAACTACGACACGTCGGCGTGGAGGCTGGACATCGACGGCCACACGCTGACGATCGACGACATCGAAGCGTTTCCGAAGCGGACGATGATCACCGAATTCCGCTGCATCGAAGGCTGGAGCTACATCGCGAAGTGGAGCGGTGCGCGGCTGTCCGAGGTGATGGCGAAGTTTCCGCCGCCGCCAAACACGCGGTACGTGGCGATGGAGACGCCGGGCCGCGAGTATTACGTCGGCCTCGACATGCAGAGCGCGATGCATCCGCAGACGCTGCTCGCGTACGAGCTCGACGATCAGCCGCTGACGTGGCAGCACGGCTCGCCGCTGCGGCTCGCGATTCCGGTGAAGTACGGGATCAAGAACATCAAGCGCATCGCGGCGATCCGCTACACGAACATCAAGCCGGCCGACTACTGGGCCGAGCGCGGCTACGACTGGTATTCAGGCCATTAGCGCAGAGTTTCGAGCCAGCGGATCACGAGCGATTCGAGCTTGATCCGCGCGTCGGACCACGAGTGATCGGTCGCGACGTGCGTCGTGGTGAGATGCGCGTTGCCCGCCGTCTTCACCGCGTCGACGAGCGCGTCGTCCTGCGGCGCGAGACCGTCGTTCGCGGTGAGCACGAGCAGCGGAGTGCGCGCGAGTCCGGGCACGGCGCTCGTCCAGTCGAACGATTTCGCGTTTGCGATGAGCTCGTCGGCCATGCTTTCGGCCGTGACGCCGGCGAGCGATTCCATGTCTTCCCGCATGTGTTCGATGAGCTTCGTGCGATCGCCGCTGCGGCCGCCCATGTTGGCCGCGGAGATGAGAATCACGCCGCGCAGATTGCGATCGTGGCCCGCGGTCATCGCGGCGACCCAGCCGCCCATGCTATGGCCCGCGATGACGATGCGTGAGGTGTCGATACCGAGCTTGCGCGCGTTTGCCGGATCGCGAATGTAGGCGAGCACTGCGTCGGCGTCCTCGAGGTTCTCCGCGAAGCGGAACGATCCCGGGCTGCCCCACGATCCGCGATAGTTGAACGCGATCGCCGCCCAGCCCGCGCGTCGGACGGCCTGCACGAGATCGAGATTCTTCTCGTTGCCGGGCAGGCCGTGCATGAAGACGAACGCCGGATGCGGCCCGGCGCCCGGCGGAAGGTATGCGATGCCGTTGATCTCGACTCCGCCGCTCGGAATGTGCAGAACGACCATCTGCGCGGGGTGCGCGGCGTCGTGCGGCGGGTCGGTGAAAATCGCCGGCGGGATCTGAGGCGCGGTCGCGGCGAAGAGCAGCGTGAATGCGAAAGCGATCATGATGTGCGGCGCTCCTTGTTGAAATCATACGGGCAGTGGCGGCAGCCCGATTCGCAGCAGTCGCCGCGCTTCAGCAGGAAGTTCCCGCGGATTTGGGCGAGGGTCGCCGAGATCCGGTCACCGATTTTTGCCGGCTGGAAGTGGTACTCTCCGCCGGTCCAAAATGGTGCCTCCAGGCGATGTTCAGCTGCTGGTCGCACATCCCGGTCACGAGCTGCTTCTTCACGGTTGGATCGGCCTGGTCAAACCGGTGGTCCACGTCGTGACGGACGGTTCGGGCCACACGGGTGAAGGCCGGCTGGAGATGACGGCGGAATTCGTGCGCGCGTGCGGCGCCAGGGCGGGCGCAATCTTCGGCGCGCTCTCCGACCGCGCGGCCTACCAGATGATCCTCGCATGCAACACGACGCTGCTGCTTTGGCTCGTGACGAAACTGGCGGCTGCAATTGCATACCGGCCGGACCTCATCGTCGTCGACGCGGTCGAGGGCTATAACCCCGTTCACGACCTTTGCAGAATGATCGCCGGTGCCGCGATCGAGATGGCCGGCGTCGACACCAAACTGTACGAGTACGCGGTTGTCGACAGGCCTGACGCTTTCGATTCGAACAGCGGCGACGTGATCGCCATCGACCTCGACGACGCGGAGCACGCGAGAAAAATCGGGCGAGCGCGCCGTGCTGCCGGACGTGTGCCGGATATCGACGAGCTCCTGGCGCGGCACGGCGCGGCGGCGTACCGGAGCGAGCGACTCCGGCGCGTCGTTGATTGGTGGCGAATCGATGACGGGGGCGCGTTGCCACTGTACGAACGCCTGGGCGAACAGCGCGTTGCCGCGAAGCGATACCACAGCGTCATCCGCCGGGACGATCACATGATTCCTCTGCGTGACTCGCTCCGCCGGGCGGTGGAAGAACGCTCATGCGCGTTCTGATCGCCGGTCTCGGATTCGATGAGATCGGCGGCGTTCAAACCTACGAGCGCGATCTCGCGTCGTGGCTGCTCGCGCATGGCCACGCGCCGATCGTCTATGCGACCCGGCTCGGAACAGGCGCAAGGGACTTCATCGACCGGACCATTCCGCTCGTCGAGGACCTGAGTCGCGTGTCCGCTTCCATCGACGTGATCCATGGCGACGGGGCGATGGCGACCATGATCGCGATGCTTCACTTTCCGAGGACGCCGGCGGTCTACGTGTGCCACGGGTTCGGCTCCTGCGCAACGATCACGCCTCGCTTCCCGCGGATCCGTCGCTACATTGCCGTCGACGACACCTGCGCGGACCGCCTGGTGTCCTGCGACGCGGTCCCGCCAGAGAACATCTCCGTGATTCTGAACGCGGTCGATGTGAAGGTCTTCCGTCAGCGCGCGCCGCTGCCGTCGAAACCGGCTCGCGCCGTGGTGTTCGGCAACGTCGCGCACGAGCTGACGTTTCTGCCGGTGATCCGCGATGCGTGCCGCCGCCAATCGATCGAGCTGGATGTCATCGGCGCCGCCGCAGGCCGCACCGTCTCGCATCCCGAATCGGTCCTCGGTCACTACGACATCGCGTTCGCAAGGGCCAAATGTGCGATGGAGGCGATGGCTTGCGGACTCGCGGTCATCCTCTGCGGATCCACCGGTGTGGGAGGGATGGTGCGATCGGCGGACTTCGACCGTCTCCGGCGGCTGAACTTCGGGGCGCGTACGCTCCAGATGCCGCTGTCGATGGAGACGATTCAGGCGGAGCTCGCGCGCTACGATCCTCACGATGCGCGGGCGGTGTCCGACCGGATTCGGGAGAGTGCTTCGTCGGATGCGTTGCACGACTCGCTCCTCGCACTGTATCAGGCGGTCATCGCTGACGATCAAAGCGCCGCCGGGAGCGACTCGTGGCTCGCCGAGAGCCGCGCAGCCGCGGCGTTTCTCCAGGATCTTGCGCGAGCGGAGCGGCAGCGAGAGCTCGACACGTGGCTCCTCGCCAAAGCATCTCATCGCCTTCTGCGGATGCCGATCGTTGGTCCCGCGACGCGCCGTGCTCTCGGCTGGATGATGCGCCGCCGCAGGCGCTGAATCCGCGCTCAGCGAACGCCGGACCTATCCATCGCTCCGTCGTTTGGGATCGTAGCCGTAGGGGCAGTGGCGGCAGCCCGATTCGCAGCAGTAGCCGCGCTTCAGCAGGAACGTTTTGGTGAAGACGATGTAGGGCCCTTCGCGATAGAAATCCTCGCCTTCGACCAGCTCACGGGTTTTCGGGTCGGGCGTGTCTGGGCTCATAGACGCCGAGCTTACCGCCGCCGGGAAGCGTGACCTGCGTCAGGCGTCCCCAGCGTTCCTCGTGGATCGCGCTGCATTTCACTTTTCGCTTCTTCATCTCGGCGATGAACGCGTCGACGTCGTCGCACATCAGATAGAACTCATGTTCGTCATTCTTCCCCGGATGCACTGCGACCTCGGACGGCGGCAAGCCGAACACGAGCCAGCCGCCGCCGACATCGACCTTGGGGAACTTCAGGACGTCGCGCAGGAAGAGGCGATCGGCTTCGGCGTCTTTGCTGTAGAGGATCGAATGCGCTCCGATGATCATTTCGCGATCATATCGGGGTCAGGTCTGCCCTTCGTCCTTTTTTCTACTCACCGTAGATCATCGGATGGATGGGTGCGATGGAACTGCCTTGCAGTCAAGATCTTACTCGGCGTCCGCTTCGACGCGATCTCGACCGCATCCGAACGGTCTGTTTCTCTCGAAGATCTACGATTCG
>DATIZY010000084.1:0-10680 GCA_035516895.1 Thermoanaerobaculia bacterium | reverse complement strand
CGTGCTCAACGCCGTTGGTCCGTCGACGATGACCGTGACGAACGGCTGGGAGATCGTGAACAGCTTCGGCACGATCAACCTCAACTCGCCGTCCGCTCCGCTCGACGTGATCCTCGGCGGCTCGATTCAGAACTCGGGCGGCTTCTTCAACATCACCGGCGCCGGCTCGACCATCACCGGTTCGCTGTCGGGCGGAAGCTTCAACAACGGTGCGGCCGGAACCATCGCCGTTTCAGGCGCAAACTCGACGATCAGCATCCCGCTGACCTCCACCGGAGCGATCAGCAACTCCTCGGCCGGTGCGTTCAACATCAACGGCGGCGGCTCGCAAACCGGCAGCTCGATGAACATCACGACCGCCGGAGGAACGATCAATTTCGGCGGCGGAACGTTCGCGTTGAATCAGGGAGCGCTCAACGGCACCGGCACGTACGTGCTCAGCGCCGGCACGCTGCAGATCGCTTCATCGCCTCCTCCGTCATCGCCGGCGAACTTCACCGAGAACGGTGGAACGCTCGATGTGGCGAGCGGTATTCAATTCGGAGTCACGTCGCTCCTCAACTTCAACGGCGGCCTGATGACCGGCGGCGGCCAGGTCGACTCCGCGGTAACACTGAACATCGGATCGGCCGCGGCGACGTCGATCGATAGCAGCACCGTCCTGCAAGTCTTCAGCGGAACCGCGAATTACAACGCGAACACGGCGAACTTCCTGACGCTTTCCACGGGCGGGAAGATTTCGGTCGTCAGCGGCGCCCAGTTCAATTTCAACACGGCGGCGACTCTCGCCGGTGACGGCAACACGAACTCCGGCATCGTCAACAACGGCACGACGACCAAATCGGGCGGCGGGACCGTGCAGGTGACGAGCAACTTCCTGCAGGGCGCATCTCCAGCGGCGCTGAGTGTCACCGGCGGAACGCTCGGCCTCTCCGGCAACGGCCTCGGCACGAACCAGACCAACGGTCCGATCACTGTCAGCAACACGGCGACGCTCGCATGGAACGGCGGATCGTTCGCGCTGGCGCCCGGCTCGTCATTGAACGGGCCGGGAACGTACAACCTCACCAACGGCGCGTTCCTCAACGTGAACACGCCGACCACGCTCACGAACCTCACATTCATCGAAGACGGAGTGCCGTCAAACACGACCAACATGAACGCGACGCAGGGCCTGACAATCGGCAGCGGCGCGACGTTCAAGTGGCAGGGCGGCACGATCTTCGGCGGCTCGACGACGCTCAACACCGGCGGAAGCCTGCTCATCGACACGAGCACCAATGGTGTGACGCTCAACAGCACGGTGCTGAACATCAACGCCGCCGCACAGTGGAGCGGCACGAACCCGCTGACGCTGAACCAGAGCTCGATCATCAACATCAACAACGGCGGCAACTTCAGCGCTCAGGCGAACGCCAACATCGACGCTGTGGGCACGACCGGCGGCACATTCGCCGGCCGCATCCGGCCGGCTGCGTCGCTCCCTCCGCCGGATCGCATCAACGTATTCGCCGGCGGCGCCTTTCAGAAGGTGCTCAACGGCGGCACGATGATCGTCACGCCCGACGTCACGAATCAGGGCACCGTCGCGGTCAGCGCGGGCCTGCTCGCACTGAGCAGCCCGAACGCCGTGACGCACACCGGTTCGTTCGGCACGAGCGGAGGCGCGACGCTCGACTTCAGCGACGGCACGCACACGTTCAACACCGGCGCTTCGTTCACCGGCGGCGGAACGGTCGAGCTGCACGGAGCAATCTTCGATCTGAATCCGGCGAGCATCTCGATTCCCATTTTCGATTTCGTTTCGGGCACGGTTCAGGGCACAGGCAACCTCGCCACCACCTTCCAGCTCATCTGGGACGGTGGCACGATGACCGGCAGCGGCACGATGAACGTACAAGGCGGCACCGCGACCTTGAGCGGCGCATCCGGACCCATGTCTCTTCAGCGTCCGCTCTCGATCGCAGCGGGTGCAACGGCAACCTACAACGGAGCGAACGCCCTCACGATCACGTATCCCGGCGGCTCGATTACAAACGGCGGCACGTTCACGCTCGCATCTTCTCAGCCGCTTTCGCTCTCGGGCGGTCCCGTTCCCCCCGGAACGTACCTTCTCACCAACAGCAGCGGCGCGACGCTCAACGGCAACGGCAGCGTCGATGTGCCGGTCACGAATGACGGCAATCTGAATCCGGGATCCTCGCCCGGCTCCATCACCATCAACGGTCCGTACACGCAGACCTCGAACGGCATTCTGAACCTCGATCTCGACGGCCCGGCGACGCCGGGAACGACGTACGATCTCCTCGCCGTCAATGGCCTCGCGACGCTCGACGGAACGCTGAACACGATCACCGGCTACACGCCGTCGAACGGCGACACGTTCAACCCGCTCACCTTCACATCGCGCAGCGGCGACTTCGCCACGAGCAATCTCAGTTTCGCCGGCGGAACGTACACGAAGAGCTACACCGGTACGACGATGCAGCTCGCCGCGGTGATCACCGCGGATCTTGCGGTGACCTCCGTGAGCGGCGCGCCAAATCCGGCGAACGCTGGAGGACCGGTTACCTACACCGTCACGGTGCAGAACAATGGCCCGAGCAATGTCGCGTCGTACATGGTGAACCTGACGCTCGCAAACGGAACTCTGAATGCCAGCGGCCCCTGTTCACAAACTTCCTCGACGACGGCGACATGCACCTTCGGCGGACTCGCCGCCACGTCATCAGCGCCATTCACAGTTGCAACGACCGCTCCGGCCCTGGCCGGGACGATGACGCTCACAGCCACCGTCTCCACGACTTCGGCGATCGACCCGACTTCGGGCAACGATTCGCTGTCCGGAAGCGTCGCCGTGAACGCCGCTGCCGACGTGCAAGTCGTCAAAACGCCGCCGGCGGCGATCATCGCCGGAGGCAACGCGACCTACACGATCAGCGTGACGAATAACGGACCGTCTGACGCCCAGAATGTCGTCCTCAACGATCCAACGCCCCCCTTCCTGACGTTCGTTTCGATGACATCGACGCCGCCGGTCGGCTGCGTGAACGTCGCTCCCTGCAACATCGGAACGCTCACCGCGGGATCGAGCATCACCTTCGCCGTCACGTACTCGACGGCGTCGAACGCGTCCGGCACCGTGGCCAACACGGCCACTGTTTCAACGACGACAAACGACCCGACTCCGGGCAACAACAGCTCTACCGCCACCGTGGTGATCACGCAGAACGCCGACATTTCCGTCACGAAGAGCGGCCCGGCGTCGGCGAACCCAGGCTCCAACGTGACCTTCACGATCGCCGTGAGGAACAACGGCCCGTCCGACGCCGCGAGCGTCTCGCTCGACGACCCGACGCCGTCTCGCCTGTCGCTCGTCTCCGTCACCGGCGCATGCAGCGGCTTCCCCTGCTCACTTGGCAACATGACCGCCGGGCAGACCGCGACGGTTCAGGCGACCTACACCGTCGCGGCCGGAACGACGACCGCCATAACGAACACCGCCACGGCAACCACGGCCACGACCGATCCGAACAGCGCGAACAACTCCGGCAGCGCGACGCTCAGCACCGGCTGTCCGTCCTCCGCTCCGGCGATCGCCGCTCCCGCCGACGGCAGCACCAACGTGCCGCTGAGCGGAACCCTCACGTGGACCGACGTCGGTGCAGCCTCGTACACCGTCTACCTCGATGTGCAGGGCCCGAACGCGTGCTCGAAGTTCTTCGCCAGCACCGCGGGCACGTCATTGCCGTACGCCGGACTGCAGCCCGGAACGACGTACCAGTGGCGCGTCGAAGCGGTGTCGGCCGCCTGCGCGCCGAAGACTACCGCCTGCATCACATTCACCACGACTGCGACCTGCCCCACCGCGCCGCCTGTTCTCAGCAGCCCGGTGAGCGGCACGGTCAACAACACCGCCACATATTCATGGAGCGCGGTGCCGGGCGCGAAGGATTACCAGCTCTTCGTCAACGGCGGCCTCGTCGTCACAACCACGGCAACGACCTTCGGTCCGGTTCCCGTGCCCAACGGTCCGGTCGACTGGTACGTCGTCGCCGAGCTCGCCGCTCCGTGCGGTTCGCTGACATCACAGACTGCGACCTTCAACGGCTGCGATCCGTCGGTGACCACGACTCCCTCGATCGTCGGCCAGGCCGATTCCGGCCAGGGCTACGATCTCTTCTGGGACAGCGTCGCCGGCGCGACGAAGTACGAGGCCGACGAGGCCGATAACCCGTCGTTCACCAACGCGACCACACAGTCGACCACCGGAACGACGCTTCACTTCCAGCATCCGGCCACGACGCCAACCGCGTTCTACTACCGCGTTCGCGTTTTCATCCCGTGCGCGAACGCGTTCGGTCCGAATTCGGTCGTCGTCCGCATCGTGCTCTCGCCCGTCACATCGCCGAGCAATCCGAACGTCAGCGTTCCCGCCGGTAACACGACACTCGTGCCAATCGTCGTGCACATCGCCGGAATCCCCGGCGGCGCGTTCCCCTTCACCGCCTCGCTCGATCCGCAGCAGCCCTGGCTCAAGAGCGTCACGCCATCGAGCGGCACTCTTCCGCCCGAAGGCATCGATCTGACGGTGCTCGCGGATCCGACCGCGCTCACGGACGGCACGCACACCGGCACGGTGCACGTGATCGTCACCACGCCATCTTCCGGTTCGATCGTCGCCAACGGTGTCACGGCGGTCGGCGCGCCGGTGTCGATCAGCCTCGTCACGCCGGTCACGCCCAAGCCGGGCGGAACGCCGCCTGCCAACTCGCTGGTCATTCCTTCGACCGGTCACCTCGACGGCGTCAATTCGCGCTGGGCCTCCGACATCCGCATCCTCAACACGGCGTCGGTGAGCGCGCACTACCAGCTCATCTTCACTCCCGACGACACGACACAGCCGGTGAAGCAGACCGAGGTTGAAGTGGATCCGGGTACGACCACGGCGCTCGACGACGTCGTCAAGACCTGGTACGGCGTCGGATCGCTTGGCGAGAGCTCGAACGGCTCGCTCGAGATCCGTCCGCTCGACAATCCCTCGAAGGGCGCGCCGGACGACACCACCCCGAGCGTCTCCTTCACCACGGTCGCAACAAGCCGCACCTACAACGCGGCGTCGAGCTCGACCACCGCGTCGTACGGCGAGTTCATCCCCGCGATCCCGTTCGCGAACTTCGTCGGCAAGGCTCTCGACTCATCGCACGCGGCCACAATCCTCGGACTGCAGCAGATCGCGCAGAACGACGCGATGCGCACGAACCTCGGTCTCATGGAGGCTTCCGGCCAGCCGGCGCAGGTCCTGATCTCCGTCTTCGACGCATCCGGCAAGAAGCTGCTCGATACCCCGATGAGTCTCGCCGGCGGCCAGCACGTGCAGCTCAACGGCTTCCTCACGCAGAACCACATCGTTCTGCCCGACGGCCGCATTCAGGTGCAGGTCACCGGAGGCGACGGCAAGATCTCCGCGTACGCCTCCGTCATCGACAACACGAGCGGCGATCCGATGTTCATCCCGGGCGTGCCGCTCGGCCAGAACGCGTTCGCCGACTTCGTGCTGCCCGGCGTCGCCGATCTCAACACGGGCCTCGCCGCGTGGCGAACCGACATGCGCATCTTCAACCCGACCGCAACGCCGCAGTTCACAACGATGACGTTCTATCCGTCCAGCGGCGATCCGCAGTCGACGTCATTCACGGTCAATGCAGGCGAGGTCAAGCAGCTCAACAACACGCTGTCGTCGGTCTTCGGCGTGACCAACACCGGCGGCGCGATTCACGTTACGACGACGTCGCCGGTGCCGCTGGAGGTCAGCGGACGCACGTACGATCTGACGTCGAACGGCACGTTCGGCCAGCTGCAGACAGCTGTCACCTCCGCCGACGCGATCGGACAGGGCGACGGTCCGCTGCAGATCCTGCAGGCGGAAGACTCGGTGCGCGAGCGCACGAACCTCGGTCTGGTCGAGGTCACCGGAAAACCGGCGACGGTCGAAGTTTCGCTCTTCCTCCCCGACTCGAAAGTCGCGCCGAGCACACAAATCCCGCTGCCGGCGAACGGCTTCGTTCAGATCCCCGTGATTCAGAGCTTCGGCTTGTCCAACGTGTACAACGCGCGGATCAGTCTGAAGGTCGTCGGCGGCGACGGCCGCATCAGCGGCTACGCTTCGGTCATCGATCAGATCACGCAGGCTCCCACGTACGTTCCCGCGCAGAAGTGATGACGAGTATGATTCGACGCGAACAACGACAAATCGTCCGGAGGCAGATATGAAAAGAGTGTGGATCGCTCTCGTTGCCTGCGCGCTTGCCGCGCCGATCGTCGCCGCACCGAAGCACGCACGTCCCCTCCCGCAGCGCCTCGCCTCGGTTGCGCAAAATGGAACGACGGTCACTCTTCATTTCGAGAACGGGACGTCGCTCGACGTCCCGTCGAAGAATCTCAGGATCCGCAACGCGTCGCGCCAGCCGCATCAGCCGCACATACTGACGGTCGAGCAGCTCAGCAGCATGAACGCCTCGGGCCCGCTGCCGGCGATCGCGATCGTGCAGGAGGGCCGCGCAGCGCACCGCGTGCGCGTTCGTGTCTTCGCGAATGACGCCGAGACGCGCGCGTTCCTGCAGAGAGCCGCGGATCGTCAGGCGGCGAGGGAAGCCCGAAAATCAAATCAGTAATCGCTCCTTCCCGTTCGCTCCGGACATTCGCGGCGGCGCTGCTCCTATGCGGCTGTTTCGGCAAGAAGCCGAACGTCCTGCTGATCACGTTCGACACGACGCGCGCCGATGCCGTCGGCTACGCCACCGGCAGAGCTGACGTCACTCCGAATCTCGACAGGCTCGCCGCCGCGGGAACGTGGTTCTCGACCTGCATCACCGCGCAGCCGCTGACCGTCCCGGCGCACTCGACGATCATGACCGGGCTCTTCCCCTTCCACCACGGCGTGCGGAACAACGGCACGTACGTCCTGAGCCCGAACAACGTCACGCTCGCGGAGATGCTCCGCAACGCCGGTTACTCCACGCACGCTGTCGTCTCCTCGTTCGTGCTCGATCGCCAGTTCGGCCTCAATCAGGGCTTCGACGTCTACGACGACGATCTCTCCGGCGGACCGCAGCAGAAGATGTTCATGTTCCGCGAGATCAAAGCGAATCAGACCGCGGACAAAGCGATTCGCTGGCTGACGAGCGGACGCCCGACCGACAAACCGTTCTTCCTCTGGGTTCACTTTTTCGATCCGCACGCCGATTACGAACCGCCGCCCGATATCGGAGCGAAATTTCCGGGCGAAAAATATGAGGCCGAAGTGTCGTTTGCGGACCGGGAGCTGGGGAGAGTGCTGGCGACGCTGGAGAAACTCGGCTTGCGCAGGAACACTCTCGTCATCATGACCGGCGATCACGGCGAGAGCCTCGGCGACCACGGCGAGAAGACGCACGGGATCTTCGTCTACGACAGCACGATTCACGTGCCGCTGCTTTTTTCGGGTCCGCGCGTTCCCGCCGGACGGCGCGTCGACCCGCTCGTACGCACCGCCGACATCGTGCCGACGATCATGGCGCTGCTGAAGCTGCCGATGCCGCAGGTCGACGGCGCTCCGCTCGTCGGCTTGATGAACGGACGCAAAGAGCCGCCGCGTGTCGCGTACAGCGAATCGTTCGCGCCGCGATTGAACTTCGGCTGGGCGGAGCTGCGCGCGCAACGCTCGCAGGAGATGAAATTCATCGACTCGGCGGAGCCCGAGGTGTACGACCTGCGGCGCGACACCGGCGAGACGTCGAATTTGTACAACGCGAATTCGATTCCCGCTTCCGCGCGTCCGCTCGTCGCCGAGCTGCGCGCGATCGAGCGCGGCGATCCATGGCAGCACGTCCGCAGTTCCCAGGCGCAGCTCGATGAAGAGAGCCGCCGCAAGCTCGCCGCCCTCGGCTACGTCGTCGGCGCCGAGACGAAGGACTCCGCCGCCCGTCCCGATGCAAAGACTCGAATCAATGTCTGGGACGAATTCGAGCAGGCGCAGGAAGCGATCCGGCAACATCAATATGTGCGCGCCGCCGGGATGGTGCGCGCAGTTCTCGCGGTCGACCGCGACAACGTCGTGGCGATGGCGTCCATGGCCAACGTGCAGGCGAAGCTGAACGATCGCGCCGGCGCGCTCGAGACGTATCGCCGCATGATCGACATCGATCCGGAGCGCGACAACGGGTACCTCGGCGCGAGCCGGATTCTGCGCGACATGGGACATTTCCAGGAGGCCGAGGCGTACGCACGCACGGCGATGCGGCTGACTCCGGAGAGTCCCGAGTCCTGCGCAGCGCTCGGCGATGTCCTCATCGACGAAAATCATTTTGCGGACGCCGAAGCGATGTTCCGCCGCGCGGTGAGTCTCGATCCGCATTCGTCGACCGCGATCTCCGGTCTCGGAAATTGCCTCAACCGCGCGGGCAGACTGCGCGAAGCGCTTGCCGTGCTTCGCGACGGACACGAACACGATCCGACGAGCCAGGCGCTCACGTACAACCTCGCGGTCGTCGTCGAGCGTCTCGGCGATCCCGACGGCGCGAAAAAGCTGTACGAAGAATCGATCAAGCTCGATCCCGGGCACTCGATGAGCTGGAACAACCTCGGCGCCCTTTACGATCGGATGGGAAATCGCGACGAGGCCATCCGCTGCGTCACACGCGCGCGCCAGGCCGAGCCGACGAACGTCGAAGCCGCGTACAACCTCGGCGTTCTTCTGGCGCGAAGCGGGAAGCCGGCGGACGCGCTGCCGAATTTTCAGGATGCTCTGCGGCTCAGTCCGTCGTTCGTCCCCGCGGCCGTTCAGTACGCACGCGTGCTGACAATGCTCGACCGGAAACCGGAAGCGCTGAAAATCTGGGAGCAGCTCACCCGCGTGCAGCCCGCTGCGTGGCTTCAGGTCGCACGGCTGCAGATGGAACTCGGGAACGAGACACTGGCGCGGGACGCCGTACGCCAGGGGATCGAGCACGGTGGAAACGACGTCCGTCAGGCCGCGGCGAGGGACGAGCACTTGCGCGGCTTCCTTCCGTCAAATTCTCACAATTGATCTTGACCCGACGCTAACGCGCGGGTTAAATTCGCCGCGCCTCACGTCAAATTTGGAATGGGCCGTCGGCTAATCACGCCGCCTTCGGAATGGGGAGCGCTGCGCCGCTTCATCGGAGTGTGGCTCGCGCTCGTTCTGACGTTCGGCGGGCCGTCAGCGTTCGCGGCGACCTGGTTTGTCAATCCGAACACCGGTCTCGATACGAACCCCGGAATTGCCGGATCGCCGTTCAGGACGATCACGCACGCGCTCTCCGTCGCTCTCAGCGGCGATACGATCAGCGCCGCGGCGGGAATCTACGACGCGCTGTCGGGCGAGACGTTCCCGCTGCATCTCAAGGACGGCGTGGCAATCGTCGGCGCCGGACCGGCAAGTTCGACAATCGATGGACAAGGCGCCGTCACGGGCCTCGATAACGCCCTCTTCGAAAACAGCGGCACGGACCTCGGACCGACCACGCGGCTGAGCGGTTTCAGCCTCCGCAACGGCACGACCCTCTTTGACGAGGACATCATGTTTTTCGATCTCGGCGCAAACAACATGTCGCCGCAGATCGACAACAACAATTTCGCCTCGGCCATCGGCTCCGCCGACGGCATTCTCGTGCAGTGGAACGGCGGTGCCGGCCAATTCAACGCGAACATTCAAAGCAACACGTTCGACACGCTCACGGAAGGCATCGCCTTCGCGTCGACAACGAACGGTCTGGCACCACCCCTCAGTCTCGCGCCGACGATCTCCGGCAACACGTTCACGAACAACGCGACCGGAATCGAATTGAGCGGTACCGAAGCAGTCCTTTCCGGCAGCGAGAGTGCATCGCTCACTCCCACGATCAGCGGCAATTCATTTACCGGCGGCACCGACGGAATCGCGATCGAGCTATCCGTGTCGAGCCAGGAAGAATCCTCCCACGTCGAGGTCTCGCCGACAATCTCGAACAACACATTCTCCGGAGTGGCAGGCGATTCGATCCGGCTCACGCTTGCCGGAGACAGCCTTTCGTCGTCGGCCACGCAGCGCGTCGCGCCGCAGATTAGGAACAATCCCTCGATGACCGGCGGAGACAGCGCCGTCTTCATGCGCATCCTTCTGGGAGCGTTCGGCGACTCGCAGGTCACCATCTCTCCGACGATCAGTGGCAACACGATCAGCAACATGACCTCGGAAGGCATTTCGCTACTGGTCGCCGCCGCTGCTTCGTCCAGCGCCCAAATGACGATTCAGCCTTCGATCACAGGAAACTCCCTCGCGACGGTCGGAGATGTCGCGATCGGCGTACCGGCATCGCTCCTCGGTCGCGGAAACGTCAACGTCGACTTTTCGCCGACGATCAGCAACAACACGATCTCCGAGGCCAATAACGGCGGGATCGCGCTCACGTGGGCACTGCGGGGCGGGACCTCGTCAATCCCGTTTTCGACCCGCACGCCGAGAACGGCGCAGGGCCTCGAAGCAACGCTCAGGCCGAAGCCGACTCAGGCTCCGGGAGGCACACTCACCTCCAACGCGCTGATCGACGGCAACAAAGTTCAGCCGCCGGGGCCAAGCGGCAACGGATCAGCGAACGGCCCGGGAATCGATCTGTTCTATCCCGATCTGAGCGATTGGCA
>DATIZY010000083.1:0-32753 GCA_035516895.1 Thermoanaerobaculia bacterium | reverse complement strand
GTGCGCGGTCGGGGACGTGGATCTGCTCGCGCGTGATCGCGGTCGGGACCGGAATGACGACGGCGAAATCGCGCGGCTCGCCGCGGAAATCGTTGTTCATCGTCATCACGGTACGATCGCCGTCGCGGACGAGGACGACCTGCGAAGCGCGATTGAAAAGCTTCGAGTCGCCTTTCGCCACGTAGAAGCCGCAGAAGCCGTACGAATTTGCGGCTGCGAAGAGGACGAGAATCATCAGGCGGCGGGACATGACAGACCTCCTTCGATTTGTGGTTCGTGGTTTCTGATTTGTGGTCCGAGCCCCGAACCACGAACGACGAACCACGAATAGCGCTCCGCCGGAAGCAGAGCGTCGATGAGGGGCACGAGCAGCGCGGACGCGGCGAGCGACCACAGAATACCGTTCGTGCGAAACAGCTTGAACTGGATGTACCAGGCGCCGGCAGCGACGATCGCGGCGAAGAGAATCCGTCCGGCGCGCGAGTCGGGCGTCGTTTTCGGATCGGAGATCATGAAAAACGTGAACAGCAGAAGCGCGCCGCTTTCCATGCGGTGCAGCGGGATCGTCATCGGTTCGCCGACGGCGAGCGAGCGTCCGATGAGCACCGCGGCCCACGCGATCATGAACGCGTAGGTCACGTCGCTGCGCGATGCGCGATTCACCACGAGGCCGCCGAGGCAGACGGAGAGAAAGCCGAAGAAGGCGAGGCTGCCCCACTGACCCGGCGACACCCACGCGTTCGGCGTGGCGATGAGCAGCGCCACGATCGCGCCGTTCGTCGGATTGAAAATGTGTTTGCCGCGCCAGCGGATCGTGAACTTGCTCGCGACGGCGACCACCGCGCCCGCGGCGAGAACGAAGATCGAATTGCTGCGGAGAAGAAGCGACAGCGACAAGCCGGAGATCGCGGCGCTGCGCGGATCGAAGCGCACGTTCCAGATCCGCGAGCAGATCGCCTGCGTTGTGATCGCGGTCACGAGAATGACCGCGCAGCGCGATGCGGTGATGTCGAACTCGAGCGCCGTGAGCCCGTAAAGCAGCAGCAGCGCGAGCGCGCCGATCTGGTAAAGCCGCGGGTCGAGCCGTTTCATGTGCAGTTCGACGCGACAGCCGCCGAAAAGAAAACCAGGGCACGCGAATTGCGGGAACGGACGCGGGAGGACTCGATGAATCCGCAAGTGATCATGTTTGCGATCGGAATCGCGGTCGTCGTCATCATTGCCATCGCGCTGGCGGTCGCCGCCCGCCGCTCGAAGACGCAGCAGCTGCGCGAGCATTTCGGCACGGAGTACGACCGCACCGTGCGGCAGGCGGGCAGCCGAACGGCAGCAGAGGATCAGCTCATCGCGCGCGCGGAGGAGGCGAAGGCATTCGAGATCCGCGCGCTCACACCGGCGGAGCGCGACCGTTTCGCCGCCGACTGGAAAGCGATCGAGACGCACTTCGTCGAGCGGCCGACGACCGCCGTCGTCGAAGCGGACGAGTTGATCACGTCCGTCATGCGCACACGCGGCTATCCGATGGCCGACTTCGAACGGTACGCGGAGCTGCTGTCGGTCAAGCATCCGCGCGTCGTCGAGCACTATCGCGCAGGGCACGGCATTATCGACCGGCACGGCCGCGGCGCCGCTTCAACCGAGGATCTGCGGCAGGCGATGCTGCACTATCGCGCGCTGTTCGAGGACCTTGCCGGCACCACGACCGACGTCGCGCGCCCGGTGAGCACGGTGCGCGAGGTCACGCGCGAAGAAGAGCGGCCGCGCTAGAATTTTGCATCATTACGCGAGCACGAATTTTCGCGGCGACGATCGTGCTGTGCGCCGGCTGCGCATCGCAACCGGCACAGCCGCCGCCGCTGCCCGACTCCGAGCAGTACCTGCCGCCCGACGTCGAAGCGATCTCGCTTCTCGGTAAGCCCCTGCATCCGCCGCAGCTTCGGGCCGACGTCGAGAAGGAGCGCGAGGATGCGCTCGCCGGCGCGCAGCGCGAGCTCGAAGCGAACAGCGCCGATGCCGATGCCGCGCTCGCAGTCGCCGATCGTCTCGCTGACCTCGGCCGCTATCGCGAGGCGATCGATGTGCTCGGCGAATCGATTCGAGCGCATCCGAACGACGCCCGCCTCTACCTCGCGCGCGGCCATCGCTGCATCAACGTCCGCCGTTTTCGCGAGGCGACCGCCGATCTCGAAACGGCGAATCTTCTCGACCGCGACAATCGCGACATCCTCTACCACCTCGGTCTGGCAAACTACCTCGCCGGCGATTTCGATCGCGCGCTCGTCGCCTATCGCGAATGCATTCGCCTCGCGAAGGATCCCGACGATCTCGTCGCGGCGACGAACTGGGCGTACGTCACGCTTCGCCGCCTCGGGCGTCAGCAGGAAGCCGAGAAGCTCCTCGAGCCGATCAGCAGCGACCTCGACGTGAAGCAAAACATCGCGTATCACAAGCTGCTGCTGATGTACGGCGGCGAAATCGCTCCAGAAGAGCTCGCGAGGCAGGACGCAGACACCACCGACGGCGCGACGGTGCTGTACGGCGTCGGAAACTGGCGATTCGTCAACGGCGAGACGGACCGGGCGCTTCCTTTGTGGAACCGAGTTTTAGGCGGAAATCAGGCGTTTTCTTTCGGTTACATCGCCGCAGAGGCCGACGTCGCGCGCCTCGACAAAGCGCGGCAAAGTACCGCACAATAACTTCGGGATCCACCTCACACCCTAATGTTCGAAATTCTTCAGCACGGCCTTTCGCCGTCCGCCGTCCCGACCGCGCTCACGTCGCTGTTGATGATCGTGTTCGGAGCGAACGTGCTCCGCCACCGCATCTCGCGCGTGACGCTGGCGTTCGCCGTGCTCGCCGCCGCGTGCTCGGTGTGGCTGATCGCGTTCACGCTGATGTACACAACCACCGACGCTGCCCGCGCGCTCTTATGGTCGCGCATCGCATACCTCGGCGTGCCGGTGATCGGGATCGGCATCTATCACTTCACGATCGAGATGCTGCACATGTATCCGCAGCGCAAGATCGCAGTGTGGATCGGATGGGCCCTCGCGGAGTTCTTCAGCATCACCGCGATCAGCACGAGCTTTCTGGTCGTGCGCGTGGAGCGGTTCTGGTGGGGCTATTACCCGCAGTATCGCGTTGCGGTCGCCATCCCGTTCCTCGCGTACTTCTTCGGCTATCTCGTCGCGGCGCTCGTCGAGATCGTCCGGGTATTTCCGGCGGCGCGCGGCGTGGAGCGCAGGCGCCTTCGCCTGCTGCTCATCGCATTCGCTGTCGCGTACCTCGGCTGTGTCGATTACCTGCCGAAGTTCGGGATCAGCGTCTATCCGTTCGGATACGCGCCGATTTTCGGGTTTGTCTGCATCGTCGCGGTGATATTCCGCCGCTACGACCTCGTCGCGCTCACGCCGTCGCTCGCGTCTCAGGAAATCATCAGCACGATGGCCGACGCGCTCTTCGTCTGCGACGGCGAAGGACGGATCCAGTTCGCCAACCGCGCGGCGGAGGCGGTCCTCGGCTACGCGCCGCGCGAGCTCGTGGGACGCTCGATCGAAGAGCTGATCGACGATCCGGAAGGCGACTCCTCGACGATGAACCTGCGCGTCGCCGCGAGCAAGACGAAGGAGCGCACCTTCCTGGCGAAAAACAATGAACGCGTCGAGATGATGCTGTCGATCGCGCCGGTGATGCAGCATGGCGAGGCCACCGGCGCGGTGCTCATCGGCCGCGACATCCGCGAGCGGAGGGAGAACGAGAGGCAGCTGCAGAGCGCCATGGACGCGCTGCGCGACTCGGAGAACCGCTACCGGCTGCTTTTCGAGCAGAACGCCGCGGGCGTCTGCGTGACGAAGCTCGATGGTGAGATCGTCGATTGCAACGCCACGTTCGCGTCGATGCTCCGGTACGAACGGGCGGAGCTGATCGGCAACAAGATCGCCTTGCTGTACGAGCGTCCCGTCGAGCGCGCGGAGATCGAGCACATGCTGCAGAGCGCGAAGACGCTGAACAGCATCGAGACGGAGCTGCGCCGCAAATCGGGCGGCTCGCTGTACGTCCTCCAGAACCTCACGCTCGTCGGCGATCGCATTCACATGACCGTCGCCGACATCAGCGACCGCAAGCGCGCGGAGGAACAGATCGAGTTCCATGCCTATCACGACGTGCTCACGCGCCTTCCGAACCGAAAGCTGTTCACGGACCGCCTCACGCAGAACCTCACACACGCGCGGCGCAGCGGGAAGCCGCTCGCGGTGATGTTCGTCGATCTCGATCACTTCAAGACGATCAACGACACGCTGGGACACACGGCCGGCGACGAGCTGCTGCTCGAGATGGCGCGCCGCCTGCGCAGCTGTGTTCGCGAGGAAGACACGGTCGCGCGGCTCGGCGGCGACGAATTCACGATCATCCTGTCGGAGCTGCGGCATCCCGAAGATGCGATCACGGTCGCCGAAAAAATCATCGCCGCGGTGCAGAAGCCGCTGACGGTCGGTGAGATGTCGATCGAAGTGTCCGCGTCGATCGGAATCGCGCTCTATCCCGTCGACGGAAACGATCCCGAATCGCTGCTGCGCAACGCGGACAGCGCGATGTACCGGGCAAAGGAATCGGGACGCAACACGTATCAGCTCTGCACGGACGAGATGAAGGGGCGCGCGCTGCAACGCCTGTCGCTCGAGACACGGTTGCGCCGCGCGATCAATGAGGATCAGCTCGTCCTGCACTACCAGCCGCAGTTCAGCCTCTCGGAAGGCAAAGTCATTGGAGCCGAGGCGCTGGTGCGGTGGAACGACCCGGAGCGCGGCCTCGTGTTCCCCGGCTCGTTCATTCCGGTCGCGGAGGAGAGCCGGCTGATTCTGCCCATCGGCGATTGGGTTCTGCGCACCGCGTGCTCGCAGATGCGCGCGTGGCGTCAGTCGGGACTGAATCTGCCGCGCGTCTCGGTGAATCTGTCGGCGCGACAGTTCCAGCAGGCGGACCTCGTCGAGAGCGTGCGCCGCGTGCTCGAAGACACGCGCCTCGACGCGACGGCGCTCGAGATCGAGATCACCGAAACCACGGCCATGGCGAACGCGGAAGCCACGATCGAGACGTTGCACGCCCTTCGCGACCTGGGCGTGAGTATTTCGATTGATGATTTTGGTACTGGATATTCGTCACTGAATTATCTGAAGCGATTCCCGATCACGTGCGTGAAGATCGACGCGTCGTTCGTGCGCGACATGAATCGCAGCGACGGCGACGCCGCGATCGTTTCGGCCGTGATCGCGATCGCTCGAAGCCTTCGCCTGCGCGTCGTCGCCGAAGGCGTAGAGACCGAGGATCAGCTGACCGCGCTGAAGCGGCGGCGGTGCGACGGCGCACAGGGGTACTACTTCAGCCGTCCCGTTGCCGCGGAGGCGCTGCCGGACGCGATCGTCGAGCGGCCGCAACTCGCCATGGTGCCGCGCCTGCGGGTGTGAAACCTCGTTCGGAGCGGCGGCCTCGCAGGTTGCCGGCCGGCTGAGAGCGTCGCTTCACCTGCCGCGCGGTGCGCGCAAGACGAATGCGCCGCTCCCTGTGTTGGTGAATCGTTCGGAAACGATAAACTCCGCCCCATGAAGATCGGGATCGTGGGCTCAGGCGACGTCGGCAAGTCTTTCGCGCGCGCATTCATCGCGCTCGGTCACGAAATCAGAATCGGATCGCGCAATCCCGCGAAGCTGTCCGAATTTGGCGCCAGCGCGGCCACCTTCGAGGACACCGCGCGCTTCGGCGAGATCATCGTCATCGCCACTCTCGGCACCGCGACCGAGGACGCGCTGCGCATCGCCGGGCCGGCGAACTTCAAAGGCAAGATCGTGATCGACGCAACGAATCCGCTCGAATTCGCGCCCGGCGCGCCGCCGCGCCTCGCGATCGGCCACTCCGACTCGCTGGGCGAGCGCGTGCAGCGATGGCTGCCGGACGCGCGCGTCGTCAAGGCATTCAACACCGTCGGCAACACGCTGTTCTTCAAGCCGCAGCTGCCCGGCGGCCCGCCGGACATGTTCCTCTGCGGCAACGACGCCGACGCGAAGAAGAGCGTGTCGCAAATCTGCAAAGACTTCGGCTGGGGAGTGATCGACATCGGCGGCATCGAGAGCGCGCGTTACCTCGAGCCGATGTGCCTAACATGGGTCCTGCACGGGATCCTCACCGGCTCATGGACGCACGCTTTCAAAATGTTGCACGCCGCTGACCGCTGACATTCAACGCGCCGGGCTGAACCGGAGTAGCATCCGCAGGGCAGCAGATTTGCAGCCGGCGGCTTGCAATTGCGCCGGTAACAGAAGTCAAAATCCCCGAGGTGAAGCTCGATGCGTAAAGCGGTAGTCATCCTCTTTTCCGTCCTCGTCATTGCGTCCACGGCCAACGCGCAGTACTTCGGCAGAAACAAAGTCCAGTGGGAGCGCTTCGACTTCAAGATCCTGAAGACCGAGCACTTCGACATCTACTACTACGACCGCGAAGCGGACGTCGTGAACGACATCGGCCGCCAGGCGGAGCGCTGGTACGCGCGCTATTCGCGAGTGTTCAACCACTCGTTCACGCACAAGCCGATCGTGCTCTACGCGAATCCGGCGGACTTCCAGCAGACCACCACGACTCCCGACATCATCGGTGAGGGCACGGGCGGCTTCACTGACCCGTTCATGAACCGCGTCGTACTCCCGCTGACGGGCGACTACGCCGAAAACGATCACGTGTTAGGCCACGAGCTCGTTCACGTTTTCCAGTTCGACATCGCGGCGTCGATGACCAACAACCGGCGCCGCTTCAACCTCGACCAGCTTCCGCTGTGGCTCGTCGAAGGCATGGCCGAGTATTTCTCAAAAGGGCGCATCGATCCGCTCACCGCGATGTGGATCCGCGACGCGACGATTCACAATCGGATGCCGGATCTGAAAAAACTCACGCGCGATCCGTACTACTTCCCGTATCGCTACGGCCAGGCGCTGCTCGCCTACATCGGCGGACGATTCGGCGACGACGCCGTCGTGCGGCTGTTCCTCGCGGCCGGAAGCGTCGGTCCCGAAGCGGCCTTCGAGCGCGCGACCGGCATTCCCGCGAAGCAGATCTTCATCGACTGGCAGGAGTCCGCGCGCGAGATGTACAACCCGGTCGTGGAAGACCGTCCCTTCACGCTCGGCGCTCCGCTCATCGGCAGCAAACAAGGCGTGCGCGGTTACCTGAACCTCGGTCCGGCGTACAGTCCCGACGGGCGCTACATCGCGTTCCTGTCCACGCGCGACGTGTTCGACATCGATCTTTTCCTCGCCGACGCCGCGACCGGCCGCGTGATCCGGCGGCTGCAATCGGCGACGCGCAACCAGCACTTCGAATCGCTCCGGTTCATCGACTCCGCCGGCGCGTGGTCGCCCGACTCGAAACAGCTCGCCTTCGTCGTCTTCGAGAAAGGCGACAACTACCTCGGAATCGTCAACGTCGACGGCGGCCACTATCGCGACGTCCGCATCCCCGGCATCGACGCGATCAACAACATCGCGTGGTCGCCGGACGGACACACCATCGCGCTCTCCGGCCAGCAGACCGGCGTCAGCGATCTGTTCCTGTTCGATCTCAACACGAACCAGGTGCGGCGCCTCACGAACGATCGTTATGCCGACATGGAGCCGGCGTTCTCGCCGGACGGACGCACGCTCGCGTTCGTGACCGATCGCGGAGAAGGCGACCTCGAGCAACTGCACTTCACCGGCATGGGCATCGGGACCGTCGACCTTTCGACGGGCGCGATTCAGGTGCTGCCGCTGTTCCGCAACTGCAGGAACATCGATCCGCAATTCGCGCCCGACAGCCAGAGCGTCTACTTCGTCTCCAACGCCGAGGGGGTGCCGGATGTGTATCGCTACTACTTCAGCGACTCGCACATCGAGCGCATCACGCACGTGCAGACCGGCGTTTCGGGCATCACGGAGATGTCGCCGACGCTGAGCGTCTCGCCGGGCACCGGCGAGATCGCGTTCTCACTCTACGAGGACGACAACTACAACATCTACAAACTCTCGCCGTCGACGAGCGGTCCGACGATGACGACCGCGCTTCCTGCGGAGGCCTCGCGCGCGGCGCAGTTGCCGCCCCTGCGCGGAACGGGATCGGCGATCACGGCATATCTCGAGCAGCCGGCAGCGGGACTTCTCCCCGAGAACACGCAGTTCCAAACCGTGTCGGTTAGCAATGCGCTGCACCTCGCCTACCTCGGCCCGCCGACGGTCGGCGTCGGCGTGAGCTCGTACGGCACCGGCGTCGCCGGCAGCGTCAGCGCGTACTTCAGCGACGTCCTCGGCGAAAACAATGTCGGCGTCAGCTTCGAGGGCGGCGGCACCGGAACGGCGGGGGTGGGCACATTCGCCGATCAGCTCGCGGGCGAAGTCTTCTATCTCAATCAGGCGCACCGCTGGAACTGGGGCGTCGACTACACGCACCTGCCCTACGTCAGCGTCTTCGCGGGCGCGGGGTTCGACACTCAGGGCAACGAGGTGATTCAGCAGGAAGTCGACATCAGCCGCTACGACGACATGTCGCTGATCCTGCAGTATCCGTTCAGCACGCTCAATCGCGTCGAGTTCTCCGCCGGCGCGCAGCGCCAGAGCCTGCGCGGCACGCTGGAAACGGCCACGATCGATGCCGGCGGAAACATCATCGACGACAACAAGGTCCCGCTCCAGGGCGGTTTCGCGTTCAACCTCGCGCGCGCGTCCGCGGCGTACGTGCACGACAGCTCGATCTTCGGCTTCCTCTCGCCGATCATGGGCTCGCGGTACCGCTACGAACTCGATACCCTCACCGGAGATCTGCACTTCAACACCGCGCTCATCGATTACCGCCACTACTTTTTCGTGCGGCCGGTCACGTTCGCGATCCGCGGCATTTCCTACGGCCGGTACGGACGCGACGCGAACAACGGCGAGATTCAGCCGCTCTACATCGGCGATCCGTCGCTCGTGCACGGCTACGACATCGGATCGATCGGGCCGAGCGAATGCGTGACCTCGCCTTCCAATCCGACCGCGTGCCCGGTGTTCGACCGCCTCATCGGATCGAGGATCGCGGTCGCGAACTTCGAAGTGCGCGTGCCTCTGTTCGGAACGCGCGAGTGGGGCCTGATCAGCGGCTTCATCCCGACCGAGCTGTTCGCCTTCACCGACGCCGGCATCGCCTGGTCGCCGGGCGATCATCCGAAGTTCTCGATCACGACGAACGGCAACAGCACCGATCGCATCCCGTCGCTCTCCGTCGGCGGCGGCGCGCGTCTGCTGCTCAGCTACATCCCGCTCGAGTTCTACTGGGCGAAGCCGTTCCAGCGCCCGACGCAGGGATGGACGTTCGGCTTCAACATCATTCCAGGCTGGTAGGAAGTTGCCGGTGACCGTTGACCGGTCACCGGCATCTCCTCCGGAAAACCGGGAACCGGCCACCGGTCACTCGTCGTGATTTCTGATCGCGAATTCGAATCGATCGTCGAACGCGCTCTCCGGGAGCTGCCTCCCCGCTTCGCGAAACTCCTCGACAACGTCGTCGTGCTGGTCGAGCCGGAGCCGAACGACGAGGATCTCGCTCTGCTCGAGGACGAAGACGGCGAGCTGTTCGGCGTCTTTCGAAACCATCCGCCGCTCCCCCATCAGGTCGTGATCTTCAGCGGCCCGATTCTGCGCAGCACGCGCGGCCGCCGCGAGGCGGAGCGCGAGATCCGCGACACCGTCATCCACGAGTTAGGCCACTATTTCGGTCTCGATGATGAAGGCATGGCGTACTAGCGCCGCGGTACTCCTGATCGTCTATGGATGCGCGGCGATGCCGAAGGAAACGCCGGTTCCCGTTCGAGGGCATCTCGTGCTCGATACCGATCCCGATCCGCTGATCGCCCGGCAGGTCGGCGACAACCTCTACGAGTTCGACTTCGACATCGTGATGCGGGAAGCGGGCGGCGTCGACGTCCGCATCGAAGACTTCACGGTCGAGGCGATCGCGTTCCGGACAATCGTCATCCGCTCGCAGACTCTGCCCGCTTCGGCGATCACGGAGCGCGGCTATCCGTCGTCGATCGCTGCCGGCAAATACCTCCGCTTCCATTTCGTCAGGCGCTGGAGCATTCCGACGGCGCTGTTGCCGGGCGCGTCCCTGCACGTCTCGGCGCGCACCATCGACACGAACGGCCGACGCGACACCGCCGATGTGCGCATCGGCGTTCAGACGCGCTGAGCTAGTTCGACCGGACGGCGTAACGGCGGATGGCCTCGATTCCAGCGATGAGGCGCGCGCGGTCGGCCGCGTTCAGCGCCCGCGCCTGCTCGATCGCCGATGCGCAGCAGAGCTCGCATTCGCGGCTGACCTCCGTCACCTCGTCGTAGCCGTAGGTTCCGGCGATTCCGGCCAGGCTGTGAAAGCCGCGCATCAGGCGCTCGAGGTCGTTCCCGTCGTCGATGAGATCGGCGATGTCCGTGCAGCGCTGCGCCAGCGCGCGGACGAAGCGTTCCTGCAGCTCGGCGATCGTCATGCCGCTTTCGCCGTCAGCTGCTCGAGGACTTCGCGCAGCCGTTTGAAGTTGATCGGCTTCGCGAGGTACTCGTCAGCGCGGAAGTCGTGGATCGCCTCAACGCGATATCGCGTGCTCGTGTAGAGCGCGCTCATCACGACGACCTTCATCTTCGGATCGAGATATTTCAGCCGCCGGCAGAGCTCGCGGCCGTCGATCTTCGGCATCAGCGCGTCCGTCAGCACGATGTCCGGCCGCACCTCGGCGGCCATCTTCAACGCCTCCTCGGCGTCCGATGCCGTGAAGGTGCGGTATCCCATCCGCGCGACCGTGTATTCAGCGATGAGGCGGATCTCCTCGTCATCGTCGACGATGAGCACCGTCTGCGCGTGTGCGACCTTCGATTCCGAGGCCGCAAGCGCGCGCCGGAACTTCTCGACCGTTTGCCGCTCGAGCAGCTCGCGAAGCGCGGCGGTCCACTCCGGCTCCATCGCGAACTTCTGCAGCTTGCAGAAACACAGATGGCAACGAGGGCAGACGACCGAGAGCTTCTTCGACAGGCAGTCGCACCATTTCGCGGCGGCGATCTCGATCGGTGATTTGCAGAGCGGGCAGGGAAGCGTTTCGGGAATCATGTCGTGTCCTTTCAATTCCAGCCGGCAATCGCGGCGATTTCATCCGCGAGACGCATCGGATCGAATGGCTTGGCGATGATGCCGAGGGCGCCGAGCTCCGCGAGCTTGCGCCGTTCGGAAGGCTGGACTTTTGCGGTGAGAAAGATGACCGGGATCGGCCGCGTCTCTTCGAGCTCCTGAAGACGGCGGAACGTCGACGGGCCGTCGAGCTCCGGCATCATCACGTCGAGCAGAATCAGATCGGGACGCCGCGCGCTCGCCTCGACGAGACCGGCGACGCCGCCCGCGGCGGTCAGCACATCGAAGTCGCCGCCGGTCTCCAGTGCCAGCGAAGCCACTTCTCGTATATCATTTTCATCATCAATTATCAGTATAGTTTTATGCGACATGGCTCATCTCCGCGGCGGGACCGGTGACGTTGTCGAGTAGCTGAATGATGCGCCGCTCGAATTCCTCGGGCGCGATCCGGCTCTTCGTGAGGAACTGCGTTGGGCCGAGCGTCAGCCGGTCGCGCTGCGATGGCGTCGGCTCGCTCGCCGAATACACCACCACCGGCACCGAGCGAAGCATGTCGTGGTCCTTGAGCCAGTCGATGACCGCGTATCCGTCGATGTCCGGGAGCGCGATGTCGAGTACCAGCAGATCGGGCGTCTTCTTGCTCGCCTCGGCGATGGCCGCACGTCCGCCGGTGACGTGGATCGTTTTGACGCCGTGACGCGCAAAACCGGCCGCGATCACACCGGCGAGATCGACGTCGTCCTCGACGAGGAGCACCTGCCGGCGCGCGTCGTGGCTCAGCGCCTGCTCGAGCGCGTCGACGACGCTTCGCTCGTCCATCGGCTTCTGAACCCATCCGGCGAGATCTCCGACCGGCCATTCGGTGGCGCTCTGCGAAAAGATGCTCATGATCACAACGGGAATCGCCGCCGTTCGCGGATTCGCTTTGAGTTTGGCGAGCGTTTCGAATCCGTTCAGTCCCGGCATCAAAAGGTCGAGCAGGACGACGTCCGGCGCGATCTCGTCGACGCGGCTCAACAACTCGCTGCCCGACGAGACAGACACCGGACGATATCCGCGCTGTTCGAGCAGCGCCGACATCGCCTCGCGAATCGAGGAATCGTCATCGCAGAGCATGACGGTTCGTGCGGCAGACGCGGTCTCGAGGACCGCAACCTCGCTGCAGGGAATCGTGAAGCGGAAACGGCTGCCGACGCCGGGCACGCTCTCCGCCCAGATGTCGCCGCCATGCTGGCGCACGATGCTGCGGCAGATGGACAAACCGAGGCCGCTGCCGCCCTTCTCGCGCGCATCGGAGGCATCGACCTGCTGGAACCGCTCGAAGATGAGCTCGAGTTTGTCCAGCGGGATTCCGCGACCCTGATCGGCGATCTCGAACATCACTCTGCCGTCGACAGCAGATGCCGACAATGTGACCTTCGAGCCTGCAGGCGAGAATTTGATCGCGTTGCTCAAGAGGTTCGTGAGCGTCTGCACGACACGATCGGAGTCGGCCAGAACCGTCTCATCGCAGACGCCGCACTCGAGTTCGACGCCGGCGCGCTCCGCCATCGCGCGCATCGACTCGATCGCGTGCCACATCAGCGTCTGCGCATCGCAGAACTGTCGGACCAGCGTGACCTTGCCCGATTCCATCCGTTCGATGTCGAGAATGTCGTTGATGAGCCGCACGAGGCGGTCGGTGTTGGACACGGCGATGTCGAGCATCCGTTTGCCGATCGGCGGTATCTGGCCGATGCGCCCGCCGGCGAGCAGGCCGAGGGCGCCTCGGATCGACGTGAGCGGCGTGCGCAGCTCATGGCTGACGATCGAGACGAATTCGTCTTTCATCGTCTCGATCGCGCGCCGCTCGCTGATGTCGCGGAACGTGAAGACACCGCTGATCGGGGCGCCGTCATCGCGGATCGGCGTGCATTCGTACTCCGCCGCGAACGTCGATCCGTCCCTGCGGCAGAACAGCTCTTTGTCGCTGCGTTTCGTCTCGCCGATGAGAAGGTCACGCGCGGAATCGGCGGCCGAGCGGCCGAACACGTCTTCGTAGACGTTCTTTCCGGTCAGCTCGTCGGAAGTCCAGGCGAGCATCCGCGCCGCTGATTGGTTCGCGAATGTGATCCGCCCGTTCGAATCGATGCCCAGGATGCCGTCGGCCGCCGCGTTGAGCAGTTGCGCGGTGTGAGCTCGCTCGGCACGCTTGCGCGCCGTGATGTCCATGGTCGCGCCGACCATCCGTAAGGGTTCGCCGCTCGCGCCGTATATGACGTAGCTGCGGGTGACCGCATCGGCGTACGTGCCATCGGCACGGCGCAACCGGTACTCGCACTCGACGTGCTGGTGGCTCGTGATCGCGTTCTGCATCGCCGCGAGCGTGCGCTCGCGGTCCTCGGGATGCAGCGCGTCCGACCACGCCGCCAATCCCACGTCGCCCCACGACGCGTATCCGAACTGCGCCTGCCACGCTTCACTGACCCACGCCTCGCCGGTCCGGATGTTCCAGTCGAAGATGACGTCATTCGCGGCGCGCGTCGCGAGCTGAAAGCGCTCTTCACTTCTTCGCAGCGCCGCCTCGGCCCGCTTCTGTTCGGAGATGTCCTTGGCGAAGGAATAGTGCCCGAGGAAATTCCCGTGATCGTCGCGCGAGACGATGCGGACGAGACGCGTGTCGACGATGCGGCCGTCCTTGCCGACCGCACGGATCTCGACCTCCGACTTTCCGGTGCGCTTCAACTCGTCGTTCGAGCGCCGGATCGTCTCCATGTCATCGGGATGCAGTGTCTTCGCGGTGGGCATCCCGATCATTTCTTCGCCGTCGTACCCAAGCGCGGCGGCGATCGCGCGGCTGACCAGTGCGTAGCGCCCTTCCTTATCGATGAACGAAACGCCGGAGATCGCATTTTCGAACGCGAGATTCGCACGCCGCAGCTCTTCTTCCCGACGATACAAATCATTGACCGTCCCGGCGTGCCGAATGATGGTCCGCCCATACACGACGAGCGCCGCGATCGCGAAGATCATGAGGACTGCCGTCGCCGTTTCATACGAGGAGGCATCGACGACATCGTCGCGCTCGCGACGGATCTGTTCTTCGCGAAACGCATGAACGAGTTGATCGGCGCGCCCGATGTCGCGCCGCAGCCGGGCATCATCCTCATCCATCCGCGCCATCTGCGCGGCGCCCTGCGCGAAATCGCCCGCCGCCAGTACGTCGAAGATCCGGTGCGCGTCGGCGTGAACCTCGATGAGGCTTCGCTGCACATCATCGACGGCGGCCGTGACCTGCGCTGCCCGATCTCGCGGAAGCCCGGCAATCAGCGCAGGCCTCGCCTTCTGCAGCGCCGAGCCGAATGCCTCGACCGCTTGCTCCATCCGTTTCGATTCGCCGGCGACGTCGCCGTTCTCGAAGACGCGATTTCCCGGCAAATCGATCTGCGTCGCGAGGTCGGCGAGCCGGTCGTTCGCCTCGCTGCGCGCGATTGCGCTCCCGGCCGACGCAACCGATCGTCCAAGAGAGGTCATGACCTGGCGGACGATCAGGAGCGACGAGAAAATCGCCGTCAATGCGAGGGCAGCGAGGGCGACGTATGACCACCACAGCTTCTTCATGCGACCCGCATCTCTTCAAGCCGTCTTCCAGATCGTCGATCCGACGTAAGCCGCTGAAAAGAGGGGCGAACTCGTGGTCGGTGACGAACGGTCGGACGTCCGGAAACCGCTGCGGTGACCGGATTCTGGACGCGGCGCGAGCGAACGGATGTCGAAAGGACCGCCACGGCAGCGCTCAATTCACGACGCCGGAGTCGACCGCGAATGGCGTACCGAAGTGACGAATACTGACGACGCCGGCGATCAGACGCGCGCGATCGAACGGCGTGAGCGGACGCTTCTGATCCAGCGCAGCGGTGCACAACATTTCGCATCTACGGCTGACTTCACTGACCGCCGGGTAGCCGAACATCAGTGCGACGCTGGCCAGGCCGCGAAAACCGCGCGTGAGCGCCTGCAAATCATCGGGGCGCTCCATCACTTCGAGAATGTCGCCGCATCGCTTGGCGAGAGCGTGAACGAATCGGTGCTGTAAGTTTGCCGTCATTTCCGGCACGGTGTCGCAATCGCGGCGCCATGCTCCCGATCATCATCAAATGATTGAGCGCCGGAAGGTTCTCGGCCGTCACCGGGACCCGACACGTGTTCGCAAACGCGAGGTGCGTCCGAAAAAAGGACGTTCAGCGGCCGCTCTCGAGCCGCGCGATGCGAAGCGGGTTCGCTTCTTTGAGCTCGTCGGGCAACGCCGCGTCGGGCGCGTTCTGCCAGGCGACGTAGCGCGTGAAGCGCTCGATCGCGCGCGTGCCGACAGAGGTCGAACGGCCGTCGGACGTTGCCGGATACGGACCGCCGTGCACCATCGCCGGCACGACCTCGACACCGGTCGGAGCTCCGTTGAAGACGACGCGTCCGGCTTTCGTCTCCAGGATCCGGAGCAGCTCGGCGAAATCATCGTCGTCGTCCGCGTGAATCGTCGCGGTCAGCTGACCTTCGATCGCGCCGGCGACTTCGAGCATTCTCTCGCGGGACTCCGACTCGACGACGAGCGTTGAAGGACCGAAGACCTCTTCCATCAATTCTTCGCGATCGAGAAACGTGGCGGTGTCGGTCGTGAAAAGGGCGGCGCCGCCGTCGACAAACGCGCGGCGGTTTGCAATCGTCGCGAATTTGCCGACGCCTGTTCGATACGTGTCGGCGATCGCCGGCGTGAGCATCGGTGCGCGTGGCGTCGCGTCGATTTTTTTCGCCAGCGCGTCGAGAAACTCGCTCGAATGCGCCGCGATGACGAGCCCGGGATTCGTGCAGAACTGGCCGGCGCCCAACGTCACCGAGGCGTGCAAAGCGGCGGCGATCTCCGCGCCGCGCCGGCGCATCGCATTCGGCAGAATGAACACCGGATTGATGCTGCCCATCTCCGCGTATACCGGAATCGGCTCCGGTCGTGCGGCCGCGATGTCCATCAACGCGCGTCCGCCGCGACGCGAGCCGGTGAACGCGACCGCTTTGATCAGCGGATGCTTCACGAGCTCGATGCCTTCTTCGAAGCCTTCGACGAGCGAGAACGTGCCGGGGGGAACGGCGCCGGCAATCGCGCGCGCCGACAGCCGCGACGTTTCCGGATGCGCAGGATGCGCCTTCACGACGACCGTACATCCCGCGGCGAGCGCGGACGCGGTGTCGCCGCCGGGCACCGAAAACGCGAGCGGAAAATTGCTCGCGCCGAACACGGCGACGGGTCCGAGCGGCCGCCGCATCGAGCGCACATCGACTTTGCCGCGATCGATGCGCGCATCGACCCACGATCCCTCCTCGACGAGCGCCGCGAACATGCGCAGCTGATTGCAGGTCCGCGCGAGCTCGCCCTTCAGGCGCGGCTGGCCTAACGACGTCTCGCGGTTCGCCGTTTCGACGATCGCATCGCCGCCCGCTTCGAGTCGCGCGGCGATCGCGCGCAGCAGCTCGCCCCGTTGCCTGCCGCTCGAGCGGCTGTAGCTTTCGAATGCGGTCGCTGCGCTGCGAACGACGTCATCGATCACAGCTTCGGCCTCGTCTTCAGCGCGTGCCGGATCGTCCGCAGCGCCACCTCCCGCTCCTCCCCTTCCAGCTCGAGCCTCGGCGGCCGCACGCGTTCGCTGCCCATCCCAACTTCCTGCTGCACCAGCTTGATGAGCTGCACGAACTTCGGAACGGTGTCCATCCGCAGCAGCGGCAGAAACCACGAGTAGATGTCCGCGCCGTTGAACAGCGCGACCGATTCCTTCGGCAGCGCGTTGACGAGCCCCGCGATCCAGCCAACGGCACCGGCCGCCACTCCTTCGACGATCAGATCATCGACGCCGACGAACAACGCCAGCCGGTTGCCGAGGAGCGAACGCAACGCCGTGACGCGCCGGATGTCGGCCGCCGATTCCTTCACCGCATGGAGATTGTCGTGCTCCTCCGCGAGCTCGGCGGTCTGCTCCGGAAGGAAGTCGGTTTTGTACGCGATCGGATTGTTGTAGAGCATGCACGACAGCTTGGTCGCACGAACGACCGCGCTCACATGCGCTTTCATCTCGCGCCAATCGGTCGAGTAGACGTACGGCGGCAACACCATCAATCCGCTGCACCCGATCTGTTCCGCGCGCTTCGCGAGCCGGACGGCCGCGTCGGTACTGAGCGCGGAGATCGCGGCGACAACCGGCGCGCGCAGCGCGTGGACGAGCGTTTCGAGGATCGCGGCTTTCTCGTCGACTTCGAGCGTCGCGCCTTCGCCCAAGGAGCCGAGGGCGACGATGCCGGTGCAGCCGTTGTCGATCATCCATCGCGCGTGCTTTGCGAGAAATTCGTGATCGACGCTGAGGTCTTCGCGAAAGGGAGTTGTGATCGCCGGAATGACGCCTTGCCATTTCATGTGTGCGGACCGGCTTCAGCCGGTCGGACGGCCGAAGCGGCCTTCACTTTTATCATGCGTACCGCTCCGGCGAGAGTTGTTCGAGTGGAATCGACGCTTCCTCGCCCGAGAGCAATTCGCTCATCAGCTTCCCCGTGATGGGACCGAGGCTGAGGCCCATCATGGCGTGGCCGGAGGCGACGGAGAGATTTTCGTACCGCGCAAAGCGGCCGATGTACGGCAGACCGTCGGGCGAGCACGGGCGCAATCCGGCCCACGGCTGCACGCCGCGAAAATCGTCGGCGCCGAAATCGAGCAGATACTTCGGGACGGCTTTGACGATTCCGCGCACGCGTGCCGGATTGATCGAGAGATCGTTGCCGGTGATCTCCATCGTTCCGCCGAATCGCAGCGAGTCGAGCATCGGCGTCACGGCGACGCGCGCCTCCGAGAGGATCATCGCGTGGCGCGGCATCGTTCGCGGACGCGCGAGCGTCAGGCTGTAGCCCTTTCCGGCCTGCATCGGCAGATGCAGCTTCAAATCGCGCGCGATCTCCGACGACCACGCACCGCCGGCGATCACGTACTCGTCGGCGTTCAGATCGGATTCGACGCGGCGGCCGTTCGCGCGCAGCGTCGTCGTCGTTTGCCATTTCACCGCCACGCGTTGTTTCAGCGCGCTCATGAACTGCGTCGGCGCGAGGTAAGCATCGCGGGGGAAGTAGATTCCACCGGCCGCGTTCATTCGCAGCCCCGGCTCCATCGCAGCGAGCTGTTTCGCGTCGAGCGTCTCGACTGTTAGGCCGAGAGTCCGGCCGAGCTCCGCGGTGGCACGCTCGTGCTCGAGGCCTTCGTCGCTGTTGCAGACCATGATGATGCCGCGCTCTTCGACCGCGAAGTCGCCCCACTCGCGTGCGAGCTGCACGAAGAGATCGCGGCTTTTCAGGTTCAGTTCGAGCAGCAGCGGCGACGACGCCGTGACGTGTCTCACCGTCGCCGCGCGATTGAATTTCCAGGCCCAACCGATCAGCCGCGCGTCGGCGCGCGGTTTCATGTAGAACGGGCTCTCCGGATTCCACATCCACTTGAGCGCCGCGCGGATGGCGCCGGGCGCGGCGAGCGGCACGAAATGACTCGGCGTGATCATGCCGGCGTTTCCGTAGGAGCAGCCGAGCGTCTCCGCCCCCGCGCGATCGATGACCGTGACCCGATGTCCGCGCTGCGCACAAAAATACGCGGTGCAGAGCCCGATCACGCCGCCGCCGATGATCGCGATGTGCTTCATTCGTTCAACGGCCCATCTCGAGGCGTGTCGCGGATTCCCCAGGCAAAGGGATCGCGATCGTTCACGACGAGCGTCGATTCGGCGTTCACGTACGCAAAGCCTCGGATCGTCGGCCGAACGGCGCCGCCTTCGAGCGGCTCGACGCTTCCTTCGAACAGACTTCCGACGATGCTCTCCTGCCGCCAGACCTGTCCTGCGCGAAGTTTGCCGTCGGCGAAGAGGCATGCGAGCTTCGCGCTGGTGCCCGTGCCGCACGGCGAGCGGTCGTACGCTTTGCCGGGGCAGAGCACGAAGTTGCGGCTGTCGGCATCGGCGCGTTTCGGCGGACCGAAAAGCTCGACGTGATCGATGACCGCGCCGTTCGCGCCGCCGATTCCCTGACGCTCGAGCGCCTGCCGGATTGACCACGTCAGCTCTGTCAGGCGGCCGGCGTTCGCGAGATCGAGATCGTTTCGCGGTTCGCTGACGAGAAAGAACCAGTTGCCGCCCCATGCGATGTCGCCGGTGATGCCGTCGACCGACACGCTTTTCGCGAGGCGGTAGCTCGGGACATTCGTGACCGAGACCGAGCCGTCGTCGTGCAGCTCCGCGGTAACGGTGCCGACCGGCGTCTCGATGCGATGCGCGCCCGTTCGAATGCGGCCGAGATGCGCGAGTGTCGTGACCACACCGATCGTTCCGTGGCCGCACATCCCGAGGTATCCGACGTTGTTGAAGAAGATGACGCCGGTCGCCGCATCGCGATCGACGGGAGGCACGAGAAGCGCGCCGACGTAGACGTCCGATCCGCGCGGCTCGTTGACGATCGCGGAGCGGAAGCGATCGAACTCGTTGCGGAATCGGTCGCAGCGATCGGCGAGCGAGCCGGAGCCGAGGTCGGGGCCGCCGTCGATGACGACGCGAGTGGGCTCCCCTTCCGTGTGCGAGTCGATGACGCGGATTCTCTGCACGCGCGCGCGATTCTATGTGGGGTCAGGTCTGCCCTTCGTCCTTTTTCCTACGGGGCGTGGAGGACGCTAACTGGTTGTCGGTACAAATCGCGCACAGCGAATTGTTTAGCACGAAATGAAAACAGCGCCGCGATGCGCGCCGTGCCGGCGTGAGTTGCTCTCGGTGATCTACCTTCAGTAGAAAAAAGGACGAAGGGCAGACCTGACCCCGCTCAGTCGCGCGGAATTTCGAAGGGCAGCTCGTCGTCCGCGGCGGCCTCCCGCTCGACTGCCGGCACCTCTTCGCGAGTCAGACGGAGCGTCTCTTCCGGATCCACGCCATATGATCGAATGTCTTCCATGACCCTCCCCTAGAACTGCGCCGCTTCCGTGGAGCCTTCGAGCGCCGTCGTTGACGATTGACCGATCACCTTCGCCACTTCGTCGAAGTAACCGGTGCCCACTTCGTGCTGATGTTTGATCGCCGTGTAGCCCCGCGCTTCGGCGGTGAATTCGGATTGCTGCAGCCGCGAATACGCGGTCATGCCTTCTTCCTGGAACTGACGCGCAAGCTCGTACATCGAGTAGTTGAGCACGTGGAATCCGGCGAGCGTAACGAACTGGAACTTGTAGCCCATCGCCGCGAGCTCGCGCTGAAACTTCGCGATCGTCTGCGCATCGAGCTTCTTCGCCCAGTTGAATGAGGGCGAGCAGTTGTACGCGAGCATCTTTCCCGGATGCGCCTTTCGAACTTCCTCCGCGAACCGCCGCGCTTCGCCGAGATCCGGCGTCGATGTCTCGCACCACAGTAGATCGGCGTACGGCGCGTACGCGACGGCGCGCGCAATCGCCATCTCCAGTCCGCCCTTGATCGCGAAGAACCCCTCGGCCGTGCGTTGATCCGTGAGGAACGGATGATCGCGCTCGTCGATGTCGCTCGTCAGCAGCGTGGCGCTGTTCGCGTCGGTCCGCGCGATGACGAGCGCCGGCACGCCCGCGACATCGGCCGCGAGCCGCGCTGCCGTGAGCATCCGGATGAACTGCGAGACGGGAACGAGCACCTTGCCGCCGAGGTGGCCGCATTTTTTTTCGGAGGCGAGCTGGTCTTCGAAGTGAACGCCCGCCGCCCCCGCCTCGATCATCTGCTTCATCAATTCGAATGCGTTCAGCACGCCGCCGAAACCCGCCTCGGCGTCAGCGACGATGGGCGCGAACCAGTCCGTATCGTTGCGGCCTTCGCTCGAGTCGATTTGATCCGCACGCTGCAGCGTCTGATTGATTCGCTTCACGACCTGCGGCACCGAGTTCGACGGATAGAGGCTCTGATCGGGATACATCTGGCCGGAGAGATTCGCGTCGGCCGCGACCTGCCAGCCGCTGAGGTAGATCGCCTTGAGTCCGGCGCGCACCTGCTGCATCGCCTGATTTCCAGTGAGCGCGCCGAGGGCGGCGACGAACGGCTCGTCATCGAGCAGTTGCCAGAGCCGCTCGGCCCCCATCTCGGCGAGCGTGTAGCTGACGTCGATGGAGCCGCGAAGCCTCAGGACGTCTTCGGCGGAGTAGTCGCGGATGATGCCGCGCCAGCGCGAGTTCGTCTCCCAATCGCGCTCGATGGATTTCGGGTCGCGCACTGCATACAATCGTCTTCTCATACTTGTAAACATTTGAGCAGAGAATACGCCAAGTTCGGCAAGACCCAGCAGATCTGGCTGTTAGTTTGTATATGCTTGTAAAAGACAGCGCGTAAAGGTGTAAAGAATGGTAAACATGAAAGGCAGGCTTGGAGCAAAGCTTCGCAGCTTGCGGCGGCGCAAGAGCCTCACGCAAACGGAAGTCGCTCAGCGCCTCGGCATCTCGCCGAGCTATCTCAATTTGATTGAGCACGATCAACGCCAATTGCCGGCGAATCTGCTCCTGAAAGCGGCCGAAGTCCTCAACGTCGAGCTCGCCGCATTCACCGACGATTCCCACAGCCGCCTCGCCGCCGATCTGCAGGAGGTCTTCGGCGATCCGCTGTTCGAAGAGCACGCGATGACGACGAACGACGTTCGCGAGCTCGCCGAGAACCCGCCGGCCGCCCGCGCGGTGATCGCGCTGTATCAGGCCTATCGCGCGAGCATCGAATCGACGCGCGCCCTGGCGTCGAAGGTGTACGACGGCCACGATTTCGCCGGCGTGAATCCCGCGCACCTGCCCTCGGAGGAAGTCTCCGACGTCATTCAGCTGAACCTGAACTATTTTCCGGAGCTCGAAAGCGCGGCGGAGAGCGAAGCGGCGAAGCTCGATCGCACCGATCTATACCGCTCATTGATACAGCACCTCCGCAGCCGGTACGGCGTCGGCGTGCAGCTCGTCGGCATCGGTCGCGATCGCGGAGCGGTCCGACGATTCGATCCCGGGCAGCGAACGCTGTTTCTCTCCGAAGCGCTGCCGCCGTGGAGCCGGAATTTTCAGGTCGCGCATCAGATCGGCGTTCTCGCCGCGAAGCCGACCGTCGATGCGATCATTGCGCGCTCCGAGCAGAACCTCACCACCTCGGAATCGCTGAAGCTCTGCCGCGTCGCGCTCGCGAACTATTTCGCCGGCGCGCTGCTCATGCCGTACGCCGAGTTCCTGCGGCTCTGCGAGGAAACGCGCTACGACATCGAGCTGCTGCAGCACCACTTCACCACGAGCTGGGAACAGCTCTGCCATCGGCTGACCACGATGCGCAAACCGGGGGCGGAGGGCATCCCCTTTCACTTCGTCCGCGTCGATATCGCGGGAAACATCTCGAAGCGCTACAGCGGCACCGGGATCCGCTTCGCGCGTTTTTCGGGATCGTGTCCGCGGTGGGACGTGCACGCCGCGTTTCTCACGCCCGGCCGCATCCGCACGCAGATCTCGAAGATGCCCGACGGGACGGCGTACTTCTGCGTCGCGCGCACCATTCGCAAGAGCTACGGCGGCTATGCGTCGGGCGACTCGCTGATGGCGGTCGGCATCGGCTGCCCGGTGCGCGATGCGCGCAAGCTCGTCTACGCGGATGGCTACGACGTCGACAACCTCGACGCCGCGGTGCCGATCGGAACGACGTGCAGGTTGTGTGAGCGCCTCGATTGCGACCAGCGCGCGTTTCCGCCGCTGCAATACGGGCTGACGATCGATGAGAATGTGCGCGGCCGGTCGTTTTACGCGCCGGCCCTCGACGAAGCCCCGGCTCCCGGCCAGCGCAAAGCCGGCTGAAACCGGCTCAACATTGGAGATGTGGAGCGACGGCCCCGCCTCGCGGGACCGCCGACGGGCCGCGAGCCCGGCGCTCCACTTACGCCGGCTGTTTCGCGCAGAACTGATCGAACGCGCGGACGAGCTCGACCGCGATGTCGTGCGCCTCGCGGCCTTCGATCTGCCAGCGCTCGAGCATCTTGACGACCTCGCCGTCGCGGAAAAGCGCGATCGACGGCGACGACGGCCGGTAACCCGGCAGATAGGTCTCGCGGACGCGCTGCGTCGCTTCGCGATCGTTGCCGGCGAAGACGGTGATCATCTTGTCCGGCTTCACATCGTGCTCGAGGGCCATCGCGACGGCCGGGCGCGCCATGCCGGCGGCGCAACCGCAGACGGAATTCACAACGACGAGCACCGTCCCCTGCTTCTGACCGAGGACCGTATCGACGTCCTGCGGCGTGCGAGTTTCCTGAAAACCGAGACGCGTGAGCTCCTCGCGCATCGGTCCGACAATTCGTTCATCGTACATGGCTCCCATGGATCAAACCTCCGCTCGAATCATACTCAAACTGCATGCGATGTGCCGCTAGGGCCGCACGGCGCGCGTGCGGACAGAAAGCAAAGCGAGGAGCGCGCTCATGTCACGCGAATCGATGATGCCGTCGGCGTTCACATCGCAACCCCAGCTGCCGTTGAACGCGCCGGCTTGTGCGCTCGTCGCCGGCTCGGGATTCCCGTCCAGCAGCTCCTGCGCGAGCGCGGCGATGTCCGCGATGGTCACGAGGCCGTCGCCATTGCAATCGCCACGCAGTGGCGGAATCAGCTCATAAATCCCCTCGGCCGTCACGAAGTCGATCTCTCCAGCCGGCCCCTGCGCAACATCGATGATCGAAGGTGTCAGGCCCGCGATGACCGGAATCGGATCGGGCAGCGGCCGCGCCGAGATGTCGGGAATGTAATCGAGCGCCTGAGCGACGAAGGTCGCGAGCAGGTATCCACCTGGAAAGTACGCATTGTGGCCATTGAGCGCGGCCAGGCCGGTCGGCACCACGACAGAGGGAAACGTATAGATCGGCGGCACCGCGCCGTCGACCGGCGGTTGATTCCCCATGGTGTAGGGCCAGCCGCAGAAATCTCCGAGATGAACGATGTTGATCTCATCGTCCGAGACATCGCCATTGTCGGGGACGATCAGCTGCTGGCTCGAGGCGTCCCACGCCGTGTCGAACGGATTGCGAAAACCGCTGGCGAACTGCTGGACCGAGCCGGCGGAAGTGATCCGAAAAATCTTCCCGCCGTTCCATTCCGGCAGCGCAGCGTCGAGGAATCCACCGTAATCGCCGATGCCGACGAAGATCGATCCGTCCGCGCCGACGGAGGGGTTGCCGCCGTGATGTTCCGTCGGACACGGGCGGTCGGGCATCGTGATGTCGCATGTGAATGAATGCAGAACGGTTTGCATGCCGTTCGCCAGATCGATCGTGGAAACGACATCGGCGGTCATTGTCGCATTCGTGTAGTGGACGACCGCCGTCTGGTCGTCGAGCAGCGCCATTCCGAGGAGTCCGGAGTCGCCAACGGCGTTCGTGTTGACACGTGTAACAAGCTGGCTCGCGCCGTTGCTGAATCGAAACAAAGAACCATCGGTGGTCGTGTAATAGATCGTGTCGTGCGAGTCGATGGCGATCGAATCGGCGAACCCGTTCGTGGAGCCGAGCCGCTGCACGCGGAAACCCGGCAGAGCCGCGGCGTGCGCGGCGGCGGCGAGCAGGACGAGAGCGGCCGAAACTTTCATCAACAGTTCGGCACGCAAGGAAGGATCGTGCCATGCGGCGGAGAACCAAATCGATTTCACACCGTATGTAGTAGCAAAAACGTGATAGCGACGCACGCGGTAACCGCGGAAAATCGAAGCCGGCGCGGGCAGAAACGATGATCAGACACGAACATCGGAGGGGTCCGGATATCGCCTCGATGTTCGCGCTGCGCCCGGCGGGCGGCCCGATCTGGAAACAGATCGAGGAGACGATTCGTCGCGTTGTCGCGGGCCGTCACCTCCGCCCCGGTGATCCGGTCCCCTCGGTCCGGCAGCTTGCGCGAACGCTGTCCGTGACGCCGAACACCGTCGAGCGCGCGTATCAGCGGCTGATCGCGGCGGGCGTGCTGCTGTCGCGTCGCGGACGCGGCACGTTCGTGGCGGGCATCGCCGAGGCGGAGTCATCGCCGCGCGATCATCTTCTGCAGGATGCGGCAATGCGTTTTGCCGCGACCGCGAGCGCGGTCGGCGCGCCGCTCGATGAGGCCGTGAACGAGCTCGCCGCGGCTTACAGGCGGCTCGACGACGCGTCCGTGCTGTCGCAGTGAGCGATCGCCGCGCCGCGTCGATGCCAGTTGTCCGCGGTCCCCTCGTCACTCAGGTTGCGCGAACGCTCCAAAAGCCATCGGCGCGCCGATCAGCGGCTGATTCCGGCGGGCATGCTGCTGCCGCCGCAGTGGGGAGGCGGCCCGTTCGTGGCGGGCGTCGCCGAAGCGGTCGCCGCGTGACATCTTCTGCAGGATGCGGCGATGCTTTTTGCCGCGAGCGCGTCGGGCTCGCCGCTCGATAAGGCTGAACGAGCTCGCCGCGCCTTACAAGCTGCTCGACGGCGCGTCCGCGCTGTCGCAGTGAACGATCGCCTCGCGGCGTAGATGCCAGTTGCCCCACTCCGATACGAGCTGGAGGAGCGGCATCGCCGCGCGGCCGAATTCCGTCAACGCGTAGTGAGTCTGACGCGGACCGGGCGATTCGGTGCGGCTGATGAGGCCCGCGTCGACGAGATCGCGAAGCTGATACGTCAGCACCTTCGCGGTCACTCCCGGCAGCAGCGCCGCGAGCTCGCTGAAGCGTCGCGCCCGTTGCTCGAGATACCACAGGATCGACAGCTTCCATTTGCCCGCGAAGAGATCGATGCCCGCGGCGAGCGTGCGTGTGATGAGAGTGGGCGGAAAATCTTGAGCGAGTTCTGTCATTGTCTGTGCATGAAAGCCCGCCGGCGGTTGCCGCCGGCGGGCTTGTCGTCATGAGTTAGAAATTGAGCCTTGCGCCGAGTCTGAAGACGCGCGGCGATTGCAGCTCCGTGATCTGGTTCGAGCTGGCCACCGTCAGACGCGTGACGTTCCGCTGCAACAACGTGCGGCGGTCCAGCATGTTGAAGCCGTCGAGCGAAACCGTGATTGTCGACCCGCGCCAGGCGCGGAAATCCTTCGCCAGGCGCATGTCGAGCTCGACCGGGTTCGGCAGCCGGTACGCCGAGATGTCGGTGTTCGCAAGCGGATACACAAATGCGCCTGCGCCGAAGATCGTTCCGAATCCGCTCGTGTTGGGCGAAAACGACCGGAACACATACGGGATCACATAACCCTGCCGGCCATTGAGACTGACACCGAAGTTCGTCTCGATCACCGGGATCTGGTAGGTGCCGGAGAGGTTGTACGCCCACTTCGAGTTGATGTAGACGCCGCCTTTCGCGCCGCTGCCGGTGCCGACGCCCACCACGACATCGGAGCCATTGCAGTTACTGCAGCCGAATCCGGATGCGTCGCGGCCGAGTGTCGGATTGATGATGCCGGCCCCACTGACATACTGCTTCCAGTCCTGCAGTGTGACATTTGCGCGCATCATCCATCGATTCGACAGGCGTTTTGTCGCAAAGAGGTCGATCGACTTGTACGTCTGGTGGTAGTCGGGCCGGTTCTCGATCACGAAATACTGCGGCGTCGGTTCACCCGGCTTCAAGACGTAATACGTCGCACTCGCGCTGCCGAATGGGGCGCACGGGCCGAACGTCGTATTGCCATCGTTGCACTTCGCTGTGGCCGGAACGAAGTCGGCCGGTGTGTAGAAATCACCGGCGCCTTGCGTCTTCTCGGGTGCGTACCAGCTGAAATCCCTCATGTAGCGATACGTGCCGTTGACGCCGACGCTGAAATCGGTCATCAGCTCGGTCTCAAATCCACCGATCAGCTCATCGGTCGTGGGGGCCTTGAAGTTGCTCGCCCATCGATACTGTTGCAGCGGCTGCGAGGGATTGTCGGTATTGACGCCGACCGCGCTCACGATTCCCGTATTGAAGTCGATCTCGTTTCTCTGGGCGATCTTGTCGCCATTGAGATCCGTGAAATACATGTAGACGTAGTTGGAATAACCCGGCGCCACGAGATGAACGTCGTTGCCGCCTAGCTGGCCGGCATAACGGTTGTAAGACGCGCGCAGCAGAGTCTTCTTCTGCTGTCCGAGAGCGTATGTGAGGCCGAGGCGCGGCGAGAGATTCGTCCACTTGAGACCGCTCATCGATTGCCAGGAGATCGCCGGTTCGAGATCCGGCACCACCGGGCTCGCGCCGAGCGATCCGGCCTGAACGCTGCCCTTCTGCAGGTCATAGCGCAGCGCTGCCTGAACCGTCAGGTTGCCGATCAGCATCGTGTCGCCAACGTACGCGTCCTGGTAGTTGACCTTGTAGTGAAAATCGGTCGTCGGACTTCGCGTCAGCGTCACGGCTCCATTGCCGGACGCATCGCAACAGACGGTGTACTGGTCGCCCGGCCAGGCCGTAAACGAGTTCACGCCCGCGTGGCGATAGCCGAATCCGAACTTGAGCTCGTGATTGCTGCTTCCGACGTTGAAGAACTTCGATCCGTCGATGCGCGCCTGGCTTGACGGCCGCACGGTGTCGTAAGACTCGAAGTTTCGCGTGAACACGAGTGTGGAGGGATCTTCGGTCGCAACGGGACCGGCCAGACTGCACGCGAGCGTCGTGCAGCCTTTACCGGCATCGGCATACAGGTGGAATCCGCCCTGGACCTCCGAATACATGCCGGTCAAATAAAGGCTGGAACCGAAGATCTGCGTGTCTTCCGCTTTCCACACTGTGGGATTGAACAGGCTGCCGTTTGCGGCGTTGCGATACGAGTTCGACTGGTCCCACGCCGTTTCCGGCGGACGCGTCGGACTGACATTGCGGCCGAGCTTGACCTTCTCGCCGAACATGTCCGTGAAGACGAAGCTGTTCGAGCCGAGCGGCTGCGCATTGATCTTGATGTTTTCGTTTTGAAGCAGAGTCTTGTCCGGCGCTCGGACGCCGGTCACCGTAAGCGTCGACGTGAGCAGGTTCACGTTGTCGCGCGAGAACGCTCCCCAAGCCCAGACCTTGTCGCGCAGAATCGGTCCGCCGAGGTCGATGCCGCGGTCCTGAATGCCGGTGATCTGATTTACCGATGACAAATAGGACTGCGCCTCGGACGGAATCTTCGGCGACGCCTGCCAGCTGCTGTTTTCCTGGAACCAGTGCGCGTTGCCCTTCAGATCGTTCGTGCCGCGCTTGGTCACGAAGTTCATCTGCACGCCCGGTGTCTTAATGCGCGGATCGGAGCCGCCGGTCGTGATCTGCATTTCTTCGAAGGAGTCGAAGTCGTAATACGTCGGCGTCGATCCGAGCGCGCCGACATCGGTGATCGCGACGCCGTCGACGTTCCACGCGGACTGCGTCGAGTCGCTGCCTTTCGAGACGTACCCGGACTGCTGGCCCGATTCCGAGCCGCCGACATTGATGCGGTCCATGAGCACGCCGGGGGTCTGCTGCATGATGACCCAGGGGTCGCGGCCGGACGGCACGTTCTGCAGCTCGACTTTCGAGACGTCGATGCCGGTCCCCGCCTTGCGCACGTCGAGCAACGGCGCCTCGGCCGTCACGGTGATCGACTCGGCGACCGAGGGATTCAGCGTCATCGTCACGTCGGCGTTCTGCGCGACGCGGACCTGAATTCCCGTGCGGGTCACCGAACCGTAGCCGGCAAGTTCCGCTTTGAGGGCATATGCACCCGGATCGAGATTAATGAAACGAAAGTTTCCCTGAGCGTCCGTGACGGTGTTCTTCGGCGCGCCGACGCCGGTCAGAGTGACCGTGACGCCGGGAAGAACCGAACCGTCCTTCGCCTGGACCTTGCCGTAGATGTTTCCTGCTTGAAACTGCGCGAACGCGCTGACGGCAATCAGCGCGACGCACAGTGCGACGCCGAGTCGCATGCTCAATCGACACAAATGCATTCGGGATCTCCTTTCACAAACTCCTTGCGTGCTGAGCATGCCGAAACTACGCCGGGGTGCAGTATTGGTTTCAAAATGATTCACGACTATAAGTTCGCTCCCATTGTGCCGTTGTCACGGAGGCGTGATCATTCAACGACGCGTTCTTATAGACACGTTTTGTTGAATTCGGCCTAACAGACACTCACACAGTCAAACATCGCTACAGTCACACAGTCGGTCTCACGATGTCTTGAACGTTTCCTGTGTCGTCTCGGTGAACGAGAGGCGCGCTTGCAAACCAAATTCGCGCGGCGACGTTTCAAGGAGTGAGCCGGACGAGGACGAGCAGAACTCAGACGGCCGTTTGCCTCGCCTCCGGGGGCACCGGGCGAGGCAATTCTTTTTTCAGCTCGATCGCGCGCACTTCCGACGGCGTGATGCCCATGTGCCGGCGGAAGACGTGGGTGAAATGGCTGTGACTCGAGTAACCGAGCTCGAGCGCCAGGTCCGTCAGGTCGCTCGGCCGCTCGCGAAGACGCTCGAGAGCCACCTGCACACGCAGCGCATGCCGGTAGCTCGTCAGCGTCTGGCCGGTGATGCGGCGGAACGCGCGGCAGAGCCGCCACGTCGTGCAGCGCATTTCGCGTGCGAGCTCGGTGACGCTGATGTTCCGGTCGAGATGGCACGCGATGGCGAGCTTCGTGGCCTCGACGAGGGCGGCCGACCGGTCCATGTCCGTTTGGACGCCGTCCGCGATCGAAAAGTTAGCCGCTCTGTCCGTCAGGCATCGAGTAGACAGCGGTGACTCCCGGCGAGGCGTCCCATTCGAGTCGCAGGATGTACGGCGGCGACTTCGTCACCCAGAACCGCATCGCCCCCATGCTCGTCTGCGCCTCCGTTCGCCACGCATCGACGGTTCCGAGCGCGCCGGCGGACACCGGCTCGCGCGCGACCACGTGCACGGCAACTTCGCGATACGTGTCATCGTCTTCGTTCACTGCGGGCAGGGTCGCCGAGAATCCCTCGCGCAACGGCATCGCCGCGAAAAGCAGCCCGTACATCCCGCCATAGAAATCAAACGGCGGCTGCGGATACTCGACGATCTTCATTGCAGCACCCGGAGCGTGAAAATAGACGGACCTGCCGTCGAACTCGCGATGATTGACGTGCGCGCCGTTTTTCCAGAAGTCCATTGAAGCCGGCGCCATCGTGGCCGGATCAAAAATGTTTTCGTCGCGCGAGTCGAATTTGCCGTTGTCGTATTTGACGACCTGCGTCCGCTTCATGAGATGACGTCCGTCGACTTCCACCGCCGCCAATTCGTCGGTCACAGTGCCGGCCCTCCTGGCGACACCGTTCTTGAGGAACGACAGACGCCAGGCGTTCTTGTAGGGCATGAGCGCGCTGCCGTCGAGCCGCGTCTCTGCGCTCGCGGAATCATCGCGATGCGCGAGCATGATCATGAATCCCTGCGGCCCTTGATACGCGACGAACGGCAGGCCCGTTGCCGGATCGCCGGTCGATCCAATGTCCTCGTTCGTGAGATTGGGCGCATAGAACATGACGTGCGGAGGAAAGGAGCCGACCTGGCCGGTCTGCGGGTTGTAATTGCGAATGTCGCCCGAGAGCATGTACGCGACACCCGGCCTTCGCGGTGAAATAAAGCGTCCTGTCCGGAATCCTTCTTTGACCGCCGCCGCGATTTCCGGCAGCGGCGTTCCTTTCAAGAGCAGGTCACCCACAAAGACGACTTTCGGCAGGATCGTGGCGGAACCTTCCGCGTCATAACAGGTCGGCTTCTGATTGAGCGGACCGTCGCGATTCACGATGCAGTTGAAGCCGTTCGTGCTCTCGCGCACCTTGACGAATCCGTTCCGTTCGAGCGCCCACACCCCCGCCCCGGCGCGCAGATGCTCGGGCGCGGCGCTCAACGCCAGCGCGGTCTCTTTCTCCAGCGGCAATACTTCGGGTATGCGCGCTGCGGCTGTTGCGGCGACAAAAAGAAGCGCGATCATCAGCTCACCGAAATCAAATCGAACGTTGACCGGCCGCCGCCCGGCCCCATCCAGATGGTGCGCACGATGTACATTCGCCGATCGTAGAAATCGTGCGACGTCGCGGCGGGACCGTTTTCCGTCGGATGGAGCGGACCAACCGGACCGTCACGCTTTGTTCATTCGCCGATCGCCCGCGCGAGCAGCGCGGCGCTGCTGCGAATCGACTCGGGAGGCACGGAGCCGTAGCCGAGAACGAGGGCGGGCGGGCAGGAAGTCTCGAAGGCGTGCGCGTTCAGCGTCGAGACTTCGACGCCGTGGCGCGCAGCGGCGGCGGCGATCGCGAACTCGTCGGCTTCGGCGCGCAGATACGCGACGACGTGCGTGCCGGCATCGAGACCGTCGATGCGAACAACGGCGGGGATGCGCGCGAGCGCCGCGACGAGCTCGCGCTGCCGCTCGCGATACGCGGACCGCAGAAGGCGGATGTGCTTCGCGAGATGCGATCCGTCGATGAAATCGGTGAGCACCTGCGCGTCGATTGCCGAGATGCCGTGGCCGCACACATAGACGGCGACTCGGAACGCTTCGATGAGGTCGGCCGGCGCGACGAGAAATCCGACGCGCAACGCCGGCGCGAGCGACTGGCTGAACGTGCCGATGTAGATCACCGACTCGTTGCGATCGGTGGCGAAGAGCGGCGGCGGCGCGTTCGCGCGATATTGAAATTCGCCGCCGTAGTCGTCTTCGATCAGCCACGCTCCCGATGCCGCGGTCCACGACAGCAGCTCGTTGCGGCGCGCGGCGGACATCACCACGCCTGTCGGATACTGATGCGCGGGCGTCGCGTAAATCAGTCGAGGCCGCGGGCATCTCGAAGCGGCGGCGCTCACATCGAACCCCTCCGCATCCACGCCGCCTCCGACCACCTCGGCTCCCGCCGAGGCGAACGCCGCGCGCGCACCGGCGTAGCCCGGATCCTCGACGCAGACGCGATCGTCCGGCTCGACGAGTACGCGCGCGGCGAGATCGATGGCCTGCTGCGCTCCGGAGACCACGAAGACCTGTGCGGGATCGCAGCGAATTCCGCGCGTGGCGCCGAGGTGTGCGGCGATCGCGGAGGAGAGCGCGGCGCGGATCCGGCTGTCGTCGTACGCGAGGTCGGCGGGCTGCGCGGCGCTCCACCGGCGTGCGACGAGCGTTCGCCAGACGCGCGTCGGGAAGAGATCGACGGCGGGAACGCCTGGCTTGAATGCGCCGACGCGTCCGGAGCTGATGTGCACGACGATGCGCTGCAGCCGCGCGGCGCGTTTCGGCCTGCGCGCGCGCGTCGACGCCGGCACGCGCTGCCTCGTCAGTGCGAGCGGACGCACCCGGCTCCCGGCGCCGGGGCGGCATTCGATCAGCCCCTGAGCGGCGAGGTACCCGAACGCGGCGACGACCGGTTTGCGCGAAACTCCGATCTCGCGCGCGAGATCGCGCGTCGACGGCAGCCGCGTTCCGGCGCGCAGCGTGCCGCTGAGGATCGCGGAGCGGATCTGTTCGAAGATCTGGCGCTGCAGCGGCGTCGCGGATTTGCGATCGAAGGCGAGCGTCGTCGGGAACGGAGCCGTGGCGCGCTTGGGCACGATGATGGTTGTACGCGATGGCGAGTCGCGGGTTTGCGGCGACGAAATATCGAGCCGCGCGA
>DATIZY010000082.1:0-2384 GCA_035516895.1 Thermoanaerobaculia bacterium | reverse complement strand
CTGCGTGAGCCCCGCAACCTGACCGAACTGCCGCTCGAGCGGCGCCGTCACACCGGAGGCGACGACGCTCGCGCTCGCACCGGGGTAAAACGTGAGCACCTGAATCGTCGGATAGTCGACCTGCGGAAGAGCGGAGACCGGCAGCTGACGGTAGGCGACGATGCCGACGAGAAGAATCGCGGCCATCAGCAGCGACGTTGCGACCGGCCGCAGAATGAAGATGCGGGATGGGTTCACTGTGGACTGGGTGCGACCCGCCCTCCGCCGCCTGCGCCTCCTGCCGCTCCGGCCTGGCCGCGTCCGGCAGCAGCCGATCGGCCGGCGCCTCCGGCGATCTCCACTTTGCCGCGCGGCTGCAGCTTGTCGGCGCCGTCCGTCACGACCTGCTCGCCGGCACTGACTCCGGTCACCACCGCCGTCGTCCCCTGGGAGAGCACCACGTTCACCGTTCGCATGTCGGCAGTCTTGTCCGCGCCGACGACGTACACGTACGTTCCCTGCGCGCCGTGCTGCACCGCCGCGATCGGCACCGTCAGCGCATTGCGGCGAACATCGACCTCCAGCCGGGCGTTGACGAACTGATTCGGAAAGAGCGCGCCGTTGCGATTGTCGAAAATCGCTTTGCAGCGGAACGTGCCTGTGTTCGGATCGATTTGATTGTCGATCGTCAGCAGGCGGCCGGTCGCGATCAGCTGCGTGTCGTCGCGGCTCCACGCCTGCACCGTTAGGCCGGCGCCTTCGCCGCCATGCTGCGTGACGGCCGGCAGATCGTCTTCCGGCAGCGTGAAGAGCACCGCGATCGGCTGCATCTGCGTGATCACCACGAGTCCGTTTTGATCGGACGCGTGCACCATGTTTCCGGGATCGACGAAGCGAATGCCGACGCGTCCGGTGATCGGTGCCTGGATGTGGCAATAATCGATGTTGAGCTTCGCCTGCTGGATCTGCGCGTCGTCCGCCTGGACCGTGCCCTCGCTGACCTTCACCGTCGATTGCTGCGTGTTGTACTGCTGCTGCGGAATCACGCCGGTCTTGTAGAGCTCCGCGTATCGCTCGAGATCGTGCCGCGCGTTCTCCAGCGTCGCCTCATCCTTGAACCGTGCCGCATCGGCCTGCGCCAGCTGGGCTTCCGACGGCCGCGGATCGATGAGCGCGATCTCCTCGCCGGCGTGCACCATCTGCCCTTCCTGAAAATCGAAGCGAACGAGCTGGCCGTCGATGCGCGTCTTCACCGTGACGGTGTTCAGCGCGTTGACATTGCCGAGTCCGTCGAGGAACACGGGAACGTCGCGCATGACCACCGGCGCAACCGCCACCGGCACGGTACGATTGCGCGCGCTCGCCGCGGCCGCCGCGCTCTGCGCAGCCTGCGTTGCCGCGTGGTGGCGCAGCGCGAGAATGACCACCACGATGACGACGACAATCGCCGCGATCAGCGCAATGTTGCGGTTTCGTTTCCGTCGAAGCTGGTGCGGATCGGGCTTCGGAGCCTCGCGAATCTCGGGCGGCAGAGCGGGTTCGTCTCGGTCGAGATCGTGGTAGGCCATCTTCAGCAAAATACCGTTTTTAAGGCGTTTTCGTTGAACTCGAACGGCTCATCGTCCGCGTCCCAGGTAGCGGACGATCACACGACGTGCGAATTCGTCGCCATCGTCGTGGCGGACCGCCGGCATCCCGAGCTCGCCGGCGATTTCGCTCCAGTCGCGCTGAAAGTCGGGGCGCTCGTGGTGCGGCAGACTGATGCCGTGCGCATAGAAATAGATGTGGAGCATCTCGCCGGCCCAGGCGATGGCCATCGCATCGGTTGAATTGGCCGGCTCACCCACGAACGGAGCCATCCCGACCGGCACGTTGTAGTAGACCGGATTCAAGATCATCACGAACGCGCGCTTTTTCGAGAGCATCGTCGCGAGGCCCGGCTCGGGAGCGCGTCCGACGCCGCGCTCGGTCGGGTCCTCGACGACATCGATCTCGCAATCGTTCGCGGCGAAGTAGGCGATCATCCGCCGCCCTTCCGCTGTCGCCGCCCACTTCGCGAGACCCTCGCGCGTCGCGGCAGCCGTGCTCCGGATCTGGTTGGCGGTGAACTGCGGCATCGCGTTCGCGTCGAAGCGCACTCGCTCGCCGGCGAGAAGAAGCGCAGCAGCTGTGAGGAAAACCATGCGAATCAGGCGTCAGGTCTCAGGCGTCAGGTCTCAGGCGTCGGGTCTCAGGCGTGGGGTCTCAGGCGTTAGGCGCTGGGCGTTAGTCGTCAGGTCTCAGGCGTCAGGTCTCGGGTCTCAGCCCTGAGGTCCAGGATCTGACCACCCGACCCTAACTCCCAACGCCTAACACCTAACTCCTAACTCCTAACACCTAACGCCCGACGCCCGACGCCCGACGCC
>DATIZY010000081.1:0-27811 GCA_035516895.1 Thermoanaerobaculia bacterium | reverse complement strand
AAAGATTTCGTTCTTGATCGGGTTGCCGCTGTTCGGATCGACGTGGAGGTGCTGAAACCACGGCCCGATGACCGGACTGATGCCGACGCTGGCGTCGTTGCCGGCGGAGTGAACGAACAGTACCGGCGTCTGCCTGGCCATCGCGTCGTACGGCGATGAATCGAGCGCGTCGTAGCCGCCGATCAGCTCATCGGCGCCGTTCCAGACGGGAAAGGTCGTCTCGCAGTTCGCCGCATCGCACCAGCCGAGGACGTAGCCCCATGAGTTGTTGTCGGCGACGACGGAGAGCGGGGCGAGATTGTTCTGCTTCTCACCGAGCATGTTCGGATCGTTTGCGCTGAAATCCTGCAGCGTCGCCGCGGGCGCCATCCCTTTGGCTTCGGGGTTGATGCCTTGAGCGATCATCGTCCCCGCGACGTGCGTCGGGTGATCGCCGACCGCCTCGCTCGTCGCTTCCTGCTGCACGGTGACTCTGCCGCTGAACTCGGGATGACTCGCATCGACCTTGCCGATGTCGAACATCGACACGACGACGCCGGCGCCGCTCAGGTTGTACGGCGCGCTGTAGAGCGGGGTGACATGCGACAGCGCCGCGGCCGTCGCGTTCTCGACCGCGATGCGGTGCGGAGGACCGTAGATTCCGAAGACGCGATCATCGTTCGCCAGCTTCATGACCGACGTGCTCGGGATGCGGGCCGTCAGGCCGTGAGGCAGATCGAACCCGCTCTGCAGCGGCTGCTCGATCGTACCGCCCGCGTCTTCGATCGCGCTCGCCGCGTCGGCGAACGAGACTTCGTCGTTGAACAGCAGCCGCACGCGGATGAAGGCCATCGCCTGCGCGGCCTCATGCGCCGCGGCGGGCGCGATCTTGTGCGACGCAGCGAGACGCTCGATGCTGCGCACGCGCGGATCGTTTTCAATCGCGACGGCATTCGCCATGCGGACGAGGTAGCGCGGCCCCGGAAGCACGCGCTGAACGTCGATGCCGCGCGTTGCGAGATCGGCGATGTCGGCGGGCGTCAGAACACGTGCGGGCGTAACGATGAAGTGAGCGCCGCTTCGCGGCGCGTTGTCTGTTGTCGGTTGTCGGTTGTCTGTAGCCGCGCTTCGCGCGGCGTTGTCAGTTGTCAGTTGTCGGTTCTCAGGAGAATCGGAGGCGAACGCAAGTGTCGCGGCAAGTGCGATCGAGAGAGCGGCCAATGTTCTATGCATGGTCGTTTTTACTGACAACTGACAACTGACAACTGACAACGCGCCGCGAAGCGGCGCTGATCGTGGTGCCCGAGGTCGGACTCGAACCGACTCAACTTCGCGGTCAGGCTCGCGCAATCGTGGTGCCCGAGGTCGGACTCGAACCGACATGACCCGGAGGTCGAGGGATTTTGAGTCCCTTGCGTCTGCCATTTCGCCACTCGGGCTCCCGTCAGGACTGAGGACTGAGGACTGAGGACTGAGTCGTCTCCTGCCAACGGCGTGCGGAGGAATGCAATTCCTCATCCGTCAGGATACGGTTCGTCGACTTGGCCTGTTGAAAAATTTCCTTCACAAGTGACTCTTCCTGCGGATAGCCGTGGCGCGCGAGCCAGTAGATCACGTTGGAGAGCCCGCTCATCGGACCGACCTCGATGATCTGCTCGAGCCCGAACATGCCGGCGGGAACGCCGGAGTAGACGCGGTCGGCGAGCCATTGATCGCCCTTCTTCTGCGCCTTGATGATGGCCGCCGCATGCACGCCCGTGCCGGTGCGGAACGCGTCGCGGCCGATGACCGGATATTGATCGGGCAGCGGCACCTTCGTCGCGTTCGCCACGAATCGCACGTACGCCGGCAGCTCGTTGAGATCGTTGTCGATCCATCCCATCAGCTTGAGGTTGACCATCAGCAGATCGAGCGGCGTGTTGCCGACGCGCTCGCCGATGCCTTCCGCGCAGCCGTGCACGCGGTCGGCGCCCGCTTCGATCGCCGCGATCGAATTGATCACGCCGAGCCCGCGATCCTGATGCCCGTGCCAGTCGATCTTCACTTCGGGATTGGCGCGCTCGACGACGGCGCGAACGAAGCGAATCAGGTTGCGCACGCCCCACGGCGTCGCGTGACCGACCGTGTCGCAGACGCAGACGCGCTTCGCGCCCGCCTCGATCGCCGCGGTGTAGAGCTTCTCGACGTCCTTCGGCCTGGCACGCGTGGTGTCTTCGGTGACGTACATGACCGGCAGACCTTCGCCCACCGCGAAGCGCACCGCCTTCGCCGACTGCTCGATGATCCAGTCGAGGTCCCACTCTTCGGCGAACTGCCGGATCGGCGACGAGCCGATGAACGTGCACGCTTCGATCGGGATGCCGACGCGCTGCGAGATCTCGGCGATCGGACGGATGTCGTTCTCGTGCGTCCGCGCCGCGCAGTTCGCGGCGATCTTCAGCTTCTCGTTGACGATTTCCCGCGCGAGCCGCTCGACGCTCCGCTGCACGTGCGGCCCTGCGCCGGGCAGACCGATGTCGGCGCTGTCGACGCCGATCGCGTTCATGAAATGAAGAATGCGGACTTTTTCATCGAGCGTCGGATCGGTCACCGAAGGCGATTGCAAGCCGTCGCGCAGCGTCTCGTCGTCGAACTCGATGCGTTTGCCGCCCTCGCGGACCGGCCGCTCGGCCGCGATGTTCCAGTCGTAGATCAGGTCTTTGATGTTTTCGCTCATGGCACCGGTGTCATCCCGAGCGCCGCAGAGCGCGAGGGATCTCCTTATTCGGACTGTGCAGGGCGCGACTGCGTCGCGCCGCGGCACGGCGCAGCCGTGCCCTACACCCACGGGGGATCCTTCGCCGTCTGCGCGGCTCAGGCTGACACGTCATTTCCCCTTGAAATCCGCCGGCCGTTTCTCAAGAAACGCGTTCATCCCTTCCTTAGTATCCTCGCTTGCGCACAGCAGGCCAAACAGCGTCGCCTCCAGGAACTGACCTTCCTCGAACGGCATTTCACTGCCGTGCATGACGGCCTCGATCGCGGCGCGAATCGCCAGCGGTCCCCTCGACATGATCTTGCGCGCCATCTCCTCGGCCGTCGTCATCAGCTGATCGGCGGGAACGACCTTGTTCACGAGTCCGATCCGCTCCGCCTCCGCCGCGCCAATGCGATCCCCAGTGCAAATCAGCTCCAGCGCTTTTCCTTTGCCGAGGAGCCGGGCCATGCGCTGGGTGCCGCCGTAGCCGGGGATGATGCCCAGCGTCACTTCCGGCAGCCCGATCTGAGCCTTCTCCGATGCGATGCGGATGTGACACGCCAGCGCGAGCTCGCATCCGCCGCCTAACGCGAAGCCGTTGATCGCCGCGATGACGGGCTTCGGAAACCGCTCGATGAACGAGAGCACGAATTGACCGCGCTCGGACGTCGTCTTGCCGGTCATCGGCGTTTTCTTCGCGAGCTCGTTGATGTCCGCGCCGGCGACGAACGCTTTCTCGCCGCCGCCGGTGACGATCACCGCTTTCACGCTCTCGTCATCGCGCGCTTTCGAAAACGCTTCGAAGATTTCTTCGACGGTCTGCGCGTTGAGCGCGTTGAGGACCTTCGGGCGGTCGACGGTGACGGTCAGCAGGCCGTCGCGGTTTTCGGTTCTTACGTTGTCCATGTGTTCCGCCTATCGCTTCACTCAGCGGCACAAAGAGCACCGAGAGCTCCGCATTGTCCGTGTCTCTGTGGTGAATGGTTCATTTCATCGGCACGGGCTTTTCCCCCGAGTAATCGTAAAAGCCGGCACCCGATTTACGGCCGAACCGCCCGGCGAGAACCATTTTGCGCAGCAGCGCCGGCGACGCGAACCGCTTCTCCCGATACTCGTTGAACATCACCTCGGTGATGTAGTAGGTGGTGTCGAGGCCGACGAAGTCGAGCAGCGTGAACGGTCCCATCGGATATCCGCAGCCGAGCTGCATCGCTTTGTCGATGTCCTCGATCGAGCCGACGCCTTCCTCGAAGGCGCGGATCGCGTCGAGCAGATACGGCACCAGCAGCCGGTTGACGATGAAGCCGGAGTTGTCGCGCGCCGCGACGGGATCTTTGCCGAGCGACTTCGCGAATTCGAACGCCGTGTTGAACGCCTCATCGCTCGTCAGAATCGTGCGCACGACTTCGACGAGCTTCATCAGCGGGACGGGATTGAAAAAATGCAGGCCGACGAACTGCTTCGGCCGCGCGGTGGCCATCGACAGCTCGGTGATCGTGAGCGACGAGGTGTTCGACGCGAAGATCGCGTCCTTCTTCACGATCGAATCGATCGCCGTGTATGTCTCTTTCTTGATCTTCGGGTTCTCGGTGATCGCCTCGACGACGATGTCGCAGCCGGCGAGGTCCTCGAGCGACGTCGTCCCGCGCAACCGCGCGAGGCACTTCCCCTTTTCGTCGGCCGACAGCTTCCCCTTCTCCACGAATTTGCCGAGGGACTTGTCGATGCCGGAGAGGCCTTTGTCGAGCAACTTCTGCTCGACTTCGACCACCACCGTTTCATAACCCGATTGCGCCGCGGTCTGCGCGATGCCGGAGCCCATCAATCCGCAGCCGAGAACGCCAACTTTCCTGATCTGTTTCATGGCGCCGCATTCTAATGCAGCGCCGCCGCGACCAAATGGAGCACCGGCTTCAGCCGGTCGTGTCGTGACGTACCGGCTAAAGCCGGTGCTCCATTCACATCTCGCCTGGCGGGCGTTTCTGATCCTGCCTGGGCGCGGCGCCCGCTTGCCGGCCGGAATCGGCCGCGTCACGCCGGCGTTCCGCGCGCCTCCAGTACGAGCCGCGTCTTCAGATCGAACAGATGCCGCTCGAGGCCGACGGGATAGCGGTGCGGATTGACGAAGCGCTTGATGCCGGGGTGAAAGCGGTCGAGCTGCGATGCGCGGCGCTTGCGGATCTCCTCGATCGACGGCAGCTCGTACACGCGTTTGCCCTTGCGAAAAATCGGGACGAGCAGATCCTCGTAGCGCGCTCCGTCGGGAACGCTGCGCCGCCGCGTGAGGTCGAGAGGATCGACGATCACGTGCGTCGGATCGCCGGCGAGCTCGTCGAAGATCATGTCGGCGTCGTCGAAGCGGCGCACCTGCAGCATGCCGGGGTTCGACGTCTTGATCGCCTGCTCGGAGACTTTGATGCGGTACTCCCACTCGCCTCCATGCGGCCGCAGCGCGGAGAGTTTGTAGACGCCGCCTAACGCCGGCTGATCGAACGCGGTGATCAGCCTCGTGCCGACACCCCACAAATCGATGCGCGCGCCCTGGTCTTTGAGGCTGGTGATCAGATGCTCGTCGAGCTCGTTGCTCGCGGCGATCGCCGCGTTTTCGAATCCTGCCGCATCGAGCATCTTGCGCGCCTCGATCGACAGATATGCGAGATCGCCGGAGTCGAGGCGGATGCCGATCAGCTCGTGTCCGCGCGCGCGAAGCTTCCTGCCGACCTCGATCGCGTGCTTGATGCCCTCGAACGTGTTGTACGTATCCACCAGCAGCAGACAGTTGTTCGGCATCACCTCGGCGTATTTTTCGAAGGCCTCGAGCTCGCTCGGAAACGCCTGCACCCAGCTGTGCGCATGCGTTCCTTTGACCGGAATGTCGTACGTCGCGCCGGCGAGCACGTTCGATGTGGCGACGCAGCCGCCGATGTACGTGGCGCGGCTCGCGGCGAGCGCACCGTCGACGCCTTGTGCACGGCGCAGACCGAAATCGATCACCGGATCGCCTTTCGCGGCGTAGACGACGCGCGCCGCTTTCGTCGCGATGAGCGACTGAAAGTTGATCATGTTCAGCAGCGCCGTCTCGACGATCTGCGCCTGCAGGATCGGCCCGCCGACGCGCACCAACGGCTCCTGCGGAAAGACGACCGTTCCCTCCGGCACCGCATCGACGTCGAGCGCGAACTTCAGCGCAGCGAGATGCGCGAGGAAATCGTCCGGGAACAGCGGACGGTCATCGTTGCCGCGGACGGTGGCGAGAAATCGGAGGTCGTCGTTCTGAAATCGAAGCGATTCGAGGTAGCGAACCGCCTCTTCGAGTCCCGCGGCGATCGTGTAGCCGCCCTCGAATGGATTCTCGCGAAAGTAGAGGTGAAACACCGCGTCATCGCGATCCTTGCCGCTCTTCCAATAGCCGTACGCCATTGTGAGCTGGTAGAGATCGGTCAGAAGCGCGGAGGAGAACGACACCCGCGAGATTCTATTGAATTTCGAATTTCGAATTTCGAATGAAGAATTAGGAATGCAATCCAGTCGGACCGGTCGTGTCAGGGCGGGCTTCTTCATTCTTCATTCGAAATTCGAAATTCGAAATTCGAAATTCAAATGAAGACGTCAAGCCGAGTCGATTCTGAAATGCTGGGGTTAAGCCGACTCCATCATCTCGGCGGGCACGTCGAAGTTCGACCAGACGTTCTGCACGTCGTCGTGGTCGTCGAGCATCTCGAGCAGACGCGCGGTCTGTTTCGCTTTGACTTCGTCGAGCTTGACCCAGACCTGCGGATGCTGGCCGAGCTTCGCTTCCACCGTCGGGATGTCGTTCTTCTCCAGCGCCTGGCGCACAGCCTCGAAACTGTCGGGCGACGTGTAGACCTCGTACGCCTCGGGATTGTCGCTCTGCAGATCGTCGGCGCCCGCCTCGAGCGCGATCTCCATCAGCTTGTCCTCGTCGACCGCTTTTTTGTCGATGGCCAGATAGCCCTTGCGGTCGAACTGGAATTTGACCGAGCCCGGAGTGCCGAGGTTCCCGCCGTTTTTCTCGAAGATGTGGCGGATCTCGGGCGTCGTGCGATTGGCGTTGTCGGTCATCGCCTCGACGATGATGGCGACGCCGCCGGGACCGTAACCCTCGTACGTGACTTCCTCGTACGTCGCGCCTTCGATCTCGCCGGTGCCGCGTTTGATCGCGCGCTCGATCGTGTCCTTCGGCATGTTGTTCGCCTTGGCCTCGTCGTACGCGGCGCGCAGCCGCGGGTTGCCGTCGGGATCGCCGCCGCCACCGCGCGCGGCAACGGTCAACTCCTTGATGAGGCGCGTGAAGACTTTCCCGCGCTTCGCATCAGCGGCACCTTTCTTGTGCTTGATCGTGCTCCATCTGTTGTGGCCAGACATGCTGAGGCTCCTTTGCGTCGCCCGGAAGGGACAGAAATTATAGTGAAAGTGCGGCGTCGGTATCCACATCGAAGCCGGCCGCTTCGAAGGGAATCGTGACCACCTCGCCGCGATGCGCCTCGATGATCCTCCGCGCCCCGGCGTCGCCCCGCAACGCGAGGAGCTCCTCGCGAAATTTCGCAGCGAACAAGGCGGGCACGCCGCGGATGCCGTTGTAGCCGGTCGCGGCGATCGGCGCATGCGCGTCGACGAGTGCGCGCAGATGCTCGCTCGTGACGTACGGCTGATCGCAAAGCATCATGAGCACGTCGCCCCTCGTGGCCTCCACGCCGGCGCGGATCGACGACGCCATGCCCTCGCTCGCGTCCGGATTTTCGACGATGCGAAGTGTGCGGGCCGGCTTTAGCAGGCCGGCCCGCTGAAGCCGCTCCTCACACTCCGTGCGCAACTCCGGCGAGACCACCACGATCGCCGGCGCCACTTCGCTGGCAATTCGCGCCGCGCGCACGACGAGCGGCTCTCCTTCGAACAGCACCAGCTGCTTGGGCCGGCCGAGGCGCTTAGATGCGCCGGCAGCCAGGACGAGGCACGTCGGCATGGAGCGGTCCCTCGATCTCGCGCAACGGCCGCGCGTCGCGTTTGTTCAGCACGGCCTGAATCTCCGCCACAATCGACAGCGCGATCTCCTCGGGCGTCTCGCCGCCGACGTTCAGCCCCGCGGGATTGTGCACGCGCGCCGGATCGCCGCCCGCTTCCGTCAGCAGCTCTCTTCCGCGCTGGCTCGGACCGAGAAGGCCGATGTATTCGACGTCGCTCGCGAGCATCGTCTTGAGCAGCGCCAGATCGTAAAGATAGTTGTGCGTCATGATGACGACGGCGTCGGTATCGGGTGCGGCGACCTGCTCGGGATGGATGTCGCGCGGCCGCACGATCTGCGCCTGCATGCCGACGAGGTCCGCCATTTGCGCGAGCGGCTCCACATCGGCTCCTCCGCCGTAAATCACGAGCGAGCGGCGCGGGGCCGGCTCGATGTGCGGCGGATGCTCCTCATCGAACGGCTCGACGCGCACCTCGATCACTCCCCTGCAGCCGAGCCCGAGGCCGAAGACGATGTCGTCCTCGCGGGTGGAGTCGTACGTGATCACCGCCGGCTGCATCGTTCCCAACCATTCGCTGCACCTCGCGGCGAGGTCTTTTTCCAGGCAGCCGCCGCTGATCGTGCCCACCGCCTCGCCCTCCTCGCTGATGACGCAGCAGGCACCGGCGCGGCGGTACGTCGAGCCGCTCGTCGAGACGATCGTGGCGACGATGCCGCGCTTCATGCGCCGCGCGGCTTCGAAGATGCGATCGAGTTCATGCATGAGATCGGTTCGCTGCGAAGAGGACGAACGTCTTCCTCGCAGCGGATTTTACGTCATTGAAATTTCACCGGCAGTCCCATCTCCTGCAGCAGATTGTGCGCGCCGTCGACGGCATCCATGACCCACAGCATGTACACCGCGTCGACGTGAATCGATCGCGTGATCGTCGGGTCGAACACGAAATCGGAGCCGAGCGACTCGTAGGTGCCGTCGAAGAGGAGGCCGCAGAGCTCGCCTTTCGCGTTCAACGTCGGCGAGCCGGAGTTGCCGCCGGTCGTGTCGACGTCGGAGAGAAAATCGACCGGCACTTCATGGAGCTGCGGATCGGTGTAGCCGTCGAACTTCCGCGCGCGGATCGCATCGAGCTCGCTCTTCGGCGCGTCGAACTCGCCCGAGCCGGTGTTCTTCTGCAGGATGCCTTCGACCGTCGTCTGCGGCGTGTACCACACCGCATCTTTCGGCGTGTACCCCTTCACCGTGCCGAAGGTGATGCGCAGCGTTCCATTCGCGTCGGGATAGAGCCGGCCGCCGCTCGATGCCTGGAGCGCCTCCATGTACAGCGGGCGGATGCGCGACATCGCGCCGGCGAATTCTTTCTGCCGCTGCTGATTCGCAAGCTCGAGCGGCATCAGCGCCGCGGCGAGATCGATCATCGCATCGTGACGGGCGATGAGCTGCTCCGTCGTTTCGTCCGCCATCGCTTTGCGCTCGGCGAGGTCCCGGATCTTCGTAGTCGAGTACAGCTTGTCGAGCAGCGAATCGACGCCGCCGGCGTTCGCGATCGCTTCGTCGAGCGGTTTGATTCGCTGATCCGCGGGAAGCTTCTGCGCTTCGATGAGGAAGTAGCGCAGGCCCGCGCGATCGCTCCGCGGCTCGAGCGTCTGTTGTGCCCTCGCGATCCCCGCATGGATCCTCGGCCAGTCGCGCTCCTGAAATCCCTGTTCGCGGTCGATGTCCGCCTTCGGACGCTCGAGCGAAAGGCGAAAGATCGTCGACGCCTGCGACAGCATCGGCGAGCTGCGGAAGATCCAGCCGAGGACCGTGTCCCGCTGCTGGGTGGCGATGTCCTGCTGATCGAGACGATTCATCTCGTCGACGGCGTTCGCATACTTCTTCGCCTCCGGATGCGACGCGATGTACGCGGCGAGATCGGCCTCGCGCTTCTGCCGCTGCGCGACGATGCCGAAATTGTGGAAGCCGGTGAGCGTGCCGGTGTAGTTCTTCAGCGTGTTGTCCTGGAATTTGATGCGGCTCGCGTTTGCGATCTCCACCTCTTTGTTGTCCTTCGACATCTCGCGAAGGATGTCGTTGAGGTCCGTCGCGTACCGGATCGTCGTCGGATAGGCGTAGCTCTGCATATTCGCCACTTCCGCCGCGGTGCGATAGCGGAACGTGCGGCCGGGATAGCCGGCGACGAGAACGAAATCGCCCGGCTTGATTCCCTCCTCCGACACTTTGAGCCAGTGCGCGGGGTGATACGGCACGTTGTTCTTCGAGTAATCGGCGGGCTTGCCGTCCGGACCGACGTACGCGCGCAGATACGACCAGTCGCCCGTGTGGCGCGGCCACATCCAGTTGTCGGTCTCGCCGCCGAAATCGCCGATGCCGAGGGCCGGCGCGTAGACGAGGCGGACGTCGCGGATCTCCATCTGCGTGGTGCGCAGGTACTGCACGCCCTCGAAGAATGCAGCCACGCGGCAACGGACGCCGCCTGGCTTCTCGCATTCATCGACGAGCTCCTTGATGTTGCGATCGATCGCTTTCTCACGATCGATGTTTGACAGATTGGGTTTGACGTCGCCCGTGACGCGGCTGGTGACGTCTTCGATCTTCGTGGTGACCCAGATGCGAGAGCCGGGACCGGCGGACAGCTCCTCCTCGCGCGTTTTGGCGAGGAAGCCGTTCGTGATCAGATCGCGCTGCGGCGTCGAATTGAACTGCAGCGCGCCGAAACCGCAGTGATGGTTCGTCACCACGAGTCCGTCGGGCGACACGAACGAAGCGCTGCACCCGCCTAACGAGACGACGGCGCCCATCGGATCGCCGGTCAGATCGGCGAAACGATTGGGATCGAGCTGCAGGCCCATTTTCCGGAGCTCGTCCGCAAGCTGCGGAATCTGCTGCGGCATCCACATGCCCTCGGCTGCAACGACGGGCATCGCAACGAACGCGATCAATGCGAGCAATTTCTTCATCGGTTCTCCTCGAACAGCGCGCCTGCGGCGCGCGTTGTCAGTTCAAACAGCGCGCCTCCGGCGCGCGTTGTCAGTTGTCAGTTCTCAGTTGTCCCCACCCACCCTGACAACTGACAACTGACAACGCGTCTTTAGCCGCTCGCGGCTAAAGACGCTTCAAAATCGCTTCCCCGGCGGCCTTCGTTCCCAGATTTCCACCGAGGTCTTTCGTGGTTTCGTTCGCATCGACGGCAGCGACCACCGCGCTCTCGATCCGCTTCGCCGCGTCGTTGTGGCCGAGGTACTCGAGCATCATCGAGGCGGTGAGGATGGCGCCGACCGGATTCGCGACGTCGTGCCCGGCATACTTCGGCGCGCTGCCGTGAATCGGCTCGAAGAGCGACACCTTGCCGGGATTGATGTTGCCCGACGCCGCCACGCCCAGCCCGCCCTGCAGCGCGGCGCCGAGGTCCGTGACGATGTCGCCGAACATGTTGTTGGTGACGATCACGTCGAACAGCTCCGGCGCGCGCACCATCTGCATCGTCAGCGCGTCGACGAACATGTGAAAGTGCTCGATCGACGGATACTCCTTCGCCACCTCTTCGAAGGTGCGCATCCACAGATCGCCGCCGAATCGCATGACGTTGTTCTTGTCCGACATGCAGACCGACTTGCGCCCGCTGCGCTTTGCGAATTCGAATGCGTAGCGGATGATCCGCTCGACGCCTTTCCGCGTCGACACGTCCTCCTGCACCGCGATCTCCTCGGCCGTGCCCTTCTTGAAATTGCCGCCCATGCCGACGTACGCACCTTCGGTGTTCTCGCGGAAGATCACCATATCGATCTTCTTCTTCTCTTTGAGCGGCGAGAGGCGGTCGTTGAGCAGCTTCACCGGCCGGTAGTTGACGTAGAGATCGAGCTGGAAGCGCATGCCTAACAAAATGTCGGCGGCGTGCTTCATGTCGGGGATGCGCGGATCGCCGAAGGCGCCGAGGTAGACGGCGGCGTAGTTGCGGCGGATGTCGTCCATCGCGCCCGGCGGTATCGAGATTCCGGTGCGCAGAAACTCGTCGGCGTTCCAGCCGAAGTGGACGAACTCGAGGTCGAGCTTGTGCGTTTGCCGGACCCTTTCCAGCACGCGCATGCCCTGCGCGATCACCTCGGGTCCGATGCCGTCGCCGGGGATGACAGCGATTCGTTGCGCCATCGCGGGGGCGGATTATACGTGCGACGGCCCGATCAGCTCGATCCCGCGCGCGGCGATCGCGTCGCGCACGCTCGGGTCGCATAACGCTTTCGTCTCGCGCTCCCATTCGTAGTTCCAATGTGCGTAGCCGCTGACGTTGACGCCGGGGTGCGCGACGAGCTCCGTGACGTCGCCGACGCAGTCGAGAAGATCGATGATGCGCTCCGCGCTGAGATGGCCGGCCTCGACGACGCCGATCGTTCGTCCGGGCATCGCGGAAAAAATCAGCTTCCGTACGCCGAAGCGACCCCCACGGTCGCCGACGCGACGCACGTATCCGATGCCGTATTCGGCCGCGAGGCGCGAGACGAGTTTGTAGAGCGACGGCAGCATGTGCAGGTGTTGATGGCTGTTGAGATGCGTGACCCGAATGCCGGACGCGAGCACGCGCTCGATCTGCAGGCGCAGCTCGCCTTCGATGTCGCCGAAGCGCGAGAGGAGGAAACGCTTCCAGTCGCGCGGCATCGTCTCGCCCGTCGTCAGCGCGCGCTCTTCGACGAGCGTGAGGTGCACGCCGACTTCGAGGGCCGGAACTTCGAGAAGGCGCGCCACGGCGTCGTCGAACTCGCGGCCGTTCGCCACGATCGAGCAGGCGGTGACGATGCCCCTTCGATGCGCCTCGATCGCACCCGCGGTCATTCCGCGATCGAGAGCGACGTCATCGGCCGTGACGATGAGGCGCTTCATGTCATCCCGAGCGTAGCGAGGGACCCGGGGGCGGGGCGGCGCGAAAATGTGCATCATCGCTTCCCTCCCGCCCAGGTTCCTCGCTCACGCTCGGAATGACGCGCGGCACTTTCTTTCGCATCTCCGGATACAGCCGCCAGAGCTCGGCGAAGATCTTCAGAATCACTCTCGGAGACGACAGGTGTGATTTCCCGCGGACGCGCGGGAAGTAGTCGAGCCCGATCTGCTGGATGACGAAGCCGTGGTTCTTCGCTTTGACGATGAGCTCCGCGTCGATGAGCGAGCCCTCCGATTTGAGCTCGATCGCCTCGAGCACCTCGCGCTTCATCAGCTTGAACGAGAAGTTGATGTCGCGATGCGGCCAGCCGAAGAGCACGCCGATGAGCGCGTTGTAGACGTACGAATAGACTGCGCGCTTCGGTCCCTCGATCGTTCGATCGTGACGATAGCCGGCGATGACGTCGGCGCCGGTGACGTGCATGGCGCGCATCGCGCGGCCTAACACATCGGGATCGAACGGCAGATCGGCGTCCATATACAGCACGAGGTCCTTGGTCGTCGCGGCGAAGCCGCTCTTGAGCGATCCGCCCAATTTGCGGTTCTTCTCGTGGCGAATCATGCGAATGCGCGGATTCTCGGCCACGCGCCGCGCAACGAGCATGGGCGATGCGTCGGTCGATGCGTCGTCGACGATGATGATCTCGTAGTCGCCGGTGTACTTCGTCAGCGCCTCGACGGCCGCGTCGATGGCGTGCTCGATGTTCTCCTCCTCGTTGAACATCGGAATGACGAACGACACCGACGGCCGCTGCATCAACTGCATTGTAAGAGGTTGTTCGTCACCGAGGGCCGGGGCTTCTTCGCGGCGACTACTGTTGCCGGACGGCGAGGAGCTGCACCGCGAGGACGCGCGGATCCTGGTTGTGCAGGACGGTCGCGGGGACGAACGATTGATCCGCATGAATGTCGATCTCGGGCGCGGACGGAATCGTGATCGACGACGCCTGCTTCGTCACGACGACGCGTGATCCGTTGACGTCAATCGAGTTGGAGTCGTAGGGCGCGTCGGGCGAGAGGCGAAAGGTGAGCGTCACTTGCGGCAGACGCGCCGATGGCAGCCGAACGGCGGCGTCGCGCGCGAGCCAGCGCCACGCGTCGCCGGTCGTGGTGCGCTCGAGCGGATAGACGCCGCGAAGCGGAAGGAATCGCGCGGCGGGCGGCAGCGGCTCGAGCGTGACCACGCGATAGTGATTGCGCGTCAGCTTGCCGTAGGCGTCGCTCTCCGGCCACGAGAAGTTGAGGCCGGCGCTGCTGCCGTCGCCGAACAGAACCAGCGGCACGTTCGGCCGGTCATAGAACTGCGCCAACGCCTTGTCGAGGGCGATCGACGGAAATCGCGACATCAGATATTCGGCATGCGGGCGCAGCGAGAGGTCGTACGCGATGACCGTGTTCGGCGCGAAATGAGAGTTCGCGTACGCCGCGGCAGCCGCCGGCGGAGATGGCACGCGCGCGCGTGTGCCGACGATCGGCCACGTGTACGCGAGCGATGCGATCGCCAGCGCGGCGGCCGCGATCCACGGCGCGGCGCGCATCTGCGCGCTCTTGCGGATCACTTCGAGTCCGGCCGCGATCAGCAGCGCGAAGCCGATCATGTGCGGCAGCGAATAGCGCGCGCCGTCCGCGGGGTCCATCACGTAAATCGCGAAGATGAATTCGACGATCGTGAAGATGGCGATGGGAATCAGCGGACGCTTCGGCCGCCGGGCAAGGACGTACAAACCGAAGAGCGCGACGAACGCGAGCGGAATGGCGATCCACTTCGGCCCCCACGGATGGGCGACGAAACGCGAGAGAATCACGCTCGTCGTCTCCGCTCCGCGCGACATCGCCGCGTCGTGCGTGGCGACGTAGCCCGCCTGCCGCGTTTCCCAAAGCACGAATTTCGCCCAACCACCCGCTGCATCGACGAGCGGAACGAACCAGGCGAGCGAGAGGATCGTGAAACTCACCAGACCCGCAGCGATCTTGCGAACGTTGCGCGTCCAGAACAGCATCACCAGAAGCACGGGCAGCACGGGCACGGCGAGCTGCGGACGGACGCCGATGGCCGCCGACGCCGCGAGGCCGAATGCGATCGCTCGCCGTTCGGTGACCTCGTCGGGAAACGCCGTCGCTGCCCACAGCATCAGCGCGACGAACATCAACGCAGGCCCGTCGGACAGCGGAAGCGTTCCATGCACCAGCATCGACGCCGAGAAGTAGAAGATGAGCGCGCCGCAGACGGCGAGATCGCAGTCCTGCAGGATGTGCTCGAACGCGATCGCCAGTGCGATGAAGCCGATGACGCTCGCGATGATGCTCATCGCCACGAGCGCATGGAACGGATCTGCGAACAGCGCAAAGAATCTTCCCAGGCCGACGTAGAGCGGGTAGCCGGGAGGGTGCGGGCGCGAGCTCCACGGATCGAAGCGCTGGATCGCACCGGCGAAGAGCAGCTCGTCGCCCTCCCAGAACGTCCGCGGCATCGTGGCGACGCGCGAAATCAGAACGACGAACGCGCCAACGCCGAGTGTGAGGAACTGCTTTAGCCGGTCACGGGCGTTGATTTGATCGATCAGCATTGAGGTTCGAGGTTCAAGGTTCGAGGGAAGAGGTAAGAGGTTAACAAAGAATCAGGACGCACCTCTCACCTCTTCCCTCGAACCTCTCACTTCAACCTGCCCGTACAATCGCGCGATGTCGTTCGTCCGCGCGTTGATCGTACTTCACCGCGCCTACCGCCACTTTCCGCTGCGCGCGCGCGTTCACATCCTCATTCGATCGCTGACCTGCCCGTTCGTGCGCGTCGTCAAGTACGTTCCACGCGGCGCGCGGCTGCTCGATATCGGCGCAGGGCACGGCGTCTTCTCCGTGCTCGCGCGCGAGCGCGGCGCACGGCCGTTCACAGTCGACCCCGACGCGCGCAAGCGTCCGATGATCATCGGCTACGAGGACTGCATCCGTGGCAAATTCGATGCGGTGTCGATCATCGATGTGCTCTACAAAATCCCCATCGCCGAGTGGGACGCGCTGCTCGATCGAGTGCGTACGCGGTTGGAACCCGGCGGCGTGCTCATCATCAAGGAACAAGACCCGACCGCGCGCATCAGGCAGTCGATCAATCTCCTGCAGGAACGCCTCGCCTCCCTGCTCCACCTCACGCTCGGCGAATCGTTCAGCTACGAGGCGCCGGCGGAGTTCGCGGCGCGGCTGCGCAAGCATGGGTTCGCCGGGGTCGAAGTGAAGCGCGTGGATTTCGGCTATCCGCATCCGCACATCGTGTACGTGGCTACTGCGCCGGCAGAATCGCGGTGACGTGCTGCGTGTCGTCGTTTGTCGCACTGGCAAGCGCCCAGGCGCGCAGGCGCTGCGCGACCGGCTCGATCTCGATGCGAGCGGGCGGGCGGGCGAATATCGGCCCGGTCATCCGCGGCTCGAGGGCGAGGAGTCGCATTCGCGGATCATAATTTGCTACGCTCCGCCCATGGCTAGCTTCCCGGGCGTCGACTACATGGACATCGACTCGCTCTTTTCCGAGGACGAGTTGATGGTGCGGCAGACGGTGCGCGATTTCGTCGATGACGAAGTGCTTCCGATCATCGAAGAAGCGAACCGCGAAGAGAAGTTCCCGAAGCACCTCATCCCGAAAATGGCGGAGATGGGGCTGTTCGGCTCGACGATCAGCGAATACGGACTGCCCGGGCTCAACAACGTCGCCTACGGCCTGATCATGCAGGAACTCGAGCGCGGCGACTCCGGCCTCCGCTCGTTCGTCTCGGTGCAATCGGGCCTGGTGATGTATCCGATCTACACGTACGGCTCGAAAGCGCAGAAGGACGAATGGATCCCGAAGCTCGCGTCGGGCGAGGCGATCGGGTGCTTCGGCCTGACAGAGCCCGACTTCGGATCGAACCCGGGCGGCATGCGCACGCACGCGCGCAAAGACGGCGGCTCGTGGGTGCTCAACGGCGCGAAGGCGTGGATCACGAACGGATCGATCGCCGACATCGCCGTCGTCTGGGCGAAGGCGGAAGGAACGATCCGCGGATTTCTCGTCGAGAAAGGCACTCCAGGATTCTCGACCGCGTACCACATGGGCAAGTTCTCACTGCGTGCGTCGGTGACCTCGCAGCTGTTTTTCGAGGACTGCCGCATCCCGGCCGAAAACGTTCTTCCGGAGACAAACGGACTGAAGTACCCGCTCTCCTGCCTGACACAAGCGCGATACGGGATCGCATGGGGCGCGATCGGCTCGGCGATGGCGACGTACAACACGGCGCTGCAATACGCGAAATCGCGGATCCAGTTCGGCGGTCAGCCGATCGCATCGCATCAACTCGTGCAGAACAAGCTCGCGTGGATGATCACCGAGATCACCAAGGGGCAGCTGCTCGCGCTGCAGATGGGGCGCCTCAAGGACAAGGGCACGATGAAGCCGCATCACGTCTCGATGGCGAAGATGAACAACGTGAACATCGCCCTCGAGACCGCCCGCATGGCCCGCGACATCCTCGGCGCCAACGGCATCAGCGACGAATATCCTGTGATCCGCCACATGCTCAACCTCGAGTCGGTGAAGACGTACGAGGGGACGCACGACATCCACAACCTCATCATCGGCGAAGCCGTCACCGGCATCCCGGCGTACAACCCGCCGATGAGCGCGCAAGCGGAGAAAGAGGCGACGGAGAAGCGCGCGAAGGAAGCGGCCGCGAAGAAATGACGCGCGCATACGGGTCATCCTGAGGACGAACCGAAGCGGAGGACGAAGATCTCCTGCGCGTCATCCCGAGCGTCTCGACGGAGGGTGGATCGCGCCGCCGCGCACACCGATCCTTCGCGACGCTCGGGATGACAACCGTGGACATTCGCGGGATGACGCCTCTCCTCTTTGTTTTCGACATCGACGTCTCCCTCCGCTTCTACTGCGACCTCCTCGGCTTCAGATTGAAGCAGCGCGCGCCGGCATGGGCGTGGATCGAACGCGACGGCATCGATCTGATGCTCAACACGCTCTACGATCCGGACGATCAGCCGGAGGAACCCGATCGGAAGCGCGTCGCCACCCATGAGGACGTGACGCTCTACTTCGGCAGTCCCGACGTCGACGCAGCGTACGAATTCTTCAAATCGAACGGGATCGACGTAAAGCCGCCGCACGTCGCGCACTACGGCATGAAGCAGCTCTCGCTGAAAGATCCCGACGGCTTCGGGCTCGTCTTCCAGTGGAAGGCCGATTGATCACCACTGGCGAACGAGAATGCCGATGACGATCGCCGCATCGAGAAAAATCCACCCGATGCACGCGAGATAGATCGACGGGTCGCGTTTGCGCAGACCGTGAACCAGCCACAGACACGCCGCGACGAGATACGCAAGCCAGGAGATCAACGAGACGCCGCTCGCGCCGCCGCGCGTGCTCCAGACATTCACGGCCTGCGGTACGGTTGCGATCATCGTCAGAATGGACATCACGCCGATGACTCGTTCGAGAACGCCGGCAGGCGCGCCGCCGGCGACAGGAAGAATGTTCATTCGAATATGATGCGCGCCCCGCGATGAACTTCGTTCACATCCATCTCGCGATCAACCACTCGCCGCTCTATGCGACGCTCTTCGCGTTCTTTTTCGTGCTGATCGGAGTGATCATCCGCAACCGTACCGTCGTCACCGCGGGCCTGATCATCGCGATCATCGCAGCGCTCGCGGCCATCGCGACGGACCTCACAGGCGATCAGGCGGCGCACATCATCAAGAGTTCGCCGCCGATCGCGGGACTCGACCCGCAGCTCATTCGCGAGCACGACGAAGCTGCAGGATGGTTCGTGACCTCATCGTGCATCGCCGGCGGCGCGGCGCTGATCGCGCTCTTCTATCGGCGCCGCTGGCTCGAAATCGCCGTGATCGTTCTGCTCGCGTGGTCCTTCTCCGTCGTCGCCCGCACCGCACTTCTCGGCGGGCGCATTCATCATCCCGAGGTGCGGGCGGTCACGACGGGTTGAGGTGTGCGGACCGGGTTTAGCCGGTCACCACAACTTGTTCAGTTGTCCAGCCGCAGAAGCATCACGTCGCGATTCTTTCCGATCGGCGTCCACTTGCCCGGCAGATGGAAGCGCTCCATCTCCCAATCCATCAGCACCGCGTACCAACGCAGATTCGCGGCGCCGGCGTACGCGCGCAGCTCTTCGAATCGATTCGCGTCGAGGCCGTCGTATCGAACCGTGTCGCGGTCGAGGTAGAAGAAGAACGAGCCGCTGAATTGAAACGCGAGCACGATCGCGTCGTGTGGAAGCTGCCCGCCCACCCAGCGCATCGTGTCGGTGTAGATCGATTCGTCGGCGCCCACCGTCAGCGGATGGAGCCGATTGTCCTGCCACACCGCGACACCGAGCGCGATGATGACGCCGATCGCCATCGCCGCCTTCGGCAATCGCCGCACGATCAGAAAAAAACCGAGGATGAGCGGAGGGATCGCGGGGAGAAGGAATCGCGTGTACCACCACGTGTCGTACGAGTCGTAGAAGCAGTAAAACGCGAACAGCGGGAAAAACCACGAGACGAGCAGCGCGCGATGCCAGCGATCGATGCGGCGATCGAACGCGGCGAACAATCCGCCCGGAAAAACGAGCGGACTGAATTGCGCGGCGAGCCAGAACGAGTAATGCGGCAGCCGCTGGCGCGGATAGCTCCACGCGAGAAGCTCGCGCATCGAGCCGTATCCGGTCGAAAAATACGAACCATAAAGTGTGTGATTCCACAGCATCAGCGCGATGCCGATCGGCACCGCCGCGGCGGCAGCGAGCAGGAGCGCGCGAATGCGAAATCGCAGCGCGACGGCGAGCGGGATCGCCATCAGCACGTTGCTCGGCCGCACGCAGACGGAGATCGCGAACGCCGCGCCGGCGAGTGCAGACGTCGAGCCGGCTCCCGGCCGTCTCCGAGCCGGCTGGAGAGTGGCATTTCCATGAGTCGCGAGCGCCAGCGCGATCATCGCCAGCGTCCACGCCGTCGCGACGACGTCGCTCATCGGCTGCGCGGTCATGAACAGAAACACCGCGGAGGCACCGAGAATCGCCGCGGCGGCGATGCTCTGCCAATCTGTTAGGCCGAGCTGCCGGCCGATGGCGATCATCAGCAGCAGACTGAGGATGCCCGCGAGCGGCGGGATGAGAAACGGTCCGCGTGTGAAACCGCCGATCGCTCCGGCAACCGCGAAATGCGCGGGAAGTCCGGGCGGATAGAGGGGGACCATCAGGCGGCGATCCTTCCAATCCGCCCCGAAGCCGAGCGGCGTGAAGACCTCGGCCCAGTCCGAGCCGACGCGCAGCTGCGACATCAGCGGGATCGGCACCCTCATCTGACCGCGGCGGATCATCCGCGCTTCGTTGAGGTATCCCGAGCTGTCCGCCCCACCCGCCGCCCACGACAAATTGCGAAGGAGCAGCGAGGCGTAGGCAACGACAAGTACGGCGATCGCGACGCGCGCGGCAATCTTCACAGGCGGATATTTTCTGCTAGAGTGCGCGCGGCATGGAATCGAGTCTGGAAATCGGATTTTTGCGCGTCACCGAGCGCGCGGCCATCGCTGCAGCCCGCACGATGGGGTACGGCAAACGAAAGTACTCGGACCAGGTCGCCGTCGAGTCGATGCGCGAGGAGCTCAACCGGCTCAAGATGCGCGGCACCGTCGTCATCGGCGAGGGCGAGCGCGACAAAGCCCCGATGCTCTACGTCGGCGAGCCCCTCGGCCGCGGCTGGACCGAGGGAGAGATCTATCCGGAGATCGACATCGCCGTCGATCCGCTGGAGGGCACGAACCTTTGCGCCACCGGATCCGCGAACGCGATCGCGGTCCTGGCCGCCTCGGAAAAAGGGGGACTGCTGAACGCGCCCGACGTCTACATGGACAAGATCGTCGTCGGGCCGACCGCCGCCGATCGCGTCACTCTGAAGAGCTCCGTGCAGGAAAATCTGCATCAGATCGCCGAGGCGTTCGAGCGCGACGTGGACGAGCTGACGGTCATCGTGCTCGATCGCGAGCGGCACCACGATCTCATTGCGCAGATCCGTGAGGCTGGCGCGCGCATCAAGCTGATCACCGACGGCGATCTCTCCGCGGGCATTGCGGCCGCCGTGCGCGGCACGGGAATTCATGCGGCGATGGGAATCGGCGGCGCACCGGAAGGCGTGCTCACCGCCGCCGCGATGCGCTGCCTCAACGGACGCATGCAGGGCCGGCTCAGGCCGCTCGAGAAGTGGCAGGAGGAGCGGCTCCAATCGATGGGCTTCGTCGACAGCAACAAGATCTACGACACGGGCGAGCTCGCGTCGGGCAACGACATCATCTTCTGCGCGACCGGCGTGACCGACGGCGATCTTCTGCGCGGCGTCCGCTTCTTCGGCGGCGGCATCCGCGTGTCGTCGCTGTTCATGTCCCTCAAGACGAACGTGATCCGCTTCGTCGACACGATTTACCGCGAGGAGGGTTCACGCCTCGCGGTCTCGTTCGCGTGAAGCGCGGGCCTGCACGAAGCGCGGGCCTGCGGCCCGCGCGTTGTCAGTTTTCAGTTGTCAGTTGTCGGTCCCGCCCGCCCTTGCTCATCGGCAACGACAAATCTTCCGCTCGAGACTGACAACTGACAACTGACAACGCGAGGCGCGAAGCGCCGAGCCGATTTGCGACAACGCGAGGCGCGAAGCGCCGAGCCGATTCAGCGTCGCCGGTTGTACGCCCAATCGCTGAGCGCGTGGACGTACGGGAGCGCCTGCTGTGCGTGATTGCGCGCGGCCGCGAGGTTTCCACGAAGGACCGCAGTGCGCATCTGCCGAATGTGCGCGCGCGCGTTGCGCGCGTCCGCGCGGCCGCCGGTCTCGTCGTACAGACGGTTCGCGAGCGCCAATGCCTCGTTCGCACTCGTCCGCCAGACGTTGTCGGTAAAACGGACGCGCTGGTACTGCAAATCGTCCAGCACGGCAGCGAGATGGCTTGCGTCACTGCGGATCCGTTCGGCCTTGCGCACGCGATCCCGGCGCTGCGCGCTCGCCGGCAACGCGCAAAGCAAGAGAAGGATCAGAGCGCCATGAATGCTTTTTCTGAGCATGAAAAACCCTCCGGCGGCGCTCGATGCGACATCTGCGCCATTTGGAAGAGTCCGCGAAGAGCGATCGTCCTCTTCGCACGATGCTACATCCGCTCACGGAACGACCTCGGCAGCGGCGCGGTGAACGTCATCCGCTTGCCGCTTTTCGGATGCGTGAAGCCGAGCAGCTTCGCGTGCAGGCCGAGGCGGTGGAGAGGATTCGTCGCCGCGCCGTAGAGCTGATCGCCGGCGACGGGATGTCCAGCCTCCGACAAATGCGCGCGAATCTGATTCTTGCGTCCGGTCTCGAGCGTGACCTCGAGCACCGAATACGCGCCGGACGCCGCGATGGTGCGGTAGTGCGTCACCGCGAGCTTCGCGTCGGGATGCGCGTCGACGCTCTGCATGCGGAGGTCTTTGCGCTCGATGAGGTTCGATCGAATCGTTCCCGACGGCGGCTGCATCGCGCCCTCGACGATCGCCACGTAAACGCGATCGATGTCGTGCGCGGCGAATCGCTCCTTCAATTTCTCGCGAGCTTCGAAGTTCTTCGCGAACAGCATCACGCCCGAGGTTTCGCGGTCGAGCCGATGCACGACGTGAACGCGTGCCTCCCCTTTCTCGCGCAGGTATGCGTTGAGGTACGCCTGCGCGGTGTGCTCGCGCTCGCGCTCCGTCGCGACCGAGAGCAGGCCATGCGACTTGAGCACGACGATCACGTCGTCGTCTTCGTAGAGGATCGCCAGGCCCGGCGGAACCTGCGGCCGCTTGTCCTTCGGCGCGATCTCGATGATGTCGTCGGCCTCGATCTGCCGCTTCGCATCTTTCTCGACGTCGCCGGAAACGCGCACGCGTCCGCTGTGCAGCAGCTGCCGAAGCGTCGTCTTCGACGAATCGGGAAAACGGATTTGCAGCCACTCGAGGAGAGTCATTGGAACGATGAAGGATGAAGGATGGGGGATGAATTGCCAAGATCGAACGAGGAGCGATGAGCAAGGACGTCGTCGATCTCATCGTTCAGGATTCGTCCATCCTTGAAAATGCGCGATTCATCCTTCATCCTTCATGCTTCCGGGAGGGTTTGATGGAATACCAAATTGTCGGTGACGTGATGCAGGCGCTGGTCGTCGACCTGCGCCAGGGAGAAGAGCTGTACGCCGAAGCGGGCGCAATGCTGTTCATGGGACAGGGCATCGATCTGCAGGCGAAGATGCAGGGTGGATTGATGAAGGGCCTGATGCGGAAGTTTCTCGCGGGCGAGACGCTGTTCATGAGCGCTTTTCACTGCAATGCGCCGACAGGACGGCTGGCGCTGGCGAATCCGATCGCCGGCAAGATCTTCCCGATCGAGCTCAAAGGCAACACCGTTCTCGCCGAGCGCAATGCGTATCTCGCCGCGATCGGCAACGTTGATCTGTCGGTCGCATTCACGAAGCGATTCGGAGCGGGACTGTTCGGCGGCGAAGGATTCATCCTGCAGAAGATCAGCGGCCAGGGGCTGCTCTTTCTGCACGCCGGCGGGAACATGCTCGAGTTCAATCTCGCGCCGGGCGAGCAGCTCCGCGTCGACACGGGCTGCATCGTCTCGTTTGCCGACAGCGTTTCGTACGACATCGAATTCGTCGGCGGCTTTCAGAATGCGCTGTTCGGCGGCGAAGGTCTCTTCTACGCGACGCTCAGCGGACCGGGCCACGTGGTCCTGCAGACGCTCCCGTTCAGCCGCCTCGCGAATCGGATCGCACACGCGATCGGCAGCCGGCAGGACGAATCGAAAGGCCTCGCCGGGCTGGCGGGCGGTGTGTTAGGCAACATCATTTCCGGCAACGACTAGCTATGCGTTTTGCGCAAATGCCATAATCGAGCCGCTTCGCAGCGAAAGGCGGCACGCAATGCGGGTCGTGATCCGTTCCCGCGTCGGTAACGCGGCCCTCGCCATCCTCGGCGTCGTTTATTTTGCGTCGGCGACTGCGGCGCTCGTCTACTACGTCGTCAGCAACTGGGGCGCGAACGGGGCGGTCGATTATGCGCTGCAATTCGCGCTCTTCTGCGCGGCGCTCGGCGGTCTGCTTTTCTTGCTGATCGCGTACCGCAATCTCAAGTCGGCAGCGACAACCGCCGCGGAGTCGAGCGCGCCGCTCCCCTCGCCTCCTGTTCCCTCACATCGATGATTACATCGGCCGGCGCGAAATTTGACAAAGGGTTCGCTGCCGAAAGGACCGGGGCTTCGACGAGGTCGACGATCGCGTGGCCGTGGCCCGTGGGGAAGCTCGGCTGCGAGCAGTTTTCCGATCGTGAATTTGCCGGCCGCGGGGCGGCCGAAGAGCGGAACGATCTCGGTCATCCGCGCGCCGCGGCCTGCGAGATCTCGCTCATCTCGAGATCGTCGAACAGCTGCTGCAGGCGTGTGGTGATCTCGCCGCGGCGGCTGTTGCCGATCACGCGCCCATCGATCTCGGCCACCGGCATCACGCCCATCGTCGTGCTGGTGATGAACGCCTCGTCGAGCTGAAAGAGCTCCGTTTCGCGCAGCGGCCGCTCGTCGACGCGAATCTTCGCCGCGATCGCGAGGCCGATCACGCGATCGCGCACCACGCCGGGCAGGATGTGCTCGTCGAGCGGATGCGTGATCAGCCGCCCCCCGCGCACGACGAAGAAGCTCGAGCTCGCCCCTTCGCGCACTTCGCCGTCGCCGAGGAGAAGCGCTTCGTCGGCGCCGGCACGCTGCGCTTTCTTTTTCGCCAGCGCGTTCGGCAGGAGGTTCACCGACTTCACATGACACTGCTTCCAGCGCAGATCGGCGGCGGTGATCACCCGAATGCCGCGCTCCTTCTTGCCCGGATCGGGAAATCGGAACTGGCGCGAGTACATGAGCGCCGTCGGCGCCATCTTGTCGGAGTAAAAATGCGCGCGCTCACCCTCGCCGCGCGAGACCTGGACGTAGACGATGCCGTCCTCAAACGCCGTGCGCTTCAACAGCTCGTCCACCGTGCGCACAAACCCCGATTCGTTCCAGGGATTGCGGATCTCGATCTCGCGCAGACCGCGTTCCATTCTCCGAAAGTGATCGACGACGAGGATTGGACGTTTGCGGAGGAACTTGAAGACCTCGTACACCGCGTCGCCGAACTGAAACCCGCGGTCCTCGACGCCGACGACGCGCTCGTCCGTCGTGGTCCAACGGCCGTTGAAGAAGAGAATGTCGGTCATAAGAAATCCCCGACCCACCCGTCCCGGCGCTAGCCTTCGATCGCCCTCACGATGACCACCGTCCGGTCATCTTCGCCTTTTCGTCCCCATCTTTCCACACGGTTGAGTACTTCGCGTCCGATTTGTTCCGCGGAGAGGCCGCGGTCGCGGCTCGTTTTCACGTTGCGTTTCAGGCGCTCGAGTCCGAACTCCTCATCGCGGCGATTGTGTGCTTCGACGATGCCATCGGAGTAGAGGCAGAGCAGATCGCCGGGCTCGAGCCGCACGAATCCGCGCGTGTACGTCGCGTCGGGGTTCGGACCGAGGACCGGTCCGCCGTTCGTGAGCATCTCGAAGCGATTGTTGCGTTTGAGGACAAACGGCGGGTTGTGTCCGGCATTCGAGTAGATGAGGATGCCGCCGGTCTCGAGCTCGCCGTAGAACAGCGAAACGAACTTCGTGGTGAGGCGGCTGCGATGAATGATCGTGTTCAGCTTCTCGAGCGTGCGGACGATCTTGAAGTCGCGGTCGGTGGCCATGCGCAGGCCCATGTAGATGTCGCGCACGACGAGCGCAGCGGGAAGTCCGTGTCCCGAGCCGTCGGCGATCGCGATGCCGAGGATGTTGTCGTTGACCGGGATGAAGTCGTAGAAGTCGCCGCTGACGATTGCCGCGGGAACGGTCCTGCCCCAGATTTGAAACCCTTTGTACTGTGGGATTCTCTGCGGCAGGATCGACGCCTGGATGCGCTGTGCTTCGCCGATCAGCGACTCGTAGCGCTCCTCGCGCAACCGCTGGTTGATCGCGTAGCGGACGAGGTTGAGCGAGAAGAGGATGTCCTCGCGGCTCAGCTCGGGCGAGACGTCGAAGCCGACGACATGCTCGTTCTCGTCGCCGACGGAAATCGCGGCGAAGCGGCGCGTGCCGAGGCGCTGCTCGAGGATCGGGTCGACGCCCGAGTCGCTCGGGTCCATCACGACGACGCCGTTCTCGAGCGTCAGCTCCAGCGGCTTGTAGTCGTTCGGCACCTGGATGCCGAGCGGCGCGTCGCCCGACTCGCCGAAGCGGCCGACGAGGTCGTAAGTGTTCTCGCCGGTGGCCTCGTAGATGCGGCCGCCGGTGATTCCGAGCTCGACACGAAAATTCGTGGCGATCGTGTTCGCGATCTGCTCGATCGTCAGCCGGCGCGTGCCGGCGTTTTCGATCTGACGCAGCGTTCGTTCGACTTGGGAGAGAAGGCGCTTGTAATCCATTCAAGAGATGAATTTCGAATTTCGAATTTCGAATGAAGAATTGGAAAAACAGCCCCGTTTCTTTTCTTCATTCGAAATTCTTCATTCGAAATTCGAAATTCATTTCAACTCCACACCATCGAGTTGATACGGCGCCTTGACGCCCAGCAAGCCGAGCACGGTCGGATAAATGTCGGCGATGTAGGGCGCGCGGTCGGTCGTCAGTTTGCGGTTGTAGAAGAAGATGCCTTTGACGATCTCCGGGTCGACCGAGCAGTGATCGCCGCTCCACACCTGCTTGTTCGGCTCGATCAGGTCCTTCGGGATTCCGCCTAACGACGTCTGCCACGACACGCGGTAGCCGGCGTTGTTGGTGACGAAGAGGTCGGGAATCATGTTCGGATCGAACTGGCGGTAGATCTCCTCGCGCGCGAGCACGCGGCGCACGGGATGCTCGCCCGTTTCGGGATCGGTCATCGACAGCAGACTCTTCTTCAGCTCCGCTTTGAGCGCGTCGTACTCGGGGCCGGGATTGACGATGCCCTGCGCTTCGCGGCCTTTCAAGTTGATGTAGACCTCGCCGAGACCCATGGCGTACGCGCGCGATTTCGACCAGTCGACGTTCTCCCAGAACTGCCCCTGATCGAAGAGCATCTCCACCGTGCGCGCCTTCACCTGCACGCCGCTCTTGAGGACGAGGTAGCCGTTCATCACCAGCCACGTGTTGTAGTTGACGGCCTTGCGGAACGACGTGAAGCCGTGGTCGGACAGCACGATGAGCGCGGCGTGATTCGCCTCGGCGGCTCTCATCGCGTCGCCGACGATCGAGTCCATGAGTTGATAGGCGCGGAGCAGCGCGTCGCCCCATTGCGGCACGAGCTTCGGGTCGTACGCGGGATGCTGCGGGTCCATGAGCCGCCAGAAGACGTGCGCGACGCGATCGGGAAACTCGAACTGCTGCACGAGGAGATCGTCATCGCCCTTGAGGAACGCGTCGAACATCTTGCGGTCCTGCGCGACGCTCCACGTCATGTCATCCCAGAACATCTGCTCGCTGGCAAACCCCTCCGAGATTGCCCAGGTGTCGATCTGCCAGCCGATCGTCTTGTACAAACCGAACTGCTTCGCCAGCCTCGGCGCCCAACTCGTCGGCGTCGAGATCTTGAAACCGGGCGGAAGGTTGCGCGGATCGAAGTTGATCGGCGACAGGTACAGCTTCACTTCCGGCTGCGACGAGACGAGATGAAAGCGGCTGATGCCGTGCAGTTTGATCAGCGGATTGAATGGAAAGACGAACTCGACCCAGTCGCTCCACTCGCCGGGCCTGAGCGTGATCTTCTGCCCGCTCTCCTCGATCGTGATCGAGCTCCGGTCGCCCGCGACCGTAATGCGCATCGGAATCGAGATGTACGGCGGATTTCCGAACAGCTTGTTTGGCGGACCCTGAATGTGCGTGTCGATGACGCCCTTGTTGTCCTCGAGCTGCACCACCTCGATCGAAAACTCGTTGGCGGTGCCGCCGCGATGGAAGTCGAGCTCGGACGTGAAGTAGAACGGCTTGCCGACGCGGCCCGACATGTCGGGAACGCCCAGGCCGGAGAGAAGCTCGCCGTCGGGAAAGTCGTGCGCCGGAAATGTGACCGGGATCTGCACGACGCGCGCTGTCTTGCCCGCCTTCGCCGCCACTTCCCAGAACGG
>DATIZY010000080.1:0-8969 GCA_035516895.1 Thermoanaerobaculia bacterium | reverse complement strand
ATCTCCGCAATTCGCGGCGTTTCGTACGTGACGATCTTTCGCGACAGCAGTCCGGCGCGGCTCATCGCGGTGCTGAAGCCCGATGTGCATTGCAAGGGCACCGACTACACGCCCGAGACGGTGCCCGAGCGCGAGGTCGTGCTCGCGTACGGCGGACGCGTGGCGATTTGCGGCGATGCGAAAGATCACTCGACCACGGCCATGCTCCGAAGGATGAAGGCAGAAGGATGAAGGATGAATCCCGCCCAGCCGATTCATCCTTCATCCTTCATCCTTCATCCTTCATCCTTGCTGGTGGTTCGCCTCTCCGCCTTCGGCGACGTGATCCACACGATTCCCGCGGTGGTCGCGCTGCGCGACTCGTTCGCCATCGACTGGGTGGTGCGCGGGGCGTATCGGGAGCTGGTGGAGATCGTGGCACGCGTGCGCGCGGTCGAGCCGTCACTCGGCAATCTTCGCGGCCATGACATCGCCATCGATTTTCAGGGCCTCATGAAGTCGGCGGTGCTGGCACGGCTGTCGGGGGCAAAAAATCGATATGGTTTTGCATACGATTTTGTGCGCGAAAAACCGGCGGCCTGGCTGATGAACCATCGCGTGCGCATCGATCCAACGGCCCACGTCATCGAATGGAACCTTCAACTCGCAAGCGCCCTCGGCCGTACTCTCGACGTGCCGAAGGTCGACTTCCTGCCGTTCTGCGCCGATGGACCGCGCGGATTCGAAGGTCGCATCGCGCTGCTTCCGGGCGCCGGGAAATCGGAAAAGCAGTGGCCGCTCGAGCGCTTTCGCGAGCTGGCGAAACGGATCGGCCCGAAAGCGCTCGCCGTCTGGGGGCCGGGCGAGCGCGAGCTGGCCGGGGCGATCGGAGCGGAGGTAGCGCCGCCGACGAATTTCCGCGAGCTGGCGCGCGTCCTGCGAGACGCATCCGTCGTGGTTGGCTCGGATACCGGACCGCTGCACCTCGCGGGCGCTCTCGGGACGCGCGTCGTCGGACTCTACGGACCGACGAATCCGCGCCGCAACGGACCGTACGGCCAGATCGCGAATTGCGTCGAAACGTTCACGTCGACACGATCGATGAGTGATATCACCGTCGACGCGGTGATGAGGAAACTGCCGTGAGGATGTGGATCGTCGCGCTGCTGTTCGTCGCCGTGCCCGCGGCTGGACAGCTCAACAATATTTTCGCGGCCGGCGAGACGCTCGATTTCGACCTCACGTGGCTCGCGATCACCGGCGGAGCCATGCGCATGACGATCGGTCCGGCGCCGAACGATCCCTCGCACTTCCGCATCACGTCGGTCGCGAAAACGAATCCATCGTTCGCGATGATTCTCAAGGTGGACGACGAGGTCATGTCGATCGTGAACCGGAGCGATTTCTCGACGGCGCGGTACGAGAAGCACCTCGTCGAACACAACAAGCCGAAGGACGACGTGACCACGATCAACGAAGCTGCGAAGACCGCGACGCGCGAGCGTCCGAGTCACACGCCGCAAGTCGTCGCGGTTCCGAAGCCGGTGTTCGATCCGCTGTCGCTCGTCTATCACCTTCGCTCGTTGCCGCTGAAGCCCGGGACGGTGCAGCGCTTCACCGTCTACGCCGACGCGAAGGTGTACACGCTCGAAGCGAACGTGCTGCGGACCGAGACGATCGGCACCGACGGTGCCGGAACCTTTCAAACCGTCGTGGTCGAGCCGAAGATGCTCGCCGGCAGCATTTTCAAGGACGAGGGCGCGATGACGATCTGGTTCACGGATGATGAACGTCACATTCCGGTGCGCATCCGCTCGGAGCTGAAGGTCGGCTCGATCACCGCCAATCTGCGCACCATCCATTCCGGCGCCGGCGACCCGCAGCCCGTCACCGGGCGCTGAACAGCTCGCTCAAAATAAATCCGGATTGACCGCTGTTTGCGGCCAAGGTAAACTCGATCGTCCTAGCCCAAAACCTAAGAACCGTATGAACTTCCTCGGCAGGCCACCCGAATGAGCGTACGCCTCGGCGAACTTTTAACCAAAGCGAGTCTCATCACTCAGGAGCAACTCAAAGAGGCCCTCAAAGCCCAGAAGGACACGGGAGGGAAACTCGGCGAGACCCTGATCAAGCTCGGCTTCGTGTCCGAAGAGGAAATCACCGAATGCCTCTCGCAGCAGTTCGGTGTTCCGTCGATCAATCTCTCACACTTCGAGATCGACGGCTCGGTGATCAAGTTGATCCCGGCGGACGTCGCGCGCAAGTACAACATCCTTCCGGTCAACAAGACCGGCGCGACGATCACCATCGCCATGGCGGATCCGACGAACGTGTTCGCCATGGACGACATCAAGTTCATGACCGGCTACAACGTCGAGCCGGTCGTGGCCTCGGAGCTCGGGATCAAAGCGGCGATCGACAACTACTACGGCAGCACGTCGTCGCTCGAGCTGAAGAAAGTCATGGAAGATCTCCAGAGCGCCGAGGCGGCGGATCTGGAGGTGCTGGAGGATGAGGAAGAGCTGGACATGGAGGCGCTGGCCGAATCGGCCGAGGAAGCGCCGGTCGTCAAGCTCTGCAACCTCATTCTCACCGACGCAATCAAGCGCGGCGCGTCCGACATTCACGTGGAGCCGTACGAGAAGGAGTACCGCGTCCGCTTCCGCATCGACGGGATTCTGTACGAGATCATGAATCCGCCGCTGAAGCTGAAGGATGCGATCACCTCGCGCCTCAAGATTCTCGCGAAGCTCGATATCTCCGAGAAGCGCCTGCCGCAGGACGGGCGCATCAAGCTGAAGATGAAGCTCAACGAGAAGAACAAAGAGCTCGACTTCCGCGTCTCGGTTCTGCCGACGCTCTTCGGCGAGAAGATCGTTCTGCGGCTGCTCGACAAGGACAACCTGCGCCTCGACATGACGAAGCTCGGCTTCGAGCCGGAGTCGCTGGCGAAGTTCGAAGAGGCGATCTTCAAGCCGTGGGGCATGGTGCTTGTGACCGGGCCCACAGGCTCGGGCAAAACGAATACGCTTTACTCGGCGCTGGCCAAGGTGAACTCACCCGAAGTGAACATCATGACGGCCGAGGATCCGGTGGAATTCAATCTTCCCGGGGTCAATCAGGTGCAGATGAAGGAAGCGATCGGGCTCAATTTCGCAGCGACGCTGCGCAGCTTCCTGCGGCAGGACCCGAACATCATTCTGGTCGGCGAGATCCGCGACTTCGAAACGGCGGAGATCGCGATCAAGGCCGCGCTCACGGGCCATCTCGTTCTCTCGACGCTGCACACGAACGACGCGCCGTCGACGATCAATCGTCTGATGAACATGGGCATCGAGCCGTTCCTCGTCGCCACGTCGGTTCAGCTCATTGCCGCGCAGCGCCTCGTGCGCCGCGTTTGTACGAATTGCCAGGAAGTCGTGGAGATGGCGCCGCAGGCGCTGCTCAACATCGGCTACAAGAAAGAAGAAATCGGCACGTTCAAGGTCATGAAGGGACGCGGCTGCGAGAAATGCAACAACACCGGCTACAAGGGCCGCGTCGGTCTCATCGAAGTCATGACGATCAGCGACGACATCCGTGAGCTGATTCTCTCCGGCGGCACCGCAATCGACATCAAGAAAGCCGCGGCGGAAAGCGGCATGATCAGCCTTCGCCGCTCCGGCCTGATTAAAATCAAAGACGGGGTCACTACGATCGAAGAGGTCGTTCGAGAAACGGTTCTATGACATGAGGCGTTAGGCGTTCGGCGCTGGGCGTTGGGTGAGATGAACGTCCTAACGCCTAGCGCCTAAGGCCTAATGCCTAACTCCTAGGAGAAAACATGTCGGTCACCCTTCATCAGCTGTTGAAAACGATGGTCGAACGGGGCGGTTCGGACCTTCACATCACGACGAACTCGCCTCCGCAGATCCGCATCGACGGCAAGCTCACGCCGCTCGACATGCCGCCGCTCGCGGCGCCGGAGACGAAGCAGCTCGCATACTCGGTTCTGACGGACGCGCAGAAGCACCGCTTCGAAGAAAATCTCGAGCTCGACATTTCCTTCGGCATCAAAGGTCTCGCGCGCTTCCGCGCGAACATCTTCAATCAGCGCGGCGCGACCGCCGCCGTCTACCGCCAGATTCCGTACGAGATCCTCGGCTTCAAGGAGCTCGGGCTTCCGGCGGTCGTCGAAGAGATCTGCAACCGTCCGCGCGGACTGGTGCTCGTCACCGGCCCGACCGGCTCGGGCAAATCGACGACGCTCGCCGCGATGATCGACAAGATCAATCGCGAGCGGCACGAGCACATCATCACGATCGAGGATCCCGTCGAGTTCCTGCACCAGCACAAGAACTGCATCGTCAACCAGCGCGAGCTGCACGCGGACACGCATTCGTTCGCGAACTCGCTCAAATCCGCGCTGCGCCAGGATCCGGACGTCGTGCTCATCGGCGAGATGCGCGACCTCGAGACCATCGAGTCCGCGCTGCGCATCGCCGAAACGGGCCACCTCACGTTCGGCACGCTGCACACCAACTCCGCCGCGCAGACGATCAACCGCATCGTCGACGTGTTCCCCTCGCATCAGCAGCCGCAGATCCGCGCGCAGCTTTCGTTCGTGCTCGAAGGCATCATGTGCCAGTCGCTGCTGCCGAGGGCGAACGGGAAGGGCCGAGTGATGGCGATGGAGATCCTGGTGCCGAACGCCGCCATTCGTAATCTCATCCGCGAGGACAAGGTCCACCAGATCTACTCGATGATGCAGACCGGACAGGCGAAGTACGGAATGCAGACGTTCAACCAGTCGTTGGCCACGCTGTACTTCAAAAAACAAATCACGTTACAAACGGCGCTGTCGCGATCGTCGAATCCCGACGAGCTTCAGGAAATGATCTCGCGCGGCGCAGGGGCGATTCAGCCGCAGGGTGTTCCGACTCCTGCTGCTGGAGCAAGGTCCCGAACGGCATAAACGGCGACGGAGGGAATCATGCCGACTTTTGAATGGAAGGGGACGCGCCAGGGGCAATCAGCGACGGGAGTTCTGCAGGCGCCGAACAAAGCAGCCGCGGAAGCGATGCTGCGGCGTCAGCGCGTCGAAGCGCCGTCGATCAAGGAGAAGGGAAAGGAGATCGCCGTCCCGAAGTTCGGCGGGAGAGTCCCGCCGCAGATGATCGCGATCTTCACCCGTCAGTTCTCGGTCATGATCGACGCCGGCCTGCCTCTCGTGCAGTGCCTGGAGATCCTCGGCTCGCAGCAGGAGCACAAGGTCTTCAAGCGCGCGCTGATTCAGATCCGTTCGGACGTCGAATCGGGCTCGAACCTCGCCGACGCGATGCGCAAGCATCCGAAGATCTTCAACGATCTTTTCACCAACATGGTCGCCGCCGGCGAAGCGGGCGGTATTCTCGACACGATCCTTCAGCGACTCGCCCAGTACATCGAAAAATCCGTCAAGCTGAACTCGCAGGTGAAGTCGGCGATGATCTACCCGGTCGCCGTCATCTCCATCGCGGCGATCGTCGTCGCCGTCATTCTGTGGAAGGTCATCCCGGTCTTTGCGGCACTCTTCAAAGGTCTCGGTGCCGAGCTGCCGATGCCGACGATCATCGTCATGCATCTGTCCGACTTCCTGGTCGACTACTGGTGGCTGATCATCATTCTGATCGCCGGCGTGGTCTACTCGCTGCGGCGCTACCACGAGACCTACAAGGGCAAGCGCGTTCTCGACGGCATCATGCTCAAGACGCCCGTCTTCGGTCTGCTTCTCCGCAAGATCGCGGTCGCCCGTTTCTGCCGCACGCTTTCGACGCTGACCTCATCGGGCGTTCCGATTCTCGACGGCCTCCAGATCACCGCGCGCACGTCCGGCAACTCCATCATCGAAGACGCGATCATGGCCACGCGCAAATCCGTCGAAGAAGGCAAGACTATCAGCGAGCCGCTCGGCGACACCGACGTCTTCCCGTCGATGGTCGTGCAGATGATCGCCGTCGGCGAACAGACCGGCGCGCTCGACACGATGCTTTCGAAGATCGCCGACTTCTACGAAGATGAAGTCGACGTCGCGGTCGCGGGACTCATGAAGCTCCTCGAACCGCTCCTCATCGCGTTCCTCGGCGTCGCCATCGGCGGCATCGTCATCGCGATGTACATGCCGATGTTCACCCTCATCGGCAAGGTCGGTTAAAAACAGCGAGCAGCGAGCAGCGGGTGGCGAGCAGGGTGGTTCCCGCTCGCCGCAACCCGCTCGCCCGCTCGCATGCCTTCTGACGCCCGGATGCTGATCGCGGTCCGCGTCGTGATCGTCACGACGCTCCTGCTCGCCGCGCTCATCATTCAGTACACCGTCGCCGAAGTCCTTCCGATCGACTATCTCTATGCGACTGCGGCCGTCACCTACGGTCTGACGCTGCTCTACATCGGCGCGGGTCAGATCATCCGCTCCCGCAACATCAATCTGGCGATCCAGGTCACGGGCGATCTGCTCGTCGAAACGCTGCTGGTCTACTTCACCGGCGCGCTCGACTCGCCGTTCTCGTTCCTCTACCTCGTCTCGATCATCACCGCGTCGATGATGCTGTTCCGCCGCGGAGGTCTCTTCACCGCGAGCGGTGCCGTGATCCTCTACGGCGTCCTCGGCGACCTGATTTTCTACAATCTGATTCCGCTTCCGCAGCAGTCGTGGATCGTGCCCACCGCCTGGACGACGTCGCGTCTGTATCTGAACATCGCCACGAACTTCGCGGGCTTCTACGCGACCGCGCTGCTGACGTCGTACATCTCCGAGAAGCTGCAGAAGACGGCGGAGGAGCTCGACGCGAACCGCCAGAATCTCGCCGCGCTTCGCGCGCTCAACGAGAACGTCGTCGAATCGATCCCGTCGGGACTGATCACGCTTTCCCCGGAGGGGATCGCGACGTTCGTGAATCCGGCGGGGTGCGACATCCTGCGCGGCGATTCGCGCAACATCGTCGGCCGCCACATCTCCGAGCTCGGCTTCTTCCGCACCGAGGAGTGGGACGAGGCGCGCCGGACGCTGATGAATGCGCCGGTCGTGCGCGTGGAGAAGAACCACTTTCCCGTCGGCGATGAGGAGCGGAGCATCGGATACGCGCTCACGCCGCTGCACACGCTCGAAGGTGCGGCGTCGGGCTACACGGTCATCTTTCAGGACCTGACCGAGATGAAAAAGCTCGAGGCCGAGCTGCGGCTCAAGGACCGCATGGCCGCGGTGGGCGAGCTCTCCGCCGGGATCGCGCACGAGATCCGCAATCCGCTCGCGGCGATCGCCGGCTCGGCGCAGGTGCTGAAAAAGTCCGAAGCGCTGTCGCCGCAGGAGCAGCGGCTGATGTCGATCATCCTCAAGGAATCGGAGCGGCTCAACAAATCGATCGCCGAGTTTCTGCGCTTCGTCCGGCCGCAGGAGAAGCGCGCGGCGGAGTTCGACGTCGCGGCGAGCCTTTCCGAGACGCTCGACCTGCTCACGAACTCGCCCGAGCTCCGCGAAGACCATCGCATCGAGCGCAACATCGCGCCGCTGTCGTTCACGCTCGTCGGCGACTCCGACCAGATCCGCCAGGTGTTTTGGAACCTCGCGCGCAATGCGTTTCAGGCGATGCCGGCCGGCGGCGTTCTTCGCGTGAGCACCGAGCTCGCCGCCGATGCGTATCGCATTCTCTTTTCGGACAACGGGCGTGGGATGTCGGACCTCGATCAGCGCCGCCTGTTCCAGCCGTTCCGTACGAACTTCCCGAGCGGCACGGGACTCGGCATGGCGATCTCGTATCGCATCGTGCAATCGCACGGCGGACAGATCGACGTCGCCTCGCGCCCCGGCGCGGGGACCACGATCACCGTGTCGCTGCCGCGCAGAGCTCATGCCGACCCTGAGCGACGCGAAGGGGAGGCATCTCTGGTGCAGCCGGGATCCGCTTCCATCGCGCGCTGATCGACGCGCCGCTGGAGATCCCTCGCTTCGCTCGGGATAAACTAAGGCCAATGTCCGACTCGCGCGTGTTGAGCGCGCAGCCTCTCGAAGACGAGATCCAGACCGAGCTCTCCCTCCGCCCGAAGCGGCTGAAGGAGTACATCGGGCAGCAGAAAGTCAAAGCGAATCTCGAGATCTCCATCGCCGCGGCGCGTAAACGCGGCGAGACGCTCGACCACGTGCTCCTCTTCGGCCCGCCCGGCCTCGGCAAAACGACGCTGGCGAACATCCTGGCGAACGAGATGGACGCGCCGCTCCGCGCGACGTCGGGTCCCGCGCTCGAAAAGCCGGGCGACGTCGTCGCGATCATCACGAACCTCGAGGCCGGCGAGATGCTCTTCATCGATGAGATCCATCGCCTTCCGGCGCCTGTCGAAGAGGTTCTCTACTCCGCGATGGAAGATTTCTACGTCGACGTGGTCATCGGCCAGGGGCCGTCGGCGCGCACGCTGAAAGTCGAGGTGCCGCGCTTCACGCTGATCGGCGCCACGACGCGTGCCGGCCTCTTGTCATCGCCGCTTCGCGCGCGATTCGGCATCGTTCACCGGCTCGATTTCTACGACGTCTCCTCGCTCGCCGTCATCGTCCGCCGCTCCGCCGAGATCCTCGGCATCCCGATCACGACCGACGCCGCCGACGAGATCGCGCGCCGCTCGCGCGGAACTCCGCGGATCGCGAATCGCCTGCTCCGCCGCGTTCGCGATTTCGCCGAGGTGAAGCACGAGGGCAAAATCGATCCGTCGATTGCGAATGACGCCCTGCGCATGCTCGAGGTCGATCAGTACGGCCTCGACGAGATCGACCGCAAGCTCCTGACGACCATCATCGAGCGCTTCCACGGCGGACCGGCAGGTCTCAACGCGCTCGCGTCGTCGATCGGCGAAGACCGCGGCACGATCGAGGACCTCTACGAGCCGTATCTGATCCAGATCGGATTTCTGCAGCGCACGCCGCGCGGCCGCATCGCCTCCAAAGCCGCCTACGATCATCTCGGCTATCAGACGAGCGGCGTGCGTTC
>DATIZY010000079.1:0-6050 GCA_035516895.1 Thermoanaerobaculia bacterium | reverse complement strand
GGCGCAGCCGTGCCCTACAGAATCCGAAACTTGCGCACTCGTGTAGGGCACGGCTGCGCCGTCCGAACTCCCTATCTGCCGGAAAGAGCGCCGCTCGGATGGTTGCCGGATTGTGTAGGGCACGGCTGCGCCGTGCCGAACTCCCTATCTGCCGGAAGGAGCGCCGCTCGGATGGTTGCCGGCCGCCAAAGTCGTGTTCGCGGGCCTGACCAGGATGACCCCCTTCATTCCGTTCGCCTCGTGCAGTGTGCACACGTAGCGGTAGATGCCGGGCTGGGTGAAAACGCGCGCGAAGCTCTGCCCCGGATTCAGATATCCGGAATCGAACGGTTTGACTGACGGAGGCAACGCGACATCGGCCGCATTCGACGCTCTTGTCTCGTCATCGACGACGTTGTGAACCGCGCCCGATGTATTCCGCCACACAACCCGCGCTCCGACACTCACCTCGATGCTCGCGGGCGAAAACGTCATCTCGGTCATGTGCACCTGAGTCGTCTGTGATTCAATCTCGTGCGCGCGCCGCAACTCGGAGAGCGATTGCTTCACACTGCAGGTTTCGGCGAGACGCTCTACCGCATCCACCTCGTACACGGGTGCGTGGTCCGCATCGTAGATATCGGTCAAACGCGTTACACGACCGGTCACGTGAACAAGGGTGTTGATGTTCTTCGCGAAAAGCATCGGCCGTTCTGTCAGGAGCATCGGCTTTGTCTGCAGGCGATAAAACTTGCTGGAGCGGAAGAGCGTGAGCTTCGGCATTGTCCCGTCGAATGTCAGGCAGCCATCGATCCCGTCGGACGGCTGCGCCTTCCCACTTGCGACGGGATTCGCGGACGCAGTCCGGACAGGAGACTGTGAATCCGAAACAGGAACAGGCGTGGGATTACTCTCAGCCGTCGTGTCGACGCGAGCGTCTTGTGCTGTCATGCCCATCGCCGCCAGTGTCCCGGAGCCGGCGGCGCCTCCCGGAGCCATCAGGTGAGCAACGTCCTGGCCCTTGACCTCGACGATTCCCACGAGGCCCTTCACCATTCTGGAGATGGCGTGGTCCATGAGCGCGAACTTGCCGGGCATTTCCGCATTGAACTCCAGAATGGCTGCCCCACCGGGAGGAACGCCTGCGGTCTGCACGCCCTTGACCGGCGGCGAGAGCAGTGAACCAAGCTGATATTCGTTGGTGAAGATCTCGCCGACCAGGTGCATCGACGAGGTCTCATTCGGTCCCGCGTTGCCGAAGAAAATGCGAACGGTTTCGCCGACCGACGCCTGCAGCGGGTACTCGGTCGAAACCGCATCGGTCGCGCCGTTGAAGACGAAATATTCGGGCGACTCGGATAACAACTTCGCTTCGCTGAAGCTCTGCAGCCCTGATTTGCCTCTGGCGGCGACCGTGTAAATCTCTCCCTGCATCACGTAATACTCGTGATCGACGTGCGGCAGGCCGCCCGGCGGCTCGACGAGAATCAGTCCGTACATGCCGTTGGCGATGTGATCGGCAATCATCGGCGTTCCGCAGTGGTAAACGAACAATCCGGGCGTCGTTGCCACAAACGTGAACGTCTTTGTCTGCCCGGGCAGAGTCTGCGAGAGCGCCGCGCCGCCGCCCGGCCCGATCGCCGCGTGGAAATCGACGGAATGCACCATGTGGCTGCTGGCGTCGTTGTGCAGCGTGACCTCGACCGTATCTCCCTGCCGTACGCGAATCATCGGCCCGGGGACTTTGCCGTTGAATGTCCAATAGCGGTAGGTCGCGCCAGTGGCCGGATCGAGCGTCGCGGTGACCTCTTTCGTTACGAGCGGAACCTTGACGACGGTTGCAGCTCTGCTTCCGACGGGCGGTGGGACATCGGCCGGATCGCGGGCGATCCCGGTCGCCGCCATGGCCGCGCTCGCTGCGAGAAGCGAGAGTGCGACAGCAAGGAATCGACTTGAAATTTTATCTTTCGCCATACCTGACCTGTTCGAGTGCGTATTTCGATAAACCGGCTGCATGGTCGCTCGCTTCGGTAGGGCCGGCAATGGAACGCGCATACCGTGGTCCGAGACGCCCATACCGTCCAGCGCTCCCACGTTCAGCGGACGAACAGCGACGATGGCGACAGCGGCGATGTCGCTTCGGTGCTGGCGAAAGACGGATCGCATGGTGCGGATGCGCGATCTCGCCTCGCGATCCCGCAGCACATTGAACGCGAAGCGTACTGCCCGCCCGAGGCCTTCGTCGCGGATCACGCGCAGAGGCTCGAGCAGGTGCATCCGAGCGGTGGCGACGCTTTGCACTTCGAATCCTTCTTCGTTCAGCATCGAAGTCCATTCGTCGATCGTTAGCGGTTTGACGCCATGATGCACGACCGCGGAGAGTGCCCGCTCGACAGAAGCCCGTGCCGCATCAGAGCAGAGCGTCATCTCGTGAATGCCGTATCGTCCGCCCGGCTTCAGAAGGCGGAGGGCTTCGCGGATGATGCGGCGCTTCACGTCATCGCGCTGCATCGTCAGCATCGCTTCGCCATAGACGACGGTTGCCGACTGCGACGGAAGGCCGGTCTGCTCGGCGCTGCCGACCACGCACTTCGCTGTGGGCCCGGCGATCGACTCTTCGACGATGGCCGCCATGGCTCCATCCCGCTCCACCGCGGTGTAGGAGGATGGCGTGCGGGAGAGCGTCATGCGCGCGGTCGCTCCCATACCGGGTGCGAACTCGACCACTTCGTCGGTCCGCGTGATGTGGAGCGCCGCGAGCAGGCGGTGCGTCAATCCGAGTCCGCCGGGGCGGAGAACGCGCTTGCCGAGCCGCCCGAGCAGCGAGTGGCCGGGCATTCTCGAGGTCTGCATGTCTTCCGCGATCTGCTGTTCCATCGGAGTCTCCTTTGTTGAGATCAAATCTCAACAACCATTGTTCGTCGCCGGCGCGCCGCGCGGTATGACAAAAGTCATGAACGCTTCAGCCGATGAACAAAGATCGCCGTCGCGACGGTCATGAACGTCGTCACGCTTCGAGTCGACTTCGCGCGACGGTGAATCGGCCGGCATGCCAAAGTGCGTGATCTCCGCCGTGGTCCCGGCGAAACCACTCTGTCGCTCGCGTCATGGATGCACGTGCATCGACGCGGTGAGCAGAAACGCGCTGTCCTCGAGCACCTCGATCCCATGGGGCACTCCGCGATCCACGATGGCGATGCTTCCCGGGAGCAGGTCGTACTCGCGATCGCCGGCATGTACGCGGATGTGGCCGCGCACGGTCTGCACCGAAATGCGGCCGTGATCGTGGTGATCGGCGATGCGCGCTTTCGCGGGCAGGGTGCGCAAGACGACCTGAAAATCGGGCGACGCGACGAGAACTTTGCGGCCGTCCCCGCGAAGAGCGCCGGCTTCTTCGGTGAGATCAAATGCCGCGGAACCGATGCGGACTTGTTCGTTCATGATTTCCTCCGGCCCGCAACGTAGCAGCCGGGGACGAACGGCGCGATGGAATGGATGTACCGCTTGCCGGGACAAACGTCTAAATCAACTTCCGCTGCATCGCGTGCATCACGGCTTCGAGACGGTTGTGCGTGCCGAGCTTCCGGTTGATGTGGTGGAGGTGATTGCGGAGGGTCTGCCGGCTGATGTCGAGTTCCTCCGCGATCGTGTCCGCATCCTGCCCCTCGGCGAACATTCTCAGAATCTGCCGCTCCTGCTCGGACAGCGGCGAGACCGGAACGAGCGACTTCGGCTCTTCGCTGCTGGCGATGATCTGACGCGATACGTCGACGAGCTTTCGCGCGAGATCCTCGCTCTCCTTCCGTCGCGTGATGTCGCGGGCCATGTGAACGACCACGCGGCGACGGGTGCGCGGATTGTCGAAGACGATGGTCGAGACATTGACCCACACGCGCGCGCCGCTGCGCGTCCGCACGCTCAAATCGAAATCGCCGACGCTCGCCGGTCGCGCCGCGCACTCGAGGACCGTGCAGTTCCCGTGGCAGAAGCGCGTGCCGAGGGAACCGACGCCCTCGAGGATCTCGAAACACGTTTTCCCCACCGCCTCCCGCGCCGGGTATCCGAACAGCGTCTCGGCCGCCTTGTTCCAGGAGACGATCTCGCCGCTTTCCGTCAGCGAGAACGCCGCGTCGTTCGTGTGTTCGAGCAGATCGAACAGCTCAGCTTCGAGCACTCGCCTCTCCTGATGTTTGTCCCGCGCGGCAGTACGAACGATTCATTGCGACAACGTCCCATCCCATCGACGATAAAGCCTGCAAGGAGGATACGATGAACACACGACAACTGCTTCGCTCCGAGCTCTCGATCGACGTCGACGAGCAGATCCGCATTCTGCGTGCGACGCCGGAGGGAGAAGCGGGAGCGGCCCTGATGACCGTTGTGCGCCATCCCGATTTTCGCGTCCATCTGATCACGCTCGGCAAGGGCGTGCAGATCGGCTGGCACAGCAATCCGGGTCAGGTCTCGGTGGAGTGCGTGGCCGGTCTGATCCGCGTTCACACGCTGCATCGCGACTACGACCTTCCGGCCAGCGAATCGCTCGGCCTCGGCCGCGAAGTCGGCCACGATGTCGAAGCGCTGCGCGACAGCGCCTTCATCGTGACGATCTCCCGGCCGGAAGCCGACGTCCCGGCGCTGTTCGGTTTCGGCCGCTGGGTGCTGCCGTCGCAAGAGTCCGCGGTGCCCACGCTGCAGTGATTCCCGCAGGCGCCGCTCGCCGGCGCCCGCGGACAACGCCACGACAAATTTGCCGCCGCGCCGATTAGGTTGAATGGTTGCAGCCGCCCACGCCGCAGCCGCCGGAGCCGAACGAGGCCGGCTCGCCGGCGCGGTCCTCCAACGCCACGGCGCGCACGAAGTAGATGTTGTTTTCAACGTGGACGTGCTCGTGCGTCCGCTGCTCGAACTCCGCGAGGCGCCGATAGAGTTCGCGATAGCTGAAACAGGCGCTCGCGGGCGGCGTGTACTCGTCCGTCACCCTGCGTAACCGCGCGAGCAATTCGCCAACGGCATCGTGGTCCATCATCATCGTTCGCACCGGATGTTTCACGGTGCCGAAGAACGGCGTTGGAGCGGCGCTTCCGCTCGCCGCGGCCTCTTCCAAACGATCGACGTATGGAAAGAGGACCTGCTCCTCTTTGAGCATGTGCGGAAGCATGTCGCCGCTCAGGTTGGCGATGAGCGCGCCAACCACTTGCAGCTCCGGCCGGCGGCTTCCGTGAACCTGAAGGACCTTCTGCGCGATCGGAGCGATGGTTTTCAATTCCTCGCGCGTGTACGCGTGGTACGTCGAGCAGATGTTCGCCGCCATCTCGCTGAGCGACTGCGATTGCCAGTCAACCCCGCTGTCGGGGACCGCGGCCATTCTGCTCAGCTCGGCCGCGAACTGGTCAACGGATTTGCCGACGTTGGCACATGCGTCCGCGAGCGGCGTGCGGCCTCCGCAGCAGTAATCGATTTTCCAGGTCTCGAAGACGCGGATCGAATTGGGGACTTCGGCGGCGAGCTCGCCGACGGTTTTCATTTCCAGTGAGACGGATGACATCGTGTTCCTCCCTTTTGAGATTCAGTATCAGCCGCGCAGCAGCGCCGCACCATGACGAAAATCATGCGATGGACGGGAAGGCGGGAGGATCACCGTCGCCATCACCTCGCTCTTCTCGTACGCGGCAATCGTTCGAATGGACGGAGCTTCGGCAAAGAAAACGTCGCCTTCGACGAGATCGCGCCCGCCTTCGCGTGTGACCACATGCACGAAGCCGTGCAGGCACTGCAGCAGGACTCTGCCGGCCGGCCACGGCTGGCCGACCGAGCCACCCTCATCGAATGCGATCACGTCGATGCGCATGTCGGGCGGACTGCTGAGGCATCGCCGCGATGCGCCACACGCGGGGGTCAGGCGTCGCGTTTTCGCGACTTCGTGTGCGATCTGGAATCCTCCGCCGATCGGCGCGAGCGGCAGTGGCACGACGCGTCCGGTGAGCGCTTCCGATCGCATCACAGCACCTGCCTTGTTTCCGTGAGATCGAGTTCGGGTTCGGCGCTTGTCCGTTGCAACGCATTGATCGGAT
>DATIZY010000078.1:0-5203 GCA_035516895.1 Thermoanaerobaculia bacterium | reverse complement strand
GATCACGCCGAAGGCGATCGGTACGCTCGTCTCGCACGCGACGCGCGACAGCTCGGTCGTGACCTGGCTGGCGATGAACTCGAAGTGCGGCGTCTCGCCGCGAAGGATGCAGCCGAGAGCGACGACGGCGTCGAACGCGGAGGCGATGGCGTGCGCGGTCTGCGGGACCTCGAACGCGCCGGGGACACGGTAGATCGCGATCGCATTCTCGCCCGCGCCGTGGCGTTTCAGACACTCCAGCGCACCGGACAGCAGACCCGTCACGATCTCGTCGTTGAATCGGCTCGCGACGATCGCGAAGCGCAGATCGCGGGCGTCGTGGTCTCCTTCGACTGTCAACACTCGCGTATTTCACCACAGAGGGAACGGAGAACACGGAGATTCACGACAGGGACGACGAAGTCTCGTCCGCGGCAAACGTCGTCCTCTTCGTCCTTTTTGCGGTGAGTCATTTGGCCGCGACGCGCGAAGGATCACTGTCTTCGCGATCGGCAAAGAAGTTCACCAGCCCGTCGTAGATCGCCTCGGCCACCTGCTGGCGGTAGCGCTTCGTCTTGATCAGCGCGCGATCTTCGCGGTTGCCGAGGTTGCAGATTTCGAGGAGGAGCCGGGTGGGGACGATGTTGTAGCGAATGATCGCCGGCACCCATGCGTTGCCGTCGCGAATGACGTTGTCGCGCACGGGATCGAAGGGATGCACCTTCAACTTCTTCGCATCGAACGCGTCGATGATCGACTGCGCGAGATCGCGCGAGAGCCCCTCCGCTTCGAGGGACTCCTCCTCCGAATGCCGCACCACCGGATGCTCGCGCACCTCGGCACGCGCGAGATAGACCTCGTCCGTCTTCTCGTACGAGCCGGTCACGAAGCGCTCGGCGGGAATGTAGGCCATCGCACCGCGCAGCGACGGATGCAGCGAATCGGCATGAATCGAGATGAAAACGACCTTCTCCTTCGCCGCGCCGCGGCGGATCGCGTGGCGAAAAATCGAGTTCGCCAGATACCAGCGCAGGTTTACGCCGACGACGGGATCGTCGAGCTCGAACTTCGGCGTGGTCAGCACGTTCTGTTCGTCACGCGTGACGGACACCGTTGCCTCGCTCTTCTTCGACAGGATCTCCTCGAGGCGGTTCATGACGTCGTACACGTTCGTCGATTCGGCGACGTCCCCGTAGATTGCGCCGGGATCAGTGCCGCCGTGGCCGGCGTCGAGAATGACCTGCACGCCGTGCAGGCGCTTCGCGCGCGTCCGTTTGGCGAGCTTCGCACTTTCGCGCTCGGCCATCTCCGCGGCGAGGCGCATCGGATCGTCGGCAGGAAGGTACTGCGGCAAGAGCAGCGAGAACGGGATCTTCACGGCGTAGCCGACGGGGATCTTCGCCACGTCATCGATCGAGTTGAACTTCACGATGCGATCGACGACGTCGCCGACGTCCTTCGAGTAGACGCGGCCGGTGAAGCGAATGGCCACCGACGAGTAGAGGGCCTCCCCTTTTTGCAGCCGGTAGACGGCGTACGGTTCGGGCGCGTGGCGCTCATACGTCAGCGACGGCAGCCCGGTGGCAACAGTCTCCACTGCCACATCCGCAGCTGGCGCATCCGTTGACGAATGCTCAACCGGATCGTCTTCCGATTTCCGAACCTCCGCAGTCTTCGACGATGCATTCCTATCCTCCCGTTCTCCGCCAAATGCGGCGGAGAGCAATCGCTTCGGAATCAGGATGACGTCACCGGGATGCGTGGACAGCGGCTGGCTGGGGTTCGCCGCCCGAATCGCCGTGTAGTTCTCGCCCGCTCCGGTGAACCACTCGGCGATGGACCAGAGCGACTCGCTTTCGACGCCGGGGGGGCCGGCAGCGACGTGCTTCCAGCCGTCGGGCGTCGCGCTGTCCGCTGGAAAAAGCGTGGTGATGATCTGGCGCTGCAGCTCGGGACGCAGCAGCGCGAACGGGACGTGGACCGCAGTCTCGCTCGTCAGCTTGTCGCTGTTGAGCGCAGCGATCGTGCGCCAGTTCGCGGCGTCTCCGGTGACGCGCTTCGCCAGCCGCGTCCACGCGTCGCCGTCATGCGGCATCACCGTGATATCGAGGGTGTATTCGGATGTGAGCGCCGCGCGCAGCTCGGGCGTGACCCGCGCAGAGGCAATCAGCTTTTGAGGAGTTGCAGCATGGAGCTCGACTGCAAAGAGGACCGCGCACACCCACCAGCGCACGAGGACATTTTAAATGAAGAATTTCGAATTTCGAATGAAGAATGACGAATTTCGAATGAAGAATGAGCAATTTCGGCCGATTCCCCTCTTCTTCATTCTTCATTCGAAATTCGAAATTCGAAATTCAAAGCTCCGGGGCATTCCGCCAGTCGTTGGTCTCCCGTTCACCCACCAGCGCACCGGAAATGGTTCTAAATGAAAAATTTCAAATTTCAAATGAAAAATGAAAAAGATAAAGGCTTCACTCCCAACGAATTTTCAATTTTCATTTGAAATTTGAAATTTCAGAACTGCGGCGCTTTCCGCCAGTACTCAGTTTCTTTTTCGTACGCCGCCGCCGCTTGAAACATCGCCCTCTCCCGAAAATGCGGCGCCATGATCTGCAGCGACAGCGGCAGCCCTTCGCCGGAAAAGCCCGAGGGCACGGCGATCGCCGGGATGCCGACGAGGTTCGCCGGCGCGGTGAAGATGTCCGAGAGGTACATCGACAGCGGATCGGCGGTCTTCGCGCCGATTTTGAACGCCGGCTCGGGCGTGGTCGGCGTCAGCAGAAAATCGAAGTGCCGGAACGCGGCCGCGAAATCGTCGCGCAGCCTCCCGCGCACGGCCTGCGCGCGGCCGTAGTACGCGTCGTAGTAGCCCGACGAAAGCGCGAACGTGCCGAGCATGATTCGCCGCTTCACCTCCGCGCCGAACCCTTCGCCGCGCGAGGCGAAGTACATCTCCTTCACCGTTCGCGCGTGTTCGCTGCGGCGGCCGTAGCGGACGCCGTCGAATCGCGCGAGGTTCGCGCTCGCCTCCGCGTTGGCGACGATGTAGTAGATCGCGATCGCGTAGCCGATCGCCGGCACGCTTGCCTCTTCGACGACCGCTCCCGATCGGCGCAGCACGTCGAGCGCCGACTCGAAGTTTTCGCGGACGTCGCCCTGCAGCTTGTCGACGGCCTCGCGGACCACTCCGAAGCGAAGTCCCGTCGCGCCTTTGTCGACATCGGCCGCGTAGTCGTCGACCGGCGCGTCGCTCGAGGTCGAGTCGAGCGGATCATGCCCTGCGATGATGCCGAGAAGCTCGGCGGATTCGCGGACGGTCCTGGTGACGACGCCAATCTGATCGAGGCTCGACGCAAATGCGACGAGCCCGTAGCGGCTGACGCGGCCGTAGGTCGGTTTGACTCCGACGACGCCGCAGAACGCGGCCGGCTGCCGCACCGAGCCGCCCGTCTCCGAGCCGAGCGCCGCCGGCACCATGCGCGCGGCGACGGCGGCGGCCGAACCGCCCGACGATCCGCCGGCGACGCGCGTCGGGTCCCACGGATTGCGCGTCACGCCGAACGCCGAGTGCTCGGTCGACGAGCCCATCGCGAATTCGTCGAGATTCGTCTTGCCGACGATCGCGTAGCCGCGCTTGCGGAGACGTGCGACCGCCGTCGCATCGTACGGCGAGGTGAACCCGCTCAGGATCTTCGAAGCGCACGTCGTCGGCAGCTCCGTGGTGACAATGTTGTCTTTGATCGCGATCGGCATTCCATCGGCAGCTTTATTTATGCTAATAAATATATTCAATAATTCATTATGTTTCTCGATTGCGGCGAGCGACTCGACGGCGTTCACTCGATCACCTTCGGCACGACGAAGTGTCCGTCGCGCCAGGCGGGCGCGTTGCGCTCGACCTGATCGCGATCGACTCCCGGCCGGATTTCGTCCTCGCGCAGAGGGGTGGCCCCGACACTCGTGCCGGCGGTGCCCTCGACCTCACTCAGCTGATCGATGTAGGTGAGGATCTTCGTCATCTCCGCCGCCATGCGGTCGAGCGAGGCGTCGTCGAATGCGAGGTGCGCGAGTGCGGCGATGCGGCGCGCTTCGTCGCGATCGATCTTCACGCTCGCCCTCCCGTTCGGGGCGCCGGGTTCCGCGTCGTGAGCGAAAACAAGGTCCCCTCACGCGGGACGCGGAACGCGGGATGCGGTACGGCTCGGCGGTGGGCGGCGGTCATGGGCGGGCGGCCGAGCGCATGAACTCTTCGAATCGCCGCGCCAGATCGGGATCGAACTGCGTGCCCGTACTGCGCGCAATCTCGGCCATCGCGGCCTCGTGCGTTTTCGGCGGCTGGTAGTTGTCGCCGGCGACCATCGCCTCGTACGCGTCGCAGATCTGAACGATACGCGACGTCATCGGGATCTCGTCGCCGGACATCGCGCTCGGATATCCGCGGCCGTCCCAGCGCTCGTGATGGCAGAGGACGGCACGCGCGATCTCCGGACCGAGGAGCGGATCGACGATCGCAGCGCCGACGGCAGCGTGTTCGCGAAGGGTATTGAGATCGTCGGGCGACAGATCGCGTTTGCGGTAGAGCCGGTCGTAGTCGAGCAGGCGCATCCCGGCGTCGTGCACGAGCGCGACGATGCGCGCCGTGTCGACCTCGCCGGGTGCCAGGCCGAGGAATCGGGTGAAAGCGTCGACGCGGGCGACGACGGCGTTCGAATGGCGGCGCAGCTCCGGATAGCGGGAGAAATCGGGCTCGACGACCTTCTCCGCGATGCGCAGACGCGTCGCGAGCGCCTGCCTCCGTCCGATCGACTGCTCGATCGCCATCTGCAGCTGCTGATGAAACGCGGCGAGCAGCTCGTGCACACTGCGCTCGGGATCGTTTGCGAACGCGACGCTGAGATAGAGGTTGCGCACGTTGCCCGCGATGATCGGCGCGGTGAACACTTTCCTGATGTGCGAGTCGAGGATCTGCGGGCCCGTCGTCCCGAACGGCGTCTGCACGCGATTGCGAATGTTGCCGGCGTTTTCACCGCGCCTGCTCAGCCATGAGTTGAATTTCGTCTGGATCAGCGCGATCGCGTCGTCGTGGATCGCCGAGCGTGCGACGACGTCCTGCGTTCCCGTCGGACCGATGGCGGTGAAAACCGCGACGATGGCGCCGGGGATCTGCAGCACGGCACGCATGATCTCGCGGACGATGTTGAGCTCCGCCTCGCTCAGCGTC
>DATIZY010000077.1:0-29230 GCA_035516895.1 Thermoanaerobaculia bacterium | reverse complement strand
CGCTCGAGCGACTTCACCTACAACCTTCCGTCGATCTCTCCCGGTTCGATGCAGCACAATGTCAGCGGCAACTCCGTGGAGTTGCAGGCAATCTTTCCGCAGGCCGATCTCGTCGTTGGACAGAGCGCGTCGGCCGCTTCGATCCTGCACAATCAAAGCGCGAATTTCACGATTACGGTCAGAAACAACGGCCCAACGCTGGCCAGTGGCATCACCGTGACGAACGGCCTGACAGGCGGGTCGCTGGCTGCGTACAACGCGACGACTGCAACCTGTTCCGGAAACGGTGCGAGCTGCACGATTCCAAGCCTGGCAGCCGGCGCCACGGAAACAATCACGCTCACCGCAACGGGCACGGCAGTCGGGACGATGGCGAACATTGCCAGCGCATCCACAGCAAGCGCTCACGATCCGAACCCTTCCGACAATTCCGCGGTCGCGAGCGTCATGGTCAATCCGAGCGCCGATCTCTCGGCGGCGATCAGCGGCCCGCCGAATCTGAATGCCGCAACAGCCGGCTCGTTCACGATCACGGTCACTAACGGCGGTCCCGACCCGATCGTCCCGACCATCGCCCTGACCATCAGCGGCGGCACCCTGATCGGCTCTGCCGGAGCCGGCTTCGCATGTACGAATGCCGGGATGTGCACGGGCTCGCTGCTCAATAGCGGTTCGAGCGCGGCGCTCACTGCAAACGCGCAGTCGCAATCGCAGGCCGGCACGATGCTGCTCACGGCGAATATCGGTCCGACAGCCGGCGATTCGAACCCCGCGAACAACGCTGCGTCCGCCACAACGATGATCTCGGCATCCGCGGATGTACAAGTGACCAAGGCCTCCCTCTCGCCACTCCTCGCCGGTGCGACGGTCTCTTATGACATCACCGTCAAGAATGCCGGGCCCTCCGACGCGTCCGCGGTCTCGTTGACCGATTTGACGCCGCAAGGACTCGTCCTGCTTTCCGTCAGCGGCGGCGGATGCTCAACGATGCCGTGTTCGCTCGGCACCCTTGCGGCAGGCGACGTCATCAATCTCACTGCGAGCTATGCGCTCGCTGCGAGTGCGACCGGCACCATCGCCAACACGGCGACGGTGAGTTCCGCATCGACTCCCGATCCGAATCCCGCAAACAACGCCGCCACCGTGTCGGGCAGCATTCTGCAGCAGGCCGACCTGTCCGTTGCGCAAAGCGGACCGGCGACGACGACCGCGCCCAGCAACATCACATACACGATCAAGGTGACGAACAACGGCCCATCGGACGCCTCCGCCGTTCAGCTCGCAGATCCGATACCCGCGCGCCTGGCACTCGTGTCCGTCAGCGGTGCATGCACGGCGCTCCCCTGCTCGCTCGGCACCATCACACCAGGCCAGACGAACACGATCCAGGCTACGTACTCGGTCTCCGCCGGCGCGCCGACAACGATCGTCAACACGGCGACGGTTTCGTCGCCGACGACAGATCCCGATCCGTCGAACAACTCCGCGTCCGTGCAAACATCGACGGGATGCGCGGCAACGGCGCCCGGCAGCCTGTCACCGGCCGACAACGCCGTGAACATCGCCACGAGCGGGTCGCTGTCATGGAGTGACGCAGGCGCTGGAAGTTACAGCGTCTACCTGGGTCCCGAAGGAAGCGGATGTTCGACGTTGTTCGCGACCGTCGGAGGTCTTTCTCTTTCGTACACGGGTTTGAGCGCCGGAACGACCTACGAATGGCGCGTCGAAGCGACTTCGCCGAGTTGCCCGGCAGTTTCGTCCGCTTGCAGTAAGTTCACGACCGCCGGATCGAAACCGACGTGCGCCTCGACACCGCCAGTTCTCCTTTCTCCTGTCAATGTGAATGTCGGCACTGCGGCCTCATTTGCATGGACAGCAGTCACCGGCGCGACAGGATACGACCTGTATGTGAACGGCGCGGAGGTCGCGACGACCACAGCAACGACATTCGGACCTCTATCCGTGCCGAACACGCCGGTCACGTGGTATGTGGTCGCGCAATTCGGATCCGCGTGCCCGCCGCTGCAGTCCTCGAACGCGACGTTCAATGGATGCGACACAACATCGGCAATACCGATTCCATCGGTTGTCGCTCAAGTGGCTTCGGGAGAAAGCTACGACTTCTCCTACTCGTCACCCTCAGCGACGCACTTCGAAGTCGATGAGTCCACCGACAGTTCGTTTGCTCCGGCGCAGACGACCACACAATCGACCACTGCGACCGTTCTTCATTTCCAGCACACGGTCGTTGCGCCAACCGCCTTCTACTATCGCGTGCGTGCCTTCATCGGTTGCGCCAATGCGTTCACTGCCAACTCCGTCCCCCTGCGCATTGTCGTCGGACCGCAGCTGTCCGCCACGAATCCGAATCTCAGCGTTCCTGTAGGCAGTCAGACTCCGGTTGCCATTCCGGTGCACGTCCCGGGATTTCCCGGCCAGACGCTTCCGTTCACGGCGACGCTCGACGACAAACCATGGCTCGAGGGCGTGCAACCGTCGAGCGGTGTCTTGACGCCGGAAGGAGTCGACTTCATCGTGATGGCGGATCCGTCGGATCTGCCGAACGGCACATTCACCGGCACGTTGCTGCTCACGATCGGGCCGGGATCAACGGCGAACGGCAAGATCGGCGCAAACGGAGTGACGACGGTCGGAGTGCCCGTCTCGATCAGTCTCGTCACACCCGTAACTCCGGTCCTCGCGTCCGCTCCGACCGCAAACACGCTGATCATTCCCTCGGCCGGTCACCTCGACGGCGTGAATTCTCATTGGCAGTCCGATGTCCGCATCGCGAACACGTCGGAGCAGAACGCCCAGTATCAATTGACGTTCACGCCGGACGACGCGTCGAACGGTGCAAGACAGACCGTGATTCATGTGGACGCCGGCGCGACGATTGCGCTCGATGACATCGTCAAGACGTGGTACGGCATCGGATCGCTGGGCGAAAGCGCGAACGGCGTCCTTCAGATCACGCCGATCGACAGCTCCGCAAAAGGCGGCCCGGCAAACGACGTGAACGTGTCGTTCTCCACCGTTGCCTCCAGCCGGACATACAACATGAGTTCAACTGCGGCCGGAACGCTGGGGCAGTTCATCCCGGCAATTCCATTCAGCCAGTTCGTCGGACGGCCGGCGGACACGAATCTGCCCGCAACGGTTCTCGGCCTTCAGCAGATCGCCGAGAACGACGCCTATCGCACCAACGTGGGAATCGTCGAGGCGTCGGGGCACCCGGTCTCGGTATTGATTTCGGCATTCGATTCCCGTGGCACCAGGCTTCTCGACGTTCCGCTCGATCTGAAAGGCGGCGAGCAACGCCAGCTCAACTCGTTTCTTGCACAGAACAAGATCTCACTCAGCGATGGACGACTCGAAGTCAAGGTCACGGCCGGTGACGGAAAGATCACCGCCTATGCGTCGGTCATCGACAACAAAAGCGGCGATCCCACCATGATCACCGGCGTGCCTCTGGGGCAGAATGCATTCGATCATTTTGTGCTGCCCGGAGTTGCCGCTCTCAACACCGGCCTCGCCGATTGGCGAACCGACATGCGGATCTTCAATTCGACGACCGCACCTCAGTTCCTGACGATGAACTTCTATCCGCAAAACAGCCCCGGCGCGCCGCAAGTTACGACAATGACCATCAATCCGGGCGAGATCAAGAAACTCGACGACGCGATGAACAGCGTCTTCGGACTCGACGACGCCGGAGGCGCCGTCCACGTCATGACAGCCGCGGACACCGCACTCGTCATTACCGGTCGCACGTACAACCTGACCTCGAACGGCACGTTCGGCCAGTTCATCCCCGCTGTGACGTCGGCCGACGCGATCGGAAAGGGCGAACCGGGATTGAGTATCCTGCAGGCCGAGGATTCCGTCAGATACCGGACGAATGTCGGGATCGCCGAGGTGAGCGGCAACCCGGCGACGGTCGAGCTGCAGGTGATTCTCCCTGACTCGAAGATCGCGCCGAGCACGCAGATCCCGATCCCGGCGAACGGTTCCGTCCAACTGCCCGTGATCCAGAGCCTCGGACTCACAAATGTCTACAACGTGCGCATCACTCTGCGCGTGGTGGATGGCGATGGAAGGATCAGCGCCTATGGGTCGGTGATCGATCAGACGACGCAGGACCCCACGTACGTTCCCGCACAGCGGTAAGACTCCTCGCACGGAGGGACGTATTTCCGCGCTGCTCGCGGCTCGACTCCGCGTGTCGATCCACGCTTCTCGTCAGCGAAAACGAAAAGGCTGCACGGTCGCTGCCACAACATCGCCCCTCGAGCTCATGAACGTGTTCCGATGAACTCCGGCTTCGGAGCGCGCTTCAGCAGCTCGGGCGCACGCGTCGAGCAACACGCCTTCGTCAGCGCGGAGCGGTCGCGCTGCATTTCCGGATCGGCGCTCAGCGCGTCGAGCGTCTGCTGAAAAACGCGCTGCGCGGTCGGATGCTTCGGCTTCGCAATCGAGTAATGCATCCACTTCGCCTCGCGGCGCGCCCTGACGAGACCCGCACGCCGCAAAAACCCCAGGTGCCTGGAGATCTTCGGTTGCGGCTCGTCGAGCACCTCGACAAAGAAGCAGACGCACACCTCACCATCACTCATCAGGTTGAGGAGACGCAGGCGCGTGCGATCCGCCAGAGCGGCGAAAACGGCTTCGAGCTGGTCGAACGGGTCTTTCATATTCGGATTGACAAATATGATACGCGGAACTATCTTGCAGTCATATTCACGAAAGTGGATATGACACCGCCATCATGACATCACTGGCCCAGGGACTCAAGCACGAGCGCAACATCACGCCCGGCGCATCGCCTCCGCCGGAAAAGCGCATCAACCGCTTCGAGCGCTACCTCTCGGTGTGGGTGGCGTTCTGCATGATCGCAGGGGTCGTCCTTGGAAAAGCAGCCCCGGAGCTGACGGCAGGCTTGCGCCGGCTGGAGTTCGGCTCGGGAAGTCAGATCAACGTTCCGATCGCGCTGCTCATCTGGCTGATGATCTATCCCATGATGCTCAAGATCGACTTCGCGTCGATCGTGCGCGTCCGGCAGCATCCGAAAGGGCTGATGATCACGGTGATCGTCAACTGGCTGGTGAAGCCGTTCTCGATGGCGTTCTTCGGCTGGCTGTTCTTCCGGCATCTGTTTCTTCCGATCATCGGATCGGAGCTCGCCAGCCAGTACGTCGCGGGCGTGATCATTCTCGCGGCGGCGCCATGTACGGCGATGGTCTTCGTCTGGTCCTACCTGTCGGGCGGCGACCCGGCCTACACGCTCGTGCAGGTCTCCATCAACGATCTCATCATGCTGGTGGCGTTTGCGCCGATCGTGAAGTTCCTGGTGTCGAGCGCCGCAGGCCTCGAGGTACCGTTTCGCGTCCTTGTGTACTCCGTCGTGATTTTCGTCGTCATTCCATTGGCGCTCGGTGTCTGCAGCCGCGTCGTGCTGACGCGCATCAAAGGCGCCGGGTGGTTCGACCGGTTCACGAAAGCCTTCGCCCCTTTGACCATCGTCGCTCTGCTGGCGACGCTCGTTCTGATCTTCGCATTTCAGGCGGACAACATCACCGAGCGCTGGTTTCACGTGATCCTGATCGGCATCCCGATTCTGCTGCAGGTCTACCTCAATTCGTCGATCACCTACGGAATCATGAGGCTCGCGCGGGTTCCCTACGCCATTGCTGCACCGGGCGCGCTGATCGGGGCTTCGAACTTCTTCGAGCTCGCCGTCGCCACAGCCATCGCGATCTACGGTCCTGGCTCGGGCGCCGCGCTCGCCACCGTAGTCGGCGTTTTGGTGGAGGTGCCGGTCATGCTTTCGGTGTGTCGCATGTGCCTTTCGACACGCGAGTGGTTCGAGCCGGCTACGACATCGGTTAGGAGAGTCCAATGAACAAGACGCGCGTACTTTTCTTGTGCACGCACAACTCGGCGCGAAGCCAGATGGCGGAAGGATTCCTGCGAAAGCTGGGCGGCGAGAGGTTCGAGGTGTTCAGCGCGGGGACCGAAGCGACGCGCGTCCACCCGCTTGCGATCGAAGCGATGAACGAGCTGAAGATCGACATCAGCGGTCAGCATTCGAAGACGCTCGACCGCTATCGTGGACAGCAGTTCGACTATGTCATCACGGTCTGCGACCGAGCCAACGAGCAGTGCCCGATCTTCCCCGACGATCCTGTTCGGATTCATTGGAGCTTCAACGATCCGTCCGCCGCGACGGGCGATCAGCCGGCGCGGCTCGAGGTATTTCGTCGCGTGCGCGACGAGATTCAAGGGCGCATCAGGACGCTGGTGACGCTGGCAGAGCGCGATCATCGCGCGAAAAGGAGAAGTCATGTCTGACATCAAGGAAGTCGTTCGGGAGAAGTACGGGCAAATCGCGCGCGGAGTTCAGCAAGGCACGGCATCGTGCTGCTCCACGACACCGTGCGATCCGGTCACGGCCGGTCTCTACGACGAGAAGGACCGCTCAGCCCTGCCGGAGGCTGCCGTGCGGGCGTCGCTCGGCTGCGGCAATCCAACGGCTCTCGCGACATTGAACCCCGGCGAGGTCGTTCTCGACCTCGGCTCCGGTGGTGGCATCGACGTGCTGCTGTCCGCGCGTCGTGTCGGGCCGAGGGGAAAGGCGTACGGTCTCGACATGACGGACGAGATGCTCTCGCTCGCGCGGCGGAATGCCGAAGAGGCTGGCGCTGCGAACGTCGAGTTCCTGAAAGGCGAGCTGGAAGCGATCCCGTTGCCGGAGAACTCGGTCGACGTGATCATCTCCAACTGCGTGATCAACCTCGCGGCGGACAAGGACAGCGTGCTCGCAGAGGCGCATCGCGTCCTGAAACCGGGCGGTCGTTTCGCGGTATCGGATGTCGTCGTGCGAGGAGAAGTGCCCGAAGAGATTCGGAAAAACGTCGAGCTTTGGATCGGCTGCGTCGCCGGCGCCCTGGAAGAAAACGATTACCGGACCAAGCTGGCAGCAGCAGGGTTTGAGGAAATCGAAGTCGTACCGACTCGCTTCTACCGCTTTCAGGACATGCGTGCATACTTTCCCGGCGCCGACGAACGTCTCGGTTCAGCCATCGACGGCAAATTCATCAGCGCGTTTGTGCGCGCGCGGAAACCGGCAAGCTAGGCGCCGGTAGCGACCGCGGTTCGATACCCCGCCATTTCTCGGCGATCACGTCCATGCGGATGCCAGTCGGGTGAAGACGGCGTGACGGTGAGGAGGGCCTCACCAAAATACATTCGCATGCGCGTTCGTACGTCGCCGTGATCGCAATGTTCTGATTCCCGGCGCCGCACTCAAACTGCACCGCCATTGCTTTGTACGCGCATCGGTTGTGCCGCTTACTTCGCGCATGCCTCCGGGTGATCGCAGTGACCGCGTTCTTCGGCCCGCTTCTCGACTTCCACCTGAACGCGATGGGCTTCGGCGTATGGGTCCTTTCGGATGCCGGTCACCTGCCACGACACTTCCACATTTGGTTTATCGGTCCGGATCGTGAAGCGATTGCCGGCGATCTTCGTGGAAACGATCGCCTGCGCGAATTGGCCGATCACCGTGAGCTGATAGCGGAAGTCACGATTGAGCGCGTCGAAATAGTCGGGGAGATCGACCACCGCGACCCCGTCGGCATCCGTGACGATGTTGCCGTTGTAGACGTTCATCATGTCCGGTGATTCGACGAACGAGTGGTAAAGGTACTTGTTCCGCGGATCGAGCGGGTCGTCGATGCGGAAAGAGCCCGAGCCCTTGGCGACAGAGCCGGTGACGATGAGACTGCCGGGGATTCGGACCGTGTCGATGTTCGTGCCGAGGACGACGGAGTTGCTGTTCGAGACGATGGCTCCCGCACCGATTGCCGTCGCACGACTCACGAGTGCCCCGACGTCCGCGCCGGAACCGATTGCGGTGTTGCTCAGACCTGCCGTGTCGGACAGGCCGGCCTTCCATCCGATGAACGTGTTCCCGGCGCCCTGGTCGGACTGGCTGCCGGCGGTGTTCCCGACGAATGTGCAGTGCGCGCACTCGCTGGCGTTCCTGCCCGCACTCTCGCCGACGTACACATTGCCGAAGCCATCCGAGTTGGCGAGACCTGCGCTGGAGCCCAGAAACGTATTCACGCCGCCGGACGTGCTGCTGGAGTACGTATTCGTGCTTCCTGCGCTGTCGCCGACGAACAGGTTTCCGCTGGCGCTCGTGCCGCTGTTCGAGATGAATTTGTTGCCGTTGAGATTGTATTGAGCCGTCGCGTTGACGCTGGCGCCGCTCAGCAGTCCTCCGGCAGTTCCGCTGCCGCTGATGTTGAAGTTGCTCGCCGCCTGCAGCGACGACGTGTTCTGGATGTAGCTGCCGCTGCCGGAGGGGAGGTCGGTCGCCTGGATGCTGCTGCTCGTCCAGCTCGCTCCGTTGCTCCGAAGATAGTTGCCGGACGATCCCGATGCGTTGAGGGCCGTGCCTCCATTGCCGACGCCGACGATGCCCGAGACGGACGTTGCCGTGGTCGCGTTTCCGTTGAGGGCGGCGCTGATCGTGCCGGCGGAAAAGTTGCCCGAGCCATCGCGCCTGACAATGGCGCCGGGCGCATTCGCATTCGTGGCGCTGTTCGCAGCGGCCGTCGCGGAAGCGACATTCGATGCGGTCTGGCCACCGACACTGCCGACGACGGTGGCGCTCTGCGTGCCAGTCACGTCGCCACTGAGCGCGCCGCTGAAGTTCGTAGTGCTGACCGCAGTCGTCGCGCTGTTCGCATTGCCGTTGAGCGTCGCGGTGATCGTACCGGCGGAGAAGTTGCCGGAACCGTCTCGCCTCACGAGCGTGCCGGGGGTATTGGCGTCGGTCGATGCGTTGGTGGCGTTGACTGCCGCAGCCACGTTCGCGGCAGTCTGACCGCCGACGCTGGAGACGGTCGTCGCGCTCTGCGTCCCTGTCACGTCTCCGCCGAGCGGGCCTGTAAACGTCGTGGCACTTCCCGCCGTGAGAGCGCTGTTCGCACTCGCCGCGGATGTTGCCGTGGCCGCATTGCCATTGAGCGCCGCCGTGATCGTTCCGGCGGAGAAATTGCCGGAAGCATCCCGCTTGACGATGCTGCCTGCGGTGTTCGCGCTGGTCGCACCGTTGGCCGCTGTGGTCGCCGCGGCGACGTTGGCGGCGCTCGCACCGCCGACGCTCGACACGACCGTCGCGTTCTGATTGCCGGTCACGTCGCCTGACAGCGCACCGCTGAAGTTCGTGGCGCTGTTCGCGGTTGCTGCGTTGCCGTTGAGCGTCGCGTTGATCGTCCCCGCCGAGAAGCTGCCCGACGCATCGCGCCTGACGATCGTGCCCCCGATGTTCGCGCTGGTCGCATTTTGCGCGGCGACGGTCGCCGCGGCGATGCCGGCGGCGCTCTGGCCGCCGACCGTGGATACGACTGTCGCCGTCTGTGTCCCTGTAACGTCTCCCGCCAGCGAACCGCTGAAGCTCGACGAACTCGCGCCGATCGTGATCGTCCGGCCGGCGCTGCTGATCGAGACGTTCGGTCCTGCGCTCAGCGTCACGCCGTCACTCACCCCGTTGAGGCTCCGGACGACTGTGCCGCCTGCGATCGATCCCGCAGTCACTGCAGCATTGGCGAGCATCGACGCCGTCACGCCGGCGTTCGCAATTCCGAGCGTCACGGTTCCGCTGCTTCCGCCACCGGTCAATCCGGCTCCTGCCACGATCGCGCTGATGCCGCCGCCGGGGCTCGTGTCCGCGCCGAGAAGGCTCGAACGGAACGCCATCTCGAACCCGGCGGCGTTCTGACTCTCGTTCGCCACCAGCGAGCCCGCCATCAGGACTCTGCCATCGCCGGCCTCGACATCCATCTCGAGAGAGCCGTCGTCGAGCACCATTCCGGTGGGAAGCAGAGTGGCGAGGCTGACCAGGCGCGTCTCGAAAGGCTGAAGGGAGAACTCGGGTGTGGCGATCGAGTTGCCGCTTGCGTCTGTGATCCGGAAAAGGCCCGAGGCGCTTGCGCCGTTGGTCTCGACGAGGATGACGTTGTAGCGAAAGTCGGGATTCGATCGAAGCCCCTGCAGCAAAGCGGTCTCGCCGGTGCTGATCCCGAAGTCGGGCGGAACGGCGGTAAAGAACTCACCGTCGGAGGCAGCGATCGGAGCACCGTCCGGGAGGTTGTAAATCCGCGCGGCGACGACGAGGTCCGTCGAGGAGCGAAAACGTGCTGCGCCCGTCACCCCCTTGATCCCGAACAGCGCCTCGGCGATGTTCTCGTAAACCTTGGTCTGTCCCGCGCCGATCGTATCCGTGACCGCGATCGGGTTGATGTTGGGCTGTCCCGCGAGGAGGAATTGAATCTGCACGTCGGCTGTGGTCGCGGAAGGATTCGTCGCCCATACGGTCGTGTAGAAGTGGCTTCCGCCCGCTCCGTCCACCCGCCCGATCGCCGGAATGATCAGCTCTTTCCCGGGGAAACCGGCGGAAAGGGACGTCGCGAATCCAAACCAGGCCACCAGTAAAGACAGCTTACGCAGCATGCAACAACCTCCGTCACAGGACCTGAATGATCCGACTCTATTATCAGGATGATCCGAAACACCAGGACGGCCCTACCTCATCATGCCGGTGGTAGCGCACCCGTTTCGCGTCGCGGCGGGTATGACGAGGCCGGCTTTGCGCGGACATGCGACGTTGCGAGATCTTCGGCGCCTCGTCGATCACTTCGCCGCAGACGCCGGCTTCTCCTTCACTCACAGATTGAGCAAGCGACCCGAACGACAAACAGATCGTCGGCGCGGACGGCATCGTGAAGATCATCGCGGCGAACCTGATGCCGGCCGCCTCGGGAAGATGAGCACAGCGCACATGCACCGAACGGTTCTAACACCCGTACCCGCGGACCGCGAAGAGGAGCGGCGTTAGGCGCCGCTCTTCCAGCTCGCGACGCGTTTCTCGAAGCCGGCGGTGTCCACTCCATCGGCTTTCCCTTTGGCGATCGCCTCATCGGCGGCGGCAATCGCTTCGGCATTCCTGCCTGCGTTCTTCAGGAACGTCGCTTTTGCCGAGAGATTGCGGAACGTCGGTTTCGCTTTGATCGACTCGTCGACGTACCTCAGCGCTTCGTCCCAGTTTTTCTCACCGGCATACGCACTCGCCGCCTGCAGCGGGAACATCTCGTTCGTGGGGTTGGCGGCGATGAGCGCGTCCGTTTTCGCCCGCCACAAGGCCTTCACGTCTTTGACTTCGACGGTGAATGGCACGCTCACATTCGCCCAGCGCAAATTGACCGTCGCGCTGTTCGGCGTCACCGGGTCGAGCGTATACATCAGCCACTCCTGGTTCTCGCCGAGGGTCTGCGGTTTCGCTTTCACGCGGAGCGCGTCTTTCTTCGCGTCGTAGCTGAACGCTCCCCACTGCCCGGGATCGTTGTTGAAGATGATCGTCCACTCGTCCCTGCCGGGAATCGCAGCGAGGCTGTACGTGCCGGCCTTCAGCGGCTGACCGTTGATCAAGACGTCGTCGGTGACCTGAAACGTCGTCGCCTCGTTCGCGCCGGCGCGCCACACGTGGTTGTACGGAACGATCGGTTCGCCCGGCTTGCGCTCGTTCTGATTGTCGAGCGTCGCCTCTCCTTTCGCTCGTGCCTCCATCGACGGCGGTGCTTCGGCGAAGATCGTCCGCCCTTTCACGGCGGGACGGTGATAGGTGATCGTGACGTCGGTGACTCCGATCGTCTGCGTCACGCTCGCTTTCTGACTCGGGACCAGCGGCCGGTACTGCGCTGGCGGCTGCTGCGCGGCAGCGAACGTTGCCCAACCGAGAACCAACAGACCGGCGAGAAATCCTTTGCGCGAAATCATTGCGTCGCTCCTTCGTTTCGGACGTGAACGCGCATTATCGTACGGCCTGCAAGTCATCGTGCTGCAACGAGTCTGTGCCTAAAGATTGCGGTGCGACAGGCGGGTGGCGGATGGCGGGTGGCGGGTGGGCCGCCACGAGCGGCCGGCCTGGATGAACGAGAATTCGCGGCATGTTCGTGATCGAGCTGCTCTACACGGCCAGTCTCTCCGAGATCGACCGGCACATGCCGGCACACATGAAGTTCCTGAAAAGGTACTACGCCGCAGGGAACTTCCTCGTGTCCGGCCGGAAGATCCCGCGGGACGGCGGCATCATCATCGCCACTGGAAAAAATCGCGCGGAGGTCGAAGCGATTGCCGCCGAGGATCCTTTCGTCGCGCGCGGACTCGCGGAGTGCCGCATCATCGAGTTTCGTGCGAGCCAGCGCGTGGACGACATCGAGAGCCGCATCGGTGCGAAGTGAGTGTCCATGCCCGCATAGAACTGGAAGGCGCTCATGGACGCATCTCACGGCGAGGAACGTTTCCCGCACGCAGCGATGTTGTGCGAATCCTGCGAGGGCACAACGTGAAGGATTCCGACCTCTTGAAATCGCGGTTCTTGCGAGCGCTGCATGAATGAAGAACTGCTGCCCCGGCGCGATCGCGGCGTGCTGCGGCACGCAGGCGTACGTTTCGGCGACTCTGTCGACGGGATTCCGCTCCTCGCTTACGGCCGCGGCGAGATTCTCATCCTCGCGTCGATCCACGGCGATGAAGCGGAGACGACTGTCGTCGTGTCGGAAGCGCTGCGCTGTGTTCCGCACGGCAGCCTGAAGACGGCCGTCGTCCTTTGCGCGAATCCGGACGGCATGCTGCGCGGCACACGCGGCAACGCGCGAGGAGTCGATCTCAATCGCAACTTTCCGACATCGAACTGGAGCGCCGATGCGGTCTGCTACAAGTCGCGCGCAAACGATCCGCGCGACATCGCGCTGAGCCCGGGCGTACAGCCATCCTCGGAGCCCGAAACGAAAGCGCTGATCGCGCTCATCGAGCGAGTCAGGCCACGCGCGATCGTGACTCTGCACGCGGCGCTCGCCTGCATCGACGACGCCGGCGGCTCACGTCTCGGCCGCGAGCTCGCCGCGCGCTGCGAGCTGCCTCTGATCGCCGAGATCGGCTATCCGACGCCCGGCTCCATGGGCACGTGGGCGAGTGAGCAGGGCCTGACGCTCGTCACATGGGAGCTCGAAGCCGCGTCGCTCTACGATTTGAAGGACCACAACGTGCCGATCCTGATCGACCTGATGACCGGCCGCATCTCATGCACATCCTGATCACCGACTCCGGCGTCGGCGGCCTCTCCGTCTGCGCGTATGCCGAGCGCTACGTGCGGACGCACGGATTTCGAGAACCGGTCCGCCTGACATTCGCCAACGCCGCGCCGGCAAACGATTACGGCTACAACTCGATGCCCACGCGCGAGCTGAAGATCGAGACGTTCGATCGATTCCTGCGCAACATCAACGCGCGATCCGCGCCCGATTTCATCTACGTCGCGTGCAACACGCTTTCCGTGCTGCTTCCCGATACGCCGTTCGCGCGGAAGCCGCCCGTTCCCGTGCAGGGGATCATCGGAACGGCGATCGCGCGATTGGTGCGCGAGATCGCCCCGGACCCGCGGCGCATCGCGATGATTTTCGGTACGCAAACGACAATCGACGCGGGCGCGTACCCGCGATTGCTGCATGAGAGCGGAATCGAAGTCTCGCGGATCGTCAGCCAGGCCTGTCCGGGTCTCGCCGACGTGATTTCCGAGGATCGCGAGGGAACGAAAACGAAGAGGGAGATCGAACGCTGGGTCGCCGCGGCGATCGCGAAGATGCCGCGCCGCGGCGTGCCCGTTGCGGCATGCCTCGCGTGCACGCACTACGGTTATCGCAGGGATTTGTTCGCGGCCGCGCTCTCCGAAGCCGGAATCGAGGCGGCCGTGATCAACCCGAACGAGCGCGCGGTCGACGATCTTTTCGACGACGCTCCGCCGACCAGCCGCGACGTCATCGGCGTGGAGTTCGTCACGCGATACGCGATCCCGCCGGCGACGATCGAGGCGCTCAGCTGGTTTTTGAGCGACATCTCGCCGCGCACCGTCGAAGCGATGCGCGACTTCGTTCACGCGCCGGATCTGTTCTGACTAGACGAATGCGGCGATCAGCCGATCGAGCCACTCGATCTTTTTGACCGCTTTCCGCGCATCCGCGCCGCGTGACGCCGCGATTTCCGGGTGCTCGTAGAAGGGATTGTCGAGGAGAATGTTGCCCGCGATGCGGACGTGCGGATGCGTTGCGAGCCCGTGATCGAGCATCTCCTTCGGCAGCCGGTTGCGATTGTAGAGACAGAGGCCGAGGGCCCGCTGCGACGGGTAGAAGGCGTTGAGGCGCGCCTCGTACTCGGCGATGCGATCGGAGCCGGGCGCTTCGTCGAGCAGCCACGACATATCGCCCGCCGCGCACAGTCCGGCGAAACCGGCGTCGAGCGCCTCCTTCACCGCGGTATGCAGCATCGAGATCATCTTGTCGGGATCGAAGCATCCGCCGCTCAGATGTCCTTCGCGCTTCGTGATCAGGATGAGCGCGCCGCGCGCTTCCTCGGCATCGACGTCGATGCCCGCGTTCTTCAGCCCCTCGCGAAACTCATCCGGCGTGTGCTCGCAGCAGACGTAGAGACATCGCTCGCCGCGGCTCAAACCGCCGCGAATATATTCGATCGCAGCCGCGAGCTGCTCCTCGCGCGTCGAGTAAAGCGTGCAGACATGGTCTCCCTGCTTGTAGTGCATTCGTGGTGTCATAGAAGGTAGACGTTGCACAAACCGCGCCGCGTCGTTTCCCTTATCGCTGTGCCACGGGCGCGGCGGCATTCACGGAGTTCTTCACGGGCTTGAGCGTTTGCAAATACGTCCAGATCGCTCTCAGGTCCGCGTCGCTCATCTGCGCGAAATCGGGCCACGGCATCGGCGGCAGCATGTCGGTGCCTTCCGGTTTTTTTCCACTCCGCATCGCGCGGATGAAGGAGGTTTCGTCATAACGCTTGCCGATTCCGGTCGTCGGATCGGGCGTGAGATTCGCGGCGTAACTGACGCCCCACGGTCCGTACCACGCGGTGAGGTCGCCGGACGCGGAAATCTCGCCCATGCTGGCAGGCCTGGAAGGCGCGGGCGTCGTCTCCGGCCGTCCCGAAAGGAGCCGCGCAGGGTCGGGCTGCATCGATCCCGGATGGAGTTTCGGCGAATGGCAATCGTTACAGCCGGTGACCGTCACGAGGTACCGGCCGCGCGCAACCGTGTTCGCAGCCGGCGCGGCGCTCACGGTCTCTTGCTGGCATCCGAACGCGCCGAGAGCGGCGATTGCAACGACGAATCCAACAGTCTTCACGCATGCTCCCTCTTGTTGCACATTGCACACACGTGCAACGACTGCGCGGACGTATATTCGATGGCTCAAGAGCATGTCAACCTCCGCGGTACACGTCCGTGAAGCGCAGCGACGGCGCACGCGCAATGCGATCGTCGCCGCCGCGGCCGACCTTCTCTCGCGCGGACGCACACCCTCGGTCGTCGACGTCGCGAGGGCGGCCGATGTGTCGCGGCGCACCGTGTACATGTATTTTCCGACGCTCGAGCGGCTGCTCGTCGACGCGACGGCGGGAATCCTCGGCCGCGAGGACGGCGTCGAGCGGATCTTCAACGACGGACGATCGAGGAACGCGACCGAGCGAATCGACGCCCTCTCCCGCATTCTGCTCAAAGCCGACGATGACACGCTTGCGCTCGGCCGCCGGCTCATCGCGCTGACGATCGAGTCGCCGAAGCGTGCGAGCGCGGGGGCGACGCGGCGTAGCCGCAGGCGCATCGCGTGGATCGAGCTGGCGCTCGCGCCAATCCGCGATCGCGTCACGCGCGAGCAATTCGACCGCCTCGTCTCCGGCCTCGCCATCCTTCTCGGGTGGGAGGCCATGATCGTTCTTCGCGACGTTCGCGGCCTGACGCCATTGCAGGAATCGCGCGTCATCCGATGGGCGGCAACGGCGCTCGTCGATGCAATCCTTCGCGAGCGGCGGCATCGATGAAATCGCCCGTCATCGTTCATCTCGTCGACGGAACGTACGAGCTGTTTCGTCATTTCTACGGCGCGCGCCACGCGACGAACGGCGTCGACTCGCGGTTCGGCGGCGTGCGCGGCGTGCTGCGCGGAGTTCTGGAGATGATCGAGAAAGGCGCGACGCACATCGGCGTCGCGACCGATCACGTCATCGAATCGTTTCGGAACGAGCTGTGGGACGGCTACAAGACGGGCGCGGGAATCGATCCGGTGCTGTGGTCGCAGTTTCATCCTCTTGAAGACGGCCTCGCGGCGATGGGCGTCGCCGTGTGGCCGATGATCGAGCTCGAAGCCGACGACGGGCTCGCTTCAGCGGCGTTTCTCGCGAGCGCGGACGCCTCGGTCCAAAAAATCTGCATCTGGACCCCGGACAAAGACCTCGCGCAGTGCGTCGTCGGCGATCGCATCGTGCAGATCGACGGGCGCCGCAATGTCATTCGCGACGCGGCGGGCGTCGAGGCGAAATTCGGCGTGCCTCCCGCGCTCATCCCCGACTATCTCGCGCTCGTCGGCGACGCCGCCGACGGCTATCCGGGCATCCGCGGTTTCGGTCCGAAGCGCGCGGCGGCGATTCTGCGGCAACGCGGTCCCATCGAGGCGATCGATGACCGCGCGATCGATCGCGAGCGCGCCCTGCTGTTCAAGAAACTGGCGACGCTGCGCACCGATGCGATGCTGTTCGATTCGGTCGGCGAGCTTCGCTGGAGCGGACCGTCGCCCTCGTTCGCGGCGTTCGCGGAGACGATCGGCGCGCCCGAGCTCGCGGCACGCGCTCAGCGGCTCGCGCCGGTCTGATTCTCGATCAGCAGCGTCCGCGTCGGATACGCGAACTCGATCTTCGCGGCCGCAAACGCGCGCACCATCGCCAGATTGATCGCCTGCTGCGCGTCCATGTACACGTTGTAGTCGGCCGACGTGACGTAGTAAACGATCTCGAAATCGTAGGACGAGTCGCCGAACGCAGCGAAGTGGGCGCGATCGAAGCGAACGTTCGCCGTCGATTCGATGATGCGCCGGATGATCGCGGGGATCTGCTCGAGCTGCTCCGGCGTGGCCTGGTAGACGACGCCGATCCGGAACAGAATCCGCCGCTCGTCCATCCGCTTGTAGTTATGGATGCGGTTTTTCAGCAGCTCGTTGTTCGAAAAGACGAGCTGTTCGCCCGAGAGCGATCGAATGCGCGTCGTCTTCAGTCCGATGCGCTCGACCGATCCCGCATCGTCCGAGACCGTGATGAAGTCGCCGACGACGAACGGTTTGTCGAGAACGATCGACAGCGACGCGAAGAGATCGGCGAGAACGTTTTGCACGGCCAGCGCGATCGCCACGCCCCCGATGCCAAGGCCGGTAACGAATGCGGTGACGTTGATGCCGACGTTCTCGAGCGCCGCAAGGAGCGCAACAGACCAGACGGCGACCAGCACGCCGAAGCGGAAGGCGCGGATCATCGTGATCGCGGAGGGATCGCTTTCCAGGCGCCTCCGGCGATAGGCGGCGATCAGCACATCGACGATTCCGGCGGCCCACAGTCCCGCCTGCAGAATCATCGCGAGCCTTGCGGCAATCGCGACGATGACCGTCACCGTGCGATCGAGCACGAGCATGTGCGAGCCGGCATAAATCGCGATCAGCGCGATCAGCAGCAGGTTCGTCCGGCGGGCCAGATCGAGAAGGATCGCGTGGCGTTCGTTGCCGGTCTGCTCCGCCGCGCGAAATCGCCTGCGAATCGCTATGACGACCGTGGCTACGACGGCGAAGACCGCCAGCGCCGCGGCCGCGGCGATCGCCAGCTCGCGAATGGAGTTGGTTTTCAGCATCGATCCGCAACGATATCGAACCGCAGGGGCTTGACAAACGGCGCGCTTGAACTTAACTTACAGGTTAATTAACCATATGGTTAACAATGACGCAAAGCATCTCGACTCCGTCTTTGCCGCACTGGCCGACCCGACGCGGCGCGCGATCCTCGCGCGGCTCGCGTCCGGCGAGGCTTCCGTGACCGAGCTGGCGAAGCCGTTCGACATGAGCCTGCCGGCGATCTCCAAGCACCTCAAAGTGCTCGAGAACGCCGGGCTCATCGCGCGCGGCCGCGAAGCGCAGTGGCGCCCCTGCCGCCTCGACGCCGGTCCGCTCAGGGAAGCCGCCGACTGGATCGATCCCTACCGCAAATTCTGGGAAGAGAGCCTCGACCGGCTGCACGAATACCTGCAGGAGCTGCAGAAAAAGGAGAAGGAACATGGCCACAGAAAACGCAACCGCCGTCGCCGATGAGGCGCGATCCATTTCCGCGACACGGCTCTTCGATGCACCGCCCGATCTCGTCTTCGAGATGTGGAGCGATGCCCGGCATCTCGCCAACTGGTGGGGGCCGCGCGGATTCTCGATCACCACGCACGAGTTCACGTTCAAGCCCGGCGGCCGCTGGCGCTTCATCATGCACGGCCCCGACGGCCGCGATTACAAGAACGAAATCGTCTTTCGCGAAATCGATCGTCCTCGACGCATTGCCTACTCGCACGTGTCGACGCCGCCGTTCGACGCGGAAGCGACTTTCATCGATCGCGGCGGCAAAACCGAGGTGACGATGAAGGGAACGTGGGAAACGGGAGAGCTGCGCGACCGCGTGGCGAAGCAGTTCGGCGCTGTCCAGGGCATGCAGGAAACCATCGACCGCCTCGGCGAAGCCGTCGCGTATGCCGATGCGTTTGTCATCTCCCGCTCGTTCGACGCTCCGCGCGATCTCGTGTGGAAGGCGTGGACCGAACCGCAGCGCATGGCGCAGTGGTTCGGACCGAAAGGCGCGAACGTCGTTCACTCGAAGAACGATCTGCGGCCCGGCGGCGTGTACCACTACGGAATGCGGACGCCCGACGGCAACAAGATCTGGGGAAAGTGGGTGTACCGCGAAATCCTTCCGCCGCGGCGGCTCGTCTTCGTCAGCTCGTTCTCCGATGAAAACGGCGGCATCACGCGGCATCCGATGTCGCCCGACTGGCCGCGCGAAACGCTGTCCACGATTCTCTTCGATGACGTCGACGGCAAGACCACGGTCACGGTGAAATGGGCGACGATCAACGCGACCGCCATCGAGCGCGAGACGTTCGAGAAGGCCCGCTCGAGCATGACCGGCGGCTGGAGCGGCACGTTCGAGCAGCTCGAGGCCTACCTGACGGAGGTGCAGCGGTGAACGACCTGAAATTCACACGCACGTTCGACGCTCCGCGCGAGCTCGTTTTCAAAGCGTGGACGGATCCGAAGCAGATCGCGAAGTGGTTCGGACCGCGCAATTTCACCACCACGGTCCTCGAACACAACGCCACGCCCGGCGGACTCTCGCGCATCGTCATGCACGGGCCCGACCGCAACGACTATCCAGGCAAAGCGATCTTTCGCGAGATTGTGAGGCCGGAGCGCCTGTCGATGTCGTCGTACGTCGTCGATGCGAAGGGCAACGAGGTGATGGAGACGCTGATCACCGCGACGTTCGAAGAGAACAACAGAAAGACGACGCTCACCGTCACCGTGAAGCTCGTGAAGTCGACGCCGCAGGCCGCGCCTTACCTCAGCGGAATGGAGCAGGGCTGGAGCGAGACGCTGGACAAACTCGGGGAGGCCGTCGCGAATCGGTCGACGAAATCATGAAGAGCTCGAGTGTAGGGCACGGCTGCGCCGTGCCGAACCCCGGTCAGGGGCACTGCGCCGCGGCGAGTCATGCGTTCGACGTCAACCCGTGAACCGTTTTCTCGACGGGTTCGGCACGGCGCAGCCGTGCCCTACACCGCGCCGATTCAGCCGTGCGCACCGGCTCTCAGCCGGCGCGAGAAACACCATAGCGGTCGTTGAACCACGGTTCCGCCGTATCGGAGTAGCCTCGCCGCTCCCAGAAACCCTTGCGGTTGCGGTCGAGGAACTCGATACGGCGGATCCATTTCGCCCCTTTCCACGCGTAGAGCTTCGGCGTGATCATGCGGCACGGGCCGCCATGCTCGCGCGGCAGCGGGTTGCCTTCCCACGTGTGCACGAGAAGGACGTCGTCTTCGGCCGCGCGAGCCAGCGGAAGATTCGTCGTGTACGGCTCGCCGGACGTCGGATCGGAGTCGTAGCCGGTCGCCAGCACCCACGCGGCGTTTTCTTTCGGCACGGCGAGCTCGGCGATCGTTTTGAATCGCACGCCGCGCCAGTGATTTTCGAGACGGCTCCACGTCGTCACGCAATGAAAATCGCTGACGTCGTCGACCTGCGGCAGTGCCAGAAAGTCGCTCCACGTCAGCGTGAACGGATTCTCGGCGAGGCCGGCGATTTCGAGCCGCCAATCGTGAATTGAGATGTTCGGCGGCTCGCTGAGGCTCAGCACCGGCCAGTTCGTCACTACGTGCTGATCGACGGGGAGCGACGGCAGGCCGTGGCGGTTCGGCGGACCGGAGCCCATCGGCTTCAGCCCTTCGAAGCGGACGTTGACCCCGTGGCCGAGCTTGCGCTGGCGCTCGATGTAGCGCATGCGGCGCTCGACGAGCGACTCTTTCTCAGACATCACCGCTGTGCAGCGAGATGTTCGGCTTCGCGGAGCGGCGCGTCAAGGTCGCCGCGACGAAACAGCTTGCCGCCGACGATCACTGCATCGACCTTTCGCGTGTTCCGGATTTCGTCGAGTGGATTCGCATCCAGCAGAACGAGATCCGTGATTTTGCCGCGGTCGATCGAGCCGAGGTCCCACTCGACGTGCTCCAGCTCAGAGCACGTGCATGTCCCACAGGCAGGGAATCAGAAACTTTCCCGGCCGTCGACGATGTTCGCGTCCGCCGGCGGCGGGCCGTTACCGATCGCCGCGAAGCGACCGTCGCGAATGATGACGGTGGCATCGCGCGTGGCGTGCGTGATCGCGAGCGCGAACCGCAGCGCGTTCATAGCTGCCCTTCGATCACGGGAAGAAGCAGCCGCACCATCCAGGCACGAAACGATCTCGATCGCTCGCCGGGAAACTCCTCATCCACGTGTCCGTCGACGTCGACGCGCCACGAGTTCTGAATGTGAACGCCGATGTCCGCGAGCAGCTCGTGCGCGGCCTCCTCGTCGTCCGCCATGCACATCAGCTCGTTGTTGAGATTCTCGGAGCGCAGGTCGATGTTGTACGAGCCGACGAGCGCGATGCGGCCGTCGATGACGATGCTCTTGGCGTGCAGCGAGTCGGGACCCTTGTACTCGCGAAGATCGATGCCCGCGCGCGCGGCGCGCCGCCGGTAGCGAAGATAGGCCGCCTGCGCGAGAACGCCGTCGGACGAGCGCAGCGAGTTCGTGACGATCTGCACCGGCACGCCCCCGGACACTTTCTCGATCAGCAGATTGAGAAGCGATTTCGACGGCACGACGTACGGAGATTCGATCACGATCGACTTCTTCGCTCCGGCGATCAGATCCTCCAGCCGCGTTCCGACGCGCGGCCCTTCTTCGCCGGCCACCGGATCGTGCAGGAAGTGCACGCCCGCGACGTCGCGCTGTCCGGCGGACCAGTCGCGGACGAACCTCACACCGCGCAGCAGATCGTCGAGCTCGCGTTCCGCGTGGCGCTTTTCGATCGGCAGAACGCGCACGTGCAGATCGGCGACGTCCGGACTCGACCACAGATTCTCGAAATGCGCCTGCGCTTCGGCGGCGGAGGGACCGTCGACGTACACGTCGCGGTCGACGTAGTTCATCCTGGCCATTCCGAAATACGCGCCGGCGAGGTTGCGGCCGCCGGCGATGTAGCGGCGGCCGTCGACGACCATCACTTTCTCATGCATGCGCGTGAAGAGCCACAGCGGATGGCGAACGGTGATCGGATGGTACACACGAATCTGAACGCCTTCGTCCTGCAGATGGGCGAGCACCGACTTCGGCACGTGCAGAAAGTTCGCGTCGATGATCAGCCGGATGGTGGAGACGCCGCGGCGATGCGCGTCGCGGAGAAGTCCAAGTGTCGTGAGCGTGATGGGATCGCCGCGCGCGAGGAAGCAGATCGCGTCGATTTCGCTATGCGCCTGCTGGATCAAATCGATGCGCGCCTGTGCGGCGTCGCGGGGATCATCGAGGATGCGGAACACGTCGGCGCGGGCCGTGGTGGCGATGAGGACGAGCACGAGGGCGTATCGCACTGCAAGAAGTGGGGCCAGATCAAACGCCGAGAATCAGGCCGATCTTTTCGGTGAGCTCGAAAGGATCGATCGGCTTGCGCAGATACGAATCGAACTCCTCCTCGTTCGCCGAAACCGCTGAGGCCGGGAACGCGGTCAGCGCCACGATCTTCGTTCTCGCCAGATCGTCGCGCTCGCGCAGCTTGCGTTGAAGCGCGTAGCCGTCCATCTCCGGCATCGCGATGTCGGTGAGGATGAGGTCGGGGCTTTGATTCGCGACGTAACTGAGCGCTGCCGCCGCGGAGTCGACCGCGACGACGTCCGCTCCGGCGTAGCGCAGCGCCGCGGCAACGAGCTCGCGGCCTTCCCGATCGTCATCGACGACCAGAATCTGCCGCCCATGAAGCGGCGGCATGATCTTGCGCGACCGGACCTGCGCCGCATCGTCGCCCGACAGCCGCACGGCCACCGCCGGCAGCGTCACTGTGAATCGCGCGCCTTTGCCGCGCCCACTGCTCTCCGCCGACGCGGTCCCGCCGTGCGCCTCGGCGAGATAACGAACGATCGAAAGACCAAGGCCGAGGCCGCCGTGAACGCGGGTGGAAGGGCTTTCCGCCTGTTTGAACGGCTCGAAGACGTGCGGCAGGAAGTCGGGATCGATGCCCTCGCCGGTATCCTTCACGCTGATCTGAATGCTGGTGTCGCTCCGCGACGCGGAGAGCTCGACGCTGCCGCCGCGCGGCGTGAACTTCACCGCGTTCGACAGCAGGTTCCAGACGATCTGCTGCAAGCGCGTCGGATCGACTGTCGCCGTGCCGATGTCCGGTGCGATCGACGAAACGAGCTGAATCCCTTTCGCGTCGGCGCTCGGCCGCACGGCATCGGTCGCCGATCGAAGAATGCCGTGCAGATCGACTTCGGCGACCTCGAGCCGCAGTTTCCCGGAGACGATCCGCGAGACGTCGAGCACATCGTCGATGAGCTTCGCCTGCAGCGTCGCGCTCCTTGCGATGGATCGGATCGCCTCGGGAAACATGGGATCGCCCGGCGGAATCGACGGAAGCATGCGCGACCAGCCGATGATGGCCGTCATCGGCGTCCGGAGCTCGTGCGAGAGCGTCATGAGGAACTCGTCTTTCGCGCGATTCGCCTCCTGCGCGGCGCGAAAGGACGTCTCGGCACGATGCTTCGCCTCTTCCGCGCGCAGGCGCGCCTCGCGCTGCTCGAAGAGTGCGCGCCGCGTTTCCTCCGCATCGCGCCGCGAGGTCACGTCGCGCGTGACTTTCGCGAATCCGCGCAGCACGCCGCTGTCGTCGTGCACGGCGGTGATGACGACGTTCGCCCAGAAGCGCGTGCCGTCCTTTCTCACCCGCCAGCCTTCGTCCTCCATGCTCCCGTGCGTTCGCGCGAGCTCGAGGTTGTGCTCCGGTTTGTGCGCCGCGCGATCTTCCGGCGTGTAAAACGCGGAGAAGTGTTTGCCGATGATCTCTTCCGGCGTGTAACCCTTGATCCGCTCGGCGCCGTGGTTCCACGTCGTCACGCGGCCTTCGGGATCGAGCATGAAAATCGCGTAGTCCTGAACGCTCGCGACGAGCAGACGAAACATCTCTTCACTTCGCCGCAGCGTCTCCTCGGCCATGCGGTGGTTCGTCATGTCGCGCGTGATCTTCACGAAGCCGCGAAGCTGCCCGTCGCTGCCTCGAAGCGCGGTGATGATGGTGTTCGCCCAGAAGCGGGTGCCGTCTTTCCGAACGCGCCAGCCTTCGACTTCGACCCGCCCGGCTTCTCTCGCTTCGCGCAATTCGCGCCCCGGCTTGTCGCTCGCCAGATCTTCGGGTGTATAGAACCGCGAGAAGTTGCTGCCGACGGCTTCCTCGGCCTCGTAACCCATGATGCGCGTCGCGCCGAGGTTCCAGCTGCGGATCTCGCCGTTGGGCCCGAGGAGGAACATGGCGTAGTCGACGACGTCTTTGATGAACAGCGCGAGCTCTTCCGTGACGGACGCGACGTCGATCGGTTTGGTTGCCATACGTTCGAAGCTTATCGAAGCCAATCGTCTTCGTCAGCGGGCGCCTCCGATTGCACGGGACGACCCGGGTGTCCCTTCGAAACACACTTCTGGGCAGACGACTGGCGTCGTGAGAGCTCGAGAATGCAAAGATCGATCCGTTGCGCGGAGTGCCGATCCTCGGGCTGGACGGACTCGCGGCGGCCGCGTTCGGTCCTGAGGCCGCGCTCGCGATCTTGCCCTGCCGAAATCAAGTGTAGGGTCGGGCTGCGCCCGACCGAACTCCCGGGGTTCGGCTAGCGCAGCCGTGCCCTGCACCGCCGGAATCGCGATCCTGTAGCGCGCCGCCTACGGCGAACGCCCGTTCCCGATCGCGAATCGCACGGCGGCGCCTCGCACTGCCGATCCCGACGGTGCTGGCACCGGCCCGGCCGCGCCCTACACAGATGCGGCTTACCGGTGATAGCTTCCCGCGATGCGATTACGTATTGCCACTCTTGCCGCGTTCTTTGCCGTCACTTCGTTCGCGCAAACCATCCCCGATCTGCACTGGAGGATGATCGGCCCGTTCCGCGGCGGCCGCACGCGAGCGGTGGCCGGCGTCGCCGGACCGCCGCTGGTGCTCTACATCGCGCAGGTCGACGGCGGCGTCTGGCGAAGCGACGACGCCGGCCGCACATGGACGCCGATTTTCGACGCGCAGCCGACGCAATCGGTCGGCGCGATCGCCGTGGCGCCGAGCGATCCGAATGTGCTCTATGTCGGCAGCGGCGAAGGTCTGCATCGCCCCGACTTGTCGGTCGGCAACGGCGTCTACAAATCGACCGACGCAGGCCGCACGTGGACGCACATGGGACTCGATGACGCGCAGCAGATCCCGCAGATCGCCGTCGATCCGCACGATCCGAACCGCCTGTTCGTCGCCGTGTTAGGCCATCCGTTCGGTCCGAGCTCCGATCGCGGCGTCTACCGCTCGACGGACGGCGGCGCCTCGTGGAAGCGCGTTTTGTACAAAGACGAGAACACGGGCGCGAACGACGTCGCCGTCGATCCGCAGAGTCCGAACGTCGTTTATGCCGCGCTGTGGGAGTCGCGGCTCGGTCCGACCGAAGACGCGAACGAATTCAGCGGCACCGGCGGAGGCGTTTTCAAATCGACCGACGGCGGCGACACGTGGACGCAGCTGAAGAACGGTTTCCCCGCGAACGCGGAGCAGTGGAACCTCGCGATCGCGCCGAATAACCCGCGGCGCCTGTTCGCGATCGTGGCGATGACCGGACCCCACGGCTACATGTCCGGCGAGGGACTCGGCCTCTACCGCACCGACGACGCGGGAGCGACGTGGACAAAAATCACCGACGACCCCCGGCCGGTAATGCTGATCGGCGGCGGCGATCTGCCGGTGCCGAGAGTCGATCCGCGCAACCCCGATGTGGTCTACAGCGCGAGCATCGTCACCGTCCGGTCGACTGACGGCGGAAAGACATGGCGATCGATCCGAGGGGCGCCGGGCGGCGACGACTATCAGAATGTCTGGGTCGACCCCGCCGACTCGAACGTCGTTCTGTTAGGCAGCGATCAGGGAGCCATCGTCACGCTCAACGGCGGTCAAACCTGGAGCAGCTGGTACAACCAGCCGACCGCACAGCTCTACCACATCGGCGTGACGCCGACCTTCCCGTACAAACTCTGCAGCGGCCAGCAGGAAAGCGGATCGGTCTGCATCAACAGCCGCGGCGATTACGGCGAGATCACGCTGCGTGATTGGATTCCGGTCGGCACGATCGAGTACGGCTACACGACGCCCGATCCGCTCGATGCCGACATCGTGTTCGGCGGCGGCCGCGACGAAGTCACGCGCTTCCGCTGGAGCACGCGTCAGGTGCAGAACGTCACGCCCATCCCGCTGCGCGGCAATCATCGGGTCGATCGCACCGAGCCGCTCATCTTCTCTCCCGCCGATCCGCACATCCTCTACTACGCGTCGAACGTGCTGTTCAAAACGAGCGACCGCGGCGAGTCGTGGCAGACGATCAGCCCCGACCTGACGCGCGAGCATCCGGGAACTCCGCCGAGCGTCGGCGCGATGGCGTCGAAGAATCCGCGGGCGGAGGACGCGCGCGGCGCGATCTACGCGGTCGCTCCCGGCGCGCACGACGTCAACACGATCTGGGCCGGCACCGACGACGGCCTGCTCTGGGTCACGCGCGATGGCGGCGCGCAGTGGACGAACATCACGCCGCCGTCGATGACCGCGTGGAGCAAGGTGACCCAGATCGATGCCGGTCACTTCGACAACGACACCGCATACGCGTCGGTGAGCCGGCTCCGCGTCGACGATCTCAAGCCGTACATCTACCGCACGCACGACGGCGGAAAAACATGGCAATTAATCGTGAATGATTTGCCCGGCAATGCTCCGGTCAACGCCGTCCGCGAAGATCCCGTCCGCAAAGGCATGCTCTACGCCGCGACCGAGACATCCATGTACGTCTCGTTCGACGACGGCGATCACTGGCAATCGATGCAGCTCAATCTTCCGCACTCGTCGATGCGCGACGTGGTCGTCTACGGCAACGATCTCATCGTCGCGACGCACGGCCGGGGATTCTGGGTGCTCGACGACATCGCGCCGCTGCGGCAAGTCACCGCTCCAATGTCGAACGTGGCGCTTTTTCAGCCCGCGGATGCCATTCGCGTCCGCCGCAGCCTCTACACCGACACGCCAATGCCGCCCGACGAGCCGATGGCCGAGAACCCTCCGAACGGCGCCATCATTGATTACTACCTCGGCTCGAATGCAACCGGCGTGGTGACGATCGACATCCTCGACGATGCCGGCAAAGTCGTGCGCACGTTCTCGTCGACGGACAAACCGTGGATCACGCCGCCGGAGCTCGAGAAGCAGACGATTCCGCCGTACTGGGTGAAGATGCCGCAAATGGTCTCGGCGATCAGCGGGATGCATCGCTTTGTGTGGGATTTGCACTACCCGGCACCGACGGCGCTCGAGCACGAGTACCCGATCTCCGCGGTGCCCTACAACACGCCGCAATATCCCCTCGGTCCCCGCGCGATGCCGGGCAACTACACGGTCCGCCTGACAGCGAACGGGCAGACGCTCACCGCGCCGCTCAAAGTCACGCTCGATCCGCGCGTGACGATGACCGCGGCACAGGCGCGTCAGATGTTCGATCTGCAGACGCAGCTCGCGAACATGCTCACGCGCAGCTCCGAGGCGGTGACCGCGGCGAAGGCAATGCTCACGAAGGCGGGCCTCACCGCCGCGCGCAAGCAGCAGATCCAGGCGATCACCTCCGGCGCGCAGCCGGCGAAGAAGACCGAAGTGACGCCGCAGAAGCAGACCGCACCGCCGCCCGAGCCGCCCCCGACGCTGACGTCGGTGCAGTCCGACGTCTCGACGCTGTACGGCCAGATCGATCGTGCCGACGCAGCGCCGACGCAGGCGCAGATCGACGCCGTGAATCGCACCGCGGCGCGATACGACGCCGTGATGAAACAGTGGGAGGCGCTGCAGAAATAAATTCGATCAGCGACGACGGACCCAGTGACCCGGCTCCCAGTAGTAGCCGCGGCGCGTGCGGATCCATCGTCCCGAGATCCAGCGGGCGTGCTTGTACGGCGCACGCACCCATGTTCCCGCGGTCCAGGTGTAGCGGTTGCCGGCCCAGACGTAGTAACCGGGCTGCCAGATATAGCCGGCGTGCGGCGCGCGCACGGCGTGCTCCACGACGGGCGCGGGCGGCCCCACTCTGATGTACACGCGCCGCGGGGGCGCAGCCTCGGCCGATCCGATGAACAGTCCGGCTGCCAAAAGAACGATGGCAAATCGGGCAAGCGATCTCATGTTGGCTCCTCCGGTTCGTAAGTCTGCGAAACGGATGCCGTAAGATTCCCCGATGCTGCTCGCGGCCGCCGTCCTCACCGCCGCCACGCTCGCCGAACGCGTGCGCGCCGAAACGCTGCACGCCTGGCGCGGCTACGAAACGTACGCATGGGGCCACGATGAGCTGCGGCCCCTCAGCAAAACGCCGCGCGACTGGTACGACGGGCAGTCGCTGCTCATGACGCCCGTCGATTCGCTCGACACGCTCATCCTCATGGGCCTGCACGACGAAGCGGATCGCGCGCGGACTCTCATCGACGAGAAGCTGTCGTTCGACAAAGACATCTCCGTCCAGAACTTCGAGATCACGATCCGATTGTTAGGCGGGCTGCTATCGTCGTACGAGCTGACGCACGACCCCAAACTGCTCGCCCTCGCCGACGACCTCGGCACTCGGCTCCTGCCGGTGTTCGATTCGCCGACCGGAATGCCGTACCGCTTCGTCAATCTGCGGACGGGAAAGACGAGCGGAACGAAATCGAATCCTGCGGAGATCGGCACGCTCGTCCTCGAATTCGGCACGCTCTCGCGCCTGACGAACAAGCCGGTCTACTTCGAGAAAGCGAAGAACGCGCTCGTCCAGCTGTACAAGAGGCGGTCGAAGATCGGTCTCGTCGGCGAGGAGATCGACGTCGACAGCGGCGAATGGACGAGCCGCGTCAGCCACATCGGCGGCGGCATCGACTCCTATTACGAATACCTCCTCAAATGCGCGAAGCTGTTCGGCGACCGCGACTGCCAGTCGATGTGGGAAACGGGCATTCGCGCGGTCAACAAGTACGTCGCCGACGGCGACTGGTACGGCGACGTCGACATGGATACCGGCAAGCCGCTCAAAGGGGAATTCGGCGCGCTCCAGGCATTCTTCCCGGCGGCGCTCGCCCTCGGCGGCGATCTGCCGCGCGCGAAGCGGCTCGAGGCGTCCTGCTTCCGAATGTGGCAGCTGCACGGCATCGAGCCCGAAGCGATCGACTACCGCACGATGACGGTCACCGAACCCGGATATCCCCTCCGGCCGGAGATCATCGAGTCGGCGTACTACCTCCACCACTTCACGCACGACGCGCGATACGTCGCGATGGGCGAGACCATGTTCAACGACCTCGTGAAGTTCTGCCGCACCGACGACGGCTACACGACGCTCAAGAACGTCATCACCAAGGAGAAGGGCGACTGGATGCCGAGCTTCTTTCTCGCCGAGACGCTGAAATATTTCTGTTTG
>DATIZY010000076.1:0-10059 GCA_035516895.1 Thermoanaerobaculia bacterium | reverse complement strand
ACGGCGCGGACCTAGATTGCCATCGTTCGCACTGAATGCTCCATGGCAGATGTCAACAGCGCGAACAAAGCTTCGAGGGGCAATGGATCTCGAAGCAGACAGCGGCGCGAATGTTCTTCTGCAAATGTCAACGCGCCGCATCGCACTGAGAGGCAGAGGCTCTCATGCGAGTCGGTTTGGATGCCCTCTGGTGGCTGTCAACGAATCGAGAAAGGGCTCGCGAGACCAGAGATCGCGAGCCCATTTGTTTTTTCACGCGACCCCTACCACGGCGCCGCGACGATGAACGCGCTGGCCGGACGATCGAGCCACGCGGCGATGCGCATGGCGAGCCGCATGCCGATCGCAAAGCGCGCTGTGCGGACGCCGGTCAGCTGGTGCGATGGCAGCGCAGCTCCTGCGCCAGAGCCGGCCACGTCAAACCGCGCGATTTGCGATTGGAATCGAGCGCGGCGTACAGAGCAGGCAGATTCCAACGCAGCCGGCGGCCGGCGGCGGGGAGCGCGGCATCGGCCCGAACGGGCGGCGAAGTGAAATACTCCGGCGGGACGCGGAGCCAGCGCAGAATGAACAACGCGTGCTGACATGAGCAGTCGCCGCGACTTGCAATGCCGGTCAGCGCGGCGGGACTGATCGGATGATCGCCCGGCCGGCTGGCATTCAGATCGGCGGACCGCGCCCAGATCTCGCGCGCGACCTCGGCCCACGTCAACCCCGCTTCGACGCGCTTCGCATCCATCGCCTCGTACATCGCGATTGCGTCGAATTCGGATGGAGTGGGATCGTGCGCCGCCGATCGCGATTGGCCCGGACGGGAAGCCACCGACGCATGCGATCGCAAGCACGAAGCGGCGAAGCGTCCGCCAGAGGCCGATTTCGTGCTTCGCGAGCCGGCAGGCAACCGAACATGAAAGCGCACGCCGGCGCGAGCTTCGACTGTCACCTCCGTCTCATGCGAGCGCCGGGTGACCGCGCCGCCTAACTCCTCAGAACTCGATCGTGATCCGATCGACGACCCGATTGACGCCCGGCGCGGCCCACGCGGCCGCCACCGCATCGCGGCGCTCGGCCCATGAATGGACCTTTCCCGACAGCGTCACGGTTCCGTCGCTCGTCTGCACATCGATGTTCTTCGCCTCGACCTCCGCGCTGCGCTTGAGCGCGTCCTCGATCTTCTGCTTCACATCGCTCACGGACCACGACGGCCTCACGACGATGTCGTTCGTCACTCCCCTCACCCCGCGCAGGCTCCGCACCGTCTCCTCGGCTGCGCGCCGCTGGTAGTCCCACGTGACTTCGCCGTCGAGCGTCAGCCATGCCTTGTCGACCACGACTTTGACCTTGTCTTTCGGCACCGAATAGTTCCAGTTCAGCGCGTCGACCGCCGAACGGGCGATGTCGGCGTCGGACCGGAACTCGGCCATGTTGATGCCGACCTCCACCTCGTTCGCCACGCCCTTCACGCCGAACACGCGCTTCGCGATCGACTCCGCCTCCCACTTCTCTGTGAAGCTGCCGACCGCGCCGGTCAGCGTCACCACGCCGTCGCTCGCAGCAACACCGATTTTCGTCGCATCGATGGCCGGATCGAACTCGAGCTCCTTCTCGACATCGTGCTTGAGCGTTTCGTCAATCACTCTCGGCATATACGCCTCCGGATCCCATTTGTAGGTTCGAACCGCTCCGCGCGCGCGCTCACGCATCACAGCCGTGATGTGACTGGCTCCGTCGCGCGATCCGCTGCACGCGCGTAACTCAGAATGGATGCAAAACCGTGAGATCGCCCGCAGCCTCCGGGAGTTCTCGATCTTCTTCGAAATGGCCGGCGTCGACTTCAAGCCGCGCGCGTTCGAGAAGGCCGCGCTGGCAGTCGAAGCGCTCGACCGGCCGATCGAGCAGATCTACGCCGGAGGCGGCGCGAAGGCGCTGCAGGAGATCCCGAGCGTCGGCCAGGGCATCGCCGAGCGCATCGAGGAGCTGCTGAAAACGGGCCGTTGCCGCGAGCTCGAAACGATGCGGAAGAAAACACCCGCCGACGTCATCGAGCTCTCCTCGATCGAAGGCCTCGGCCCGCAGAAAATTCTCGCGCTCTACAAGAAGCTGAAAGTCAAAACCGTCGGCGATCTCGAGAAAGCGGCGCGCGCCGGGAAGATCCATTCGCTGCCCCACTTCAAGGAGAAGAGCGAACAGAACATCCTGCAGGGCATCGAGTTCTACCGGCAGGCCGTCGCGCGGCATCCGATCGGCACGGTGCTCGACATCGCCGAATCGATCGAGAAGCGCATGGCAGCGGTGCGCGGAGTGAAGCACGTGGCGATTGCGGGGTCGATCCGCCGCCGCAAAGAAACGATCGGCGATTTCGACGTGCTCGTCGCGTCGAGCGATCCCGATGATGCCGTTCGCGCGTTCGTGTCGCTGCCCGAAGTCGCGCACGTCTACGCGAAAGGCAAAACAAAAACGCTCGTGCGCCTGGAGAACGGCATGGACGCCGATCTGCGCATCGTGCCGGAAAAAAGCTTCGGCGCCGCGCTCCTGTATTTCACCGGCAGCAAGGCGCACAACATCGCCGTCCGCCGGATCGCGCAGGAGCGAAAGCTGAAGCTCAGCGAATACGGCCTATTCCGTGGACGGAGGATGATCGCCGGCCTAACGGAACAGGAAATCTACGGCGCGCTCGATCTCGACTTCATCGAGCCCGAGCTCCGCGAGGACACGGGAGAGGTCGAAGCGGCCCGCGATGGCGGGCTGCCGCATCTCATCAACGCGCGGGATCTGCGCGGTGATCTGCAGGTGCAGACGAACGCGACGGACGGCACGTCGACCATCGAGCAGCTCGTCGACGCCGCCCGTCTTCTCGGGCTCGAATACATCGCCATCACCGATCACACGCGCGATCTGGCCATGGCCCGAGGACTGGACGAGAAGCGGCTGCGCGCGCAGGCACGGCAGATCGCAGCGATCAACGCCAAACTGCGCGGCTTCCGCGTCCTGAGCGGCGCGGAGGTCAACATCCGCCGCGACGGCACTCTCGACATCGACGACGAGACGCTCGCGACGCTCGACATCGTCGGCGCGGCGGTGCATGCCTATCTCGATCTGCCGCGCGACGAAATGACGCGCCGCGTCATCCGCGCGATCGAGAATCCGAACGTCGACATCCTCTTCCATCCAACCGCGCGTCAGCTCGGCAAGCGTCCGCCGATCGACATCGACATGGACGCGGTGATCGCCGCCGCGGCGCGCACCGGAACGATCCTCGAGATTGACGGCCAGCCGGAGCGTCTCGATCTCAGCGATGCGCTCGTGCGCCGCGCGATCGGCGCCGGCGTGAAGTTGAGCATCGACTCGGACGCCCACAACGCGGGCGACCTCCGCTTCCCGCGGTTGTACGGAATCTCCGTCGCCCGCCGAGGCTGGGCCGCGCGCGGCGATATCGTCAATACATTGACCATCGACAAGCTGCCGGCATCGCTCAAGGGTCGGCATCGAAAGGCCGCGTGATGACAGACGCACGCACGCGGATCGACCAGCTCACGAAGGAGATCAGCGAGCACGACTACCGCTATTACGTGCTCGACCGCCCGGCGATCTCCGATGCCGCGTACGACGCGCTGCGGCGCGACCTCGAGAAGCTGGAAAGAAAATATCCGCAGTACGTGCGGGCCGATTCGCCCTCGCATCGCGTCGGTCCGCCGCGCACCGCGGGAATCGGTTTCCCGAAAGTGCGGCATCGCGTGCCGATGTTCAGCATCGACGCGATCTGGTCGTTCGACGAGCTGGCGCGCTTCGACGAGCGCACTCACAAGCTCGCCGGCCGCGTGACGTTCGTCTGCGAGCCGAAGTATGACGGGCTTTCGTGCTCGCTGACGTACGAAAACGGACTGCTCACGCGCGCAGCGACGCGCGGCGACGGCCAGCGCGGCGAAGACGTGACGCCGAATGTGCGCACGATGCGCTCCGTGCCGCTGCGGCTCAAGGGCGACGCCCCGCGGCTCCTTGAAGTCCGCGGCGAAGTGATCATTCCGAAGCGCGACTTCGCGCGGCTCAATGCAGAGCAGCGCAAGGCCGGCCGCCCTGAATTCGCAAATCCGCGAAACGCGGCCGCCGGCTCTTTGCGGCAAATCGACCCGAAGGTCACAGCATCGCGGCCGCTGCGCTTCTACGCGTGGGGCATCGGCGCCATCCAGGGCGCCGCGCCGATAACACAGTCGGCGCTGCTCGCACAACTGCAGGCGTACGGGTTCCGCGTCGACTCGCACGTGCGCGTCTGCCGCACCGCCGCCGAGATTCGCAAATTTCACGACGACGCCGTCCGCTTCCGCGAGAAGCTGCCGTTCGAGATCGACGGCATCGTCGTGAAAGTCGACGATCTCGCGCTGCAGAACGAGCTCGGCGAAACGGCGCACGCTCCTCGATGGGCGACCGCGTGGAAGTTCGTGCCGCGCGAATCGACGACGAAGATCCGCGACATCATCGTGCAGGTCGGCCGCACCGGCACCGTCACGCCGGTTGCCGTGTTCGACCCGATCACGCTGAGCGGCGTTGTCGTCGAACGCGCAACGCTGCACAACGAGGCGTTCGTCCGCGACAAAGACATTCGGATCGGCGACACCGTTCTCGTGCAGCGCGCAGGCGACGTGATCCCTGAGATCGCCGCGGTGCTCACCGAGCGCCGCAGCGGCAGAGAGCGGCGCTTCGCGATGCCGAAACGCTGCCCGTCGTGCGGTGACGCGCTCGAAAAAGACGGTGCGTTCACGATCTGCCCGAACGCCTCCTGCCCCGCTCAGCTCCTCGGTCACATCACGCATCTGGCTTCGCGCGAGGCGCTGAACATCAGCGGCCTGGGGACGAAGGTCGCACAGCAGCTCATCGACGCGCGGCTGATCGTTTCGCCCGCATCGGTTTTCACGCTCGATGCGAGGCGGCTCGAGCAGCTCGAAGGGTGGCGTGAGCGCCGTGCCTCGAATCTTGCCGCTGCCATCGCGCGCGCGCGAAGCGTACCGCTCGATCGTTTTCTCATCGGCCTTTCGATCCGCGGAGCGGGCAAGAGCGTCGCGCGTGAGGTCGCGCGCCACGTCCGATCGCTCGGGCGTCTGCGCACGATACCGGCCAGACGCCTCGCCGTGGTCGCGGGAGTCGGACCGGCGGCGGCACGAAGCATCGCCGCGTTTTTCCGTGAACCCGAGAACCGGAAAATGGTGGACGCCATGCTGCGAGCGGGCGTCCGTGTGAGGTGAACATGAGACCAACAGACATACCGCTGGCCGAGTGGCAAACGTTCGTGCAGAGCTTCAACCGCGAGCACGAGGGCGGACGCGTCTCGCTTTTCGGCGAGCGCCGCGGCGGCAGCATCGAAGTGCTCGCACGCGATGTCGTCTTTCGCGGCCTTGCCGTCGACACCGCGGCGGCGCACCGCAGCGTGGTGGTGACGGTGGACACGAACGGCGAACGCCACCTCAGCCACACGATTACTCATCCCGTCGCGATCGTTTGCGACGGCGCGTCGGTCCACGTGAAGAGCGAGCTCGGGACCGGATTCACGATCGAGTTCGGCTCCCAGGAGGGGAAAATGACATCACTGAAAGAATGGGGATTCGACATCGGGAAATTCGAAGCGAAAGCGAAGACGTCGATCGAGAACGCGCGCGGCGATCTCAGCGAGATCACCGGAGTCCTGCGCGAGTCGCTCGCGAAGATGAAACAGGCGCTTGTCGATCTGCAGACGACGCGCGAGCCGGTCGCCGACGAGCTGCGCAACGGATTCGAGCGCGCGTGGGAGGAGATCGAACAGGCGTTCGCGCGCGCACGCAGGCGCGTCCGCGAGTCGCGCGAGGCCGGCGCTGCGCGTAAAGCCGGCGACGACTGGCTCGGATAACGACGATGTTCACCACAGCGGCACAGAGAACACAGAGATTCTCTGCGCCCTCTGTGGCGATGTTCAAATCAGGAGACGACAAATGAAACTGATCCGCACCGCTGTCCGCCTCATCAGCTATGCCGCTGTCGCCTACACGGGCTACGCGGCGTTCACCTGGCTGCGCTACGGGCAAACGAAAAAGAAAGCGGCCGAGCCGACGCTCGATCGCTTTCTCCCCGATCCCGAAGTCGTCGAGCGAAACTCGATCTTCGTGAACGCGCCGCCGGCGTTCGCGTACGAGGCCTGTTGCAATTTCGACGTCATGCATTCCACCGTCGCGCGGATGCTCTTCGACACGCGCGCATGGGTGTTAGGCGCACAGCCGGCCGAGCCGATCTTGCCGAAATCCTTCGTCGATCAGATGAAGTCGATCGGATGGGAAGTGCTCGAAGAAACGGACGGACAGGAGATCGTCTTCGGCATCGCCGCGCAGCCATGGCTGCCCAGTGCCGGGTTCCGAACGGTTCCAGCGGCGCTCTTCGCTACGTTCAACGATCCCGGTTGGGTGAAGATCGCGTTCAACGTTTCCGTCGAAGAGGCGCCGCGCGGCGGCTCGCTCGTCCGCACGGAGACGCGCGCGTCAACGACGAACGCAGAAGCGCGTCAGCGCTTCCGCAACTATTGGGCATTCGTGTCGCCGGGTGTGACACTGATTCGGATCGTGAGCCTGCGCGCGATCAAAGCGACCGCGGAGGCCGCGGCGACCGCAGTCGCCGCCGCGTGAGGAACTCTCCGGTGCGGGCCGGAGACCAGTCAATCGGCACGCACCGGTTCGTTCCAACGCCTCTGAGACATGACGTCGGCACAACGAATGGAGGATGTGTCGGCAGGAGGAGGAGGTTCGAGCATGAAGGAATTGAGCGGAGGATTCTTCCGAGTTCATCGATCGCTCCAACGCCTTGCCTCATGACCCTAGGATGCGTTCGCCCCGCCGAAACGGCCGTCCAGGGCGTCACGCCTCGGTGTGACGTTCATCACAACCCGGCCTAACGTCGGCAAACCGTCCCGCAGCGACCATCAGGAGAACACCCCCCAAACCCATCACGATCATCGCCGACCTTCGCGGTCGAGGAAGCCTTCTGCGAGGTAGACGACACCGAGCTGCCAGCACTCACCAGCCCATTTGATGACGGCTTGAGCCGCCTTGTGGTACTTCGTCGCCGAGGAACTTCGAATGCGCACATTTGTCGCCGCGCTCTGTTTCACCGCTGCCCTCTCGCCCACCCTCTGCGCTCAGTCGCCCGATTCACGAACACCCTCGACCATCCTCAAACCCTATGCCCATCAAGTGGTCAAAGACGCGAAGGACCTCGCGACCGCGCCGCTGCGATGGCGCCAGCATGAGTGGCTTCGCTTCGCGGAAGGATCCGCGGTGGTACTCGCGGCGTACACGGCGGACGATCAGATCGTCCGCTTCGTCTCCCGTCAGCAAAATCACGTCCTCAACGACTACCTGCGCGGCGTCACACATTTCGGCGGCGGCTACGGACTCGATCTCGCCGCGCTGCTCGCCGCCGGTGGCTACTTCAAACACGACGACACGATGATGGATGCCGGTCTCGATGCGCTCGAGTCGTCATTCGCCGCCGCTGGAATCGTGACCCCGGCGATCAAGACGGTCGTCGGCCGTGCGCGACCGATCCACGGACTCGGCAAACACTCTTTTCACCCCTTCGACAAGACGTACCAGTCGTTTCCGTCGGGACACGCGACGAACGCGTTCGCGATCGCGACCGCGATTGCCACACGCTACGAAAACAACCGATACGTCCCGGCGATCGCGTACACGCTGGCGACGAGCGTGGCGATCGCACGCGTTCACGACCGCGTGCACTTCGCGTCCGATGTTCTGGCGGCCGGCATGATCGGTCACGCGATCGCGAAATCGATCACGCTCAATCACCATCGTGCGCGCGTCGCGTTGGTGCCGACGCTCGACGGATTCAGGGCGCACATCACCTTCTAACGAGACGGCTCGGTGCTGTGTCGTGCAGATCACGGCGCCGTGTGACCGGCGACCATGACACCCGCTCCGCCCGGGCGTGTACTGGCCACATGCGGTACTCCATTCTTCTCCTGTTCGCATTCACCGCTTGCACGACGCCGGTGCCGGTGCACTTTGGAGTGCATCACGCGTCGGCGCCCATCGTTGCCGTCTCGAATCCGAGCTTCGCGGATGGCGATCCGATCGCCGGCCGCCGCGCGTTCATCGCAATGCAGTGCATCGACTGCCACCGTGTGGCCGAGGATCCGGAGCTGCCGTTAGGCCGCCGCGCGATCGCCGGTCCGCTCCTCAGCGGCCTCGGGAATCGAACCCCTGGCGAGGTCGCGAACCGGATCACGAGCAGCAAGACCGGCGCGGACCAGGAGCTCTTCGAGAGAACGATGAAGGATTATGCCCAGCCGCTGACTGCGCGGCAGCTCGTCGACATCGTCGCCTATCTGCGCAATCCGAAGCTCCCGCCCGGCTAGCGAAGGCCGCGCACGCAGCGCGATCGATGAGAACTCCTTCCGCTCGGACGAATTCGTCCTCGTTGTCGTGAGACGCCGGTTTTCTTTTCGCGAATGACGGTGTCTGACAGAGCGGAGGGAGTCGTATGAAAAAGCTCCTTGCTCTGACACTTCTGTTCGCTTGCGGAACCGCAGCGGCGTCGACTCACGGCGGGTTCGGATTGTCCGTTCTCGTCAACGAGGAACCGCGGCCCGAGTACCCGGCGCGCGGCAGGATCTACATCGAGGCCGTGCGCGGCGAAGAGTATTCGATCCGCCTCACCAATCCGTTGCCCGATCGGGTTGCGGTTGCGCTCTCCGTCGATGGCCTCAATACCATCGACGCGAAACACACCGATGCGCGCAGCGCGGCAAAATGGGTCCTCGGCCCTTACGAATCGACCGTGATTTCCGGGTGGCAAGTCAACGATCAGACTGCGCGGCGATTTTTCTTCACCGGAGAAAACGACTCCTACGGCACTGCGCTCGGAGAGACCGCGAATCTCGGCATCATCGAAGCGGTGTTCTATCGGGAGCGGCCGAAGCTCCGTCTCCAGCCGCTCACCGAAGAACAGAGAAAAGAAGAGAGCAACCGGCAATCGGCACCGCGCGCCGCTGCCGCGGCTCCATCCGATGATTACGCAGCAACCGGCATGGGCTCGCGCACGGGACAGGAGGTCGAGCTCGTGGACATCGATCTCGAGAGCACGCCCGCTGCAAGGATCGCAATCCGCTATGAGTTCCACCCGCAGCTCGTTCGCCTTGGCGTCCTGCCGCGGGCCGAGTCGCCGCTCGACCGCCGTGAGCACGCCCGAGGATTCGGAAGCTACTGTCCGGAGCCGAAGTGAGCGTACCTCGCTGATCCCCGTCGTTCTGTGTCGCAAAAAGCCCTCCCCCCGCCGAAGCGAAGAGAGGGCCGGCGCCGCCTAACCGCGGACGATCAATCCGTCGCGCGCCATGCGCCGTGAGACGGCTTTGGCCAGTTCGGCCACGAAGCCTTCGACGCGTCCGGGATCGAACGTGCGCGTCACACCCGCCCACACGAGCTGATCCTGTTCGAGCGAGTAGACCATCGTTTCGACCTTCACGACGCGGTCAACCGTCAGGTACATCGGATCCCACACCGCACCCCATCCCCAGCCCCAGTAGCCGCCCCAGAGGTGGTGGTAAGGAGCGCTACCCCACACCACCGCAGCGGGCGCGTACGCGTAATGCGTTTCACTGCCGACCACGCGCATCACGACAGCGCCGGCGAATCCGAGCGAATCGGCTTTCGCCTTCGCCGCGTCGCGATCGCGCACGTCCGTGTCGGACAGGAACGTGTACGACGGGACCCCGATCGCGCCGCGACCCGTGATCTCGCGGGCCATCGCATCCTCGGTTCTTCTCCGCAGCATCGGGTCGCGAGTGACGAACACCGCGGCGACTTTGCGGTTCGCGAGGTTCAGCGGCTGCGCGTCGGGATTTCTCCACGTGGACTCGAAGCGCGTCCTCGTCGTGGCGCACCCGGCGAGCATCAGAACGAGGAGCGGAAACAGCAGAAGTTTTTTCATGATGCGCCCCTTCAGATCGCCGCGCGGGCGTGGCCGCGCGTCTTCTTCGACACGCTGCGGACGAGGCGCGCGACTTTCATCGCCGGCATCTTTGCGACG
>DATIZY010000075.1:0-7925 GCA_035516895.1 Thermoanaerobaculia bacterium | reverse complement strand
CGCGCGCTTCGCGACAACCACGGACCCGAAAAGCGTGCCGGAGGAACTCGGCTGGCGGTTGCTGTCCACCCTTCCGTACGTGAACGACTGCAGCGGATATGCGTTGGTGTCGCCGTCCTCTGTCAGGCCCCACGCATCCGTTAGCTTGACCACGTACGGCCGCGCAGCCATCGTGACGGGAAGAATCGTCCGGTACATCAGCCAGTCGCTCGTAACGCGCACCTCGTTGAAGTTGATCACATTGATGCGCCACGAGTCGTAAAGAGGCCACGCACACGCCGGATTGCACGGGTCCTTCATCGTCGTCCACAAGCCGCTGTCCGTCGACGGCAGCGCCGTGATGGTCGACAGGTTCGGCGAAGCCGAACGCCGAAACTCGGTGAGCGAGTACGGATTGTTGGGATTCATGTCCGGCGAAACGAAGGCGTGAAGGCGGATGCCCGGCGCTTCGCCGAGGAGATTCATGATGCCGAAGTCGGCGCGCGGCAGAATCACATCGCTCACCTCAGCCGGAATCGAGACCGGCGGATCGTTCACCGTCTGCGAAATCCTGAGGTTCGCCGCGGCGAGTCCGTCGACCGCGTCGCGGAAGCGCAGCGTTTCCGCGGTGATCGCGGACCAATAGGTGCCTTTCCGGTATGCGTCGGCGGACGACGCGGTGTAGCCGGATCCCGGCACATCGGCGAGCGTGTTCATCGCGTTGGTAATCAACGTCATCGCCTTGTTTTGAAGCGTGATGAGGTCGTTGAAATAGGCCTCCATCGCTTCGTAGCCCTTTTGCAGGTCGGCTCCCGACGTGCCGGTGACGACGAGCTGGTTGCGCAGCGCGTCCATGATTCCAATGCCGTCCTTGCCGATGATGGCGTTGTTGATCGCGGTGAACTGCGTCGCGATCTTGTTCTGACCGAGGATCGAGTTCGCGAACTGGATTCTGGCGGTGTCGGTGATCAACGCGCGCCCCGCGGCCGTCTTGCCGTTTTCGGCAAACCACGTGAGCGATTGATTCGCGAGGTCGGGAGGGTCGTAGAACGTCTCGATGACACTGCGAGCGCTCGCGATCGCCTGCCGTTGCTCGAGCACATCGAGCTTCGCACTCAGTCCGTTGATCTGAGTTTTGACTTCCTTGAAGTTTTCTCCGATCGCTGCCTGGGCATCGAGGACCTGCTGCAGCTGACTCTCGATGTCGTTGAGCGACGCGGTGTCCGGGTCGCCGGTGAGCTCCGACAGCAGCCGGCTCACACCATAGTTCACGGCTGCGCCGCCGGCTTTCTCCGCCACCCACCATGCGAACTTCGCCGGCAGGGAACCGAGCAGCAGCGGCGGCTGTTCGTCCATGAGGTCCGCGGTATTCGAGTACACCCAGTACGCGCTCATCGGTTTGAAGGAATCGTCAGCACCGACGTTTTCATAGCCGTCGGAACCGAGCGTCATGACGGGCTCGGACAGAGCTCCCTCGCCGACCGCGTCGTTGAACGGCGTCTGCATCTGATTCACATAAACAGTCAGCGCCAATCGCGCGATCGGCGTCGTGTACGGAACGCCGACGAGATTCCAGCCGTTCGCCAGCTCGACGGGAAAGTCGGAGTACGCGTCGCTCTGGCCGGTGATGGCGACGACCGCCGGCGCCGGAAGGTAGAGCATCACGCCGCCTCCCGATGGCAGCTGTTGATCGAATCCTTCGACGAATTGCTGTTGCTCGGTGTCCCATGTCCAGATGCGCGAGCCGTCGGGAAGGTTCTTGAAAATGTCGGAGAGGAGCTGCGAGTCGGTGCGCAGCGGCACGGAAATCATCGAAAGGCCACTCGACAGCGGCAGAAAGACGGTCTCCTCCGAATCATCTGCCGGCGAGGCAGCGCGTTCGCGCTGGGCGGCAACCCGCAATGGCGCGGCCGATGACAGCAGTGCCCCGCGCCACGCGCCGTGCGCGACCGGCAGAGGCGGAACCGGCGGTTCGAGCGCAAAGCCGGATGCAGCTACGACAAAGAAACAAATCGCGAACAGCCGGGAACGTGTCGCCATAACCTCTCTTTTCTCCCGTGAGAGATGACAAAACCAGAAGAAACGTTTCCGCGCCGGGACGAGCCAAACGGCCCGCTGCGCTTGCGCCGCCACTCCCCACGCAGCCAGCCCATTCTGATCATGGGTAGGGATTTCATGCCCGCCGTCACTCCATCTGTAAACACACCTGGAGGTTTGCGTGCGATCTTTGCTCGTCGCTTGTCTTTGCTTTACCGCCTCGATACCAGTCGGCGCTCAACCACGGCGCGGCACCAATCCTCCGCCGCCGGCGCAGGAGATCAACCTCTCCGAGAAGTACTCGGTCACCGCGCCGGCAGAATGGAAAATCGCACGTCGAACGCGCAACTCGGTCGAGATTTATCTGCCGCTGGCTCGCCCTCGTCCCGCGCCGACCACGGAGGGAAAAAACCCGAAGCCGATCGAGGCTCCCATCGTCGCCGAAGCCGGCATGACGATCACGGCGGAAGAGCGGCACAGTCATGACGACGCGCTCTCCCGCCTTGCAAACATCGCCTCGGAACAGCCGGCGCAGCCGGCGTTGATCGTCATTTCGGGCTGGCCTGCAATGGAGCGAAGCTATCGCGCGCCGATGCCCGAACCGGGAGAACGCGATGGATCGGATTCGCCGATCACATTGTTCGCATCGACGGCGGTCGCCGCCGGATCGACGGTGCTTCGCTTCGAGACGATGCTGGCGCCCGACGCGGATCCGAAACTGGCCGAGCACGCCATGGCGATTGCGCGAACGCTGCGCGCGCCGGGCGGGAACGCAGACACCGCCGCGCGCGAGCTGGATCTCCTCCTGAAACAAATTCACTTGCCTCCTCCGGCACCTTCGTCTCGACCGGCGCCCGGAACCGTTGGGAAAGCGGGCGAGCCAAATCCGGCGCAACCGGGAAATACGCGCGTGCAGGGTGGCGTGGGCGAGCTCGAAATCATTGCGTCCAACGACGGCCAGCACGTCGTCGTTGCCGCAAACAGCGGATGGTCGTTCTCCGATGACAGCGCCGGAAATTTCAATGCCGGCGGCGGCACGCCTTGCATATACAACGGCTGCGATGGCGACCCATCGCTCGCCGTCGGTCAGACCGGCAATTTCTACTATTCCTGGATCGGAGACCCGACGGGCGACCCGAGTGGCCACGGTGATGGCTTCACCGATAGCGTTTCGATCTCGACAACCAACGGCCACTCGTGGGTGTTTGGCAGCGATGGCGTCTTCTGTCCCTCCGGAGGGGCTGCATGCACTCTTCCCGATCAGGAGCACATCGCTGCGGATCGCCGCAACGCCGGCACCGGCGGCGACCGCGTGTACCTGGTGTGGCGAAACTTCGCCGCGACCCTCGCGGCGAACATCGTCTGCTCGAGCAACAGCGCGGGGACCTGGACGGCGCCGCTGGTCATCGATGCCGCGTCCGATTTCCCGCGCATCGCCGTGGGTCCCGACGGAATGGTCTACGTCGCGTACCGGTCGGGCGGCAACATGAACCTGCGCCGCTTCACCTCCTGCGATGCGGGATTGACCCCGCAGCCGATCCAGACCATTTCAGCGTTCACCATGGTTCCCTGTCCCGTGCCGGGGCTCGACCGCTGCAACAGCGGCAACGTCCTTTCCAGCCCGACGGTGGCAGTCGATGACAACGATGGTTCGCACGTGTACTACGCCTTTGCGACGTCGAGCGGCGCGGGCAACGAGAACGTGATGGTGTTCGACTCGACGGACGGTGGGGTGACGTTCCCCCGTTCCGTGGTCGCAAATTCCGCGGTCACCGCACGGCGATTCATGCCGTGGATCTCCGCAAACGCCGGAAGCGCATACGTCACGTGGTACGACCGCCGCAACGCTACGGCGGCGAACAACGATCTGACGCGATTCTTCGGTTCGCGCGTGTGGCTCAAGTCGGGAACGCTGCGCGCGGCGGAAGTCGACGTGTCGCAGGTCGATGATCCGCACTGCGCGTCCGGATGGCCGCAGCCGCCGAGAGCCACGACCGATTCGGAGTCATGCTCCGCGCAGCCGCAGCTCGCAGGGCTCTGCTTCAATCCCGTTACGATGACCTCTTCCGGCGCCCGCTGCGACTTCACAACAGGGCCCGCCTGTCCCGGAGCGGGAGAGGTCTGCAGCACGGGGGGCGGCGCACCGAAATACGGCGATTACAACGGCAGCGGCGCAATCGCCGGCCGCCGTTTCTCCGCATGGTCGTCTGCGACGCCGCCGCCGGCCGTCGCCGGATCCTCGCCTGGGATCAACGTCTATGCCGACGGCGCAAACATCCCGTCGGACTACTACGTTCGCGATTGGACCGACACCTCCACGCTCTTCGACCCGGGCGTCGAACCATCGACGCGCCCCGATTTCTGGGCACGCAGCGACGTGTGGAACCAGAACTCCTCCACCGCCGCCACACCTGTCAGCGGCTGGATCCTAGGCGACCCGCCCGATCGCGGCGGAACGAACAACGCATTTGCCCGCGTGTCGCGTCGTTTTCCCGCATCGACATCGACTCCCGCCGAGGCGGTACAAGTGCACTTCCTCGCGGCGGACTACGGTGCGGGCATGCCGTTCGTCGACATTGGAATGGCCGACGCGAATTTCAACGCCGGCGATCCGATGGTGATCACGCCGCCGGTGCCATGGACCGTTGATGCCAGCGCTTCGATTCACCTGTGCCTCGCGGTGGAAATCACCGGGCCCGGAGGAACCGACGACTTCATCCCGCCCACTCTCGCCGGCAATGCCCCAGGTCCGGCCGATCCGCTGATCCTCGCCGACAACAACAAAGCGCAGCGCAACCTGCAGGAGACGACCGGCACCGGAGCAGGATTCGAAATGGTCGCCATGGTCCGGCTGATCGACGAGATGCCGAATCCCATGGAGTTGAAGTTCCGCGTTCCGATCCCGCGGAGCGTGACGGGCTACGTGGAGGAGATTGGAGGACGAGGTGCGCGCGCCGAGCTCTCTCCGCAAGGCCGGCTCGACCTCGGAGAGATGCAGCCGGGTGAAGTGCGGTGGGTGCGAGTGCATGCCGATTCGATCGCTGCGGGAGAGCCGGCGGTGATCGATTTCTATCGGGGCGACGACAAGCGTCCGGAAAACGGCTTCTCGATCCTCGCACGGCGCGCGTCGCCCGGCGAAGTGGCCGCGCAGTACCTCTCGGAATACGCCAGCGTCATGGAGCGGCTGTCGCAAGTGGAGAAGAACACGCTGGCGGCGCGGGAGGCAAAGGCCGCGCGCGATCCCAAACTCGCGAACGCGCAGAAGTACTTCGCGTTCCTTCGCGAGCACGCCGCGTCGATGGAACGAATCGTCGTGCAACACGTCCGGAAGGGCGACGCGACCGGGTTGCGCGACGCAGTTCGGCACCTGCGGAAAGCGCTCGCCGCAGGCAACCGGGATGACGCGGCACTCGCGCACAAGGAGCTGCTCGAGCGCCTCGATTCGAGCATCACGATGCGAGTGAGAGCCAATGGCTCGCAAGCCGACGTCCTCCACAACGCCAAGTGGCAGCGGACGTTGTTCGGCAAGCTGGACGGCGTCGCCGGCGCCGCGGACATCGTGCGCGAATCGTCACGCTTCATCGATGCGTTCGGACGCCGTCAGGCGACCGCGGCTGATTTCCCGAGCCTGTTGTCGTCGACCGATGCGCCATGGACCGCTGCGATCGATGCGTTATCGAACAAGGACGCCAGCGTGAAGAGCGCTTTCGACGCGCTGAGGAACGCCGAGCGATCGAAAGCGCCCATCGAGACGCTGCAGAAGTTGCATCGTCAATTGCTTCTGAAGGTTCAGGCGATTGCCGGTCAATGAGCCACCGCGGGCACACAGGGTCTCGCGACCCCCCTGTGTGCTCCGCGGTGAAGGTCGACTCGATCGCCTTACTGCTGCGGCGCCGCCGGCAGCGGATGCGGATGCACGGGATACGGCGGCTTCTGATACGTCTTCAGCGGATTCTTTTCGAGCTCCTCGAGCACGACTGCGACGGCGCGCTCGAGCTGCGGATCGTGTCCCTCGCGTACGAGCTTCGGATCCTGCTCCACCTCGATGTCGGGCGCGATCCCGTGATTCTCGACTTCCCAATGGCCGTTCAATCCGTAGATCGCCCACCGCGGCGCAGTAATCGTCCCGCCATCCATGAGCCGCGGATAGCCGCCGATGCCGACGAGACCGCCCCACGTCTTCATTCCGACGAGAGGCCCGATGCCGGCTTTTCGGAAGTACCACGGCAGCGCGTCGCCGCCGGAGCCGGAGAACTGATTGATGATCAGAACCTTCGGGCCGTAGATCGACGCGACCGGCTCGGTGTAATCCTCGCCTTCGCGCGACGTCACCTTGCTCATCGGAGGACGGCGCAGATAATCAATGATGTAGTCGGCGAGCTGGCCGCCGTGATTGAAGCGCTCGTCGATGACCGCCGCCTGCTTGCCGACCTGCGAGAAGAAATAGCGATTGAAGTTCGTGAAACCGCCGCCGCCGGTGTCGGGCAGATAGACGTACGCGACGCGACCGCCGCTCAGCTTGTCGACGAGGCGGCGGTTGTTTTCGATCCAGGCGTAGTTGCGGAGACGGAATTCGTTGTCGACCGGCACCACGGTGACTTCGCGCGCGCCTTTGCCGTCCGGCGACGGGCCGACGCGAATCGACGTCTGCACGCCCGCGGTGTTCTGGAACAGACGGTAGATGTTGTCGCTCGCATGCACCTCGCGGCCGTTGACGCCGAGGAGGTATTCGCCTTCGTGGACCTCGACGCCGGGCGCGGTCAGCGGTGCATGAAGCTGCGGGTTCCAATTCTCGCCGTTGTAGATGTGGGCGAACCGGTACCGATCATGATCGATCGTGTAGTCGGCGCCGAGGAGTCCGACTTTCACCGCGTCGACGTGCGGTCGGTCGCCGCCGCGCACGAACATGTGGCCGATGCTGATGTTGCCGGTCATCTCGGTGAAGAGATACGTGAGATCGTCACGGCTGCCGACCGCGGCGAGATACGGCTCATACGCTTGCTTTTCCGCCGCGAGATCCTGCCCGTGGAAATGCGGGTCGTACAGAAAGTCGCGCTCGATGCGCCAGACCTCGTTGTACATCTGACGCCATTCCGCCGGCGGATCGACGTACACGCTGAGGTTGTCGGTGGCGAGCATGTCTTCATCGGCCGGCGTCGGCTCTTTCGCTGTCCCGGCGATGATCCACTTCTTCGCCTTCTCGAACAGCATCTTCTCGCCGTTGGCTGACAGGCTGAACGACGACACGCCCATCAGCAGCGGTTCGACCTTGCGTTTCTCGAGATCGAACTTCGAGACCTCGAACACGCGTGGTCCGAATTCGATCGTGACGATCGGGTCTTCCACGAGGAACAGTTGCCCTTCTTTGCCCGCGTAAAGGCCGCCGTAATTGCGGGCCGGAATCGGAAGGGCGACGATGCGCTGACCGATGTTCTCGAAATCGATCGTCACCGGCGCGGCAGGCTTCTTCGCTTTCGGCTTCTCGTCGCCGGTCGGCGTCGGCTTCTCTTTGTCTTCCTTCTGATCGGCAGCTGCCTTGCTCTCCGGAGCGGGAGTCGCGGCTTCGACTTTTTCTTCATCGCTCTGCAGCGGAACGGGCGATGGGATGTCCTTCCGCAGCACCGCGGCGTAGACGGCGCGCGTTTCGGGATGCGCCTGGCTCGTCATGTCGAGCCAGCCGGAATTGAGTCCGACGTTCGTGCTCGCCGTGAAGTAGAGGTACTTGCCGCTGCGATCGAACTGCGGGTAGAGCGCGTCGCTCATTCCATCGGTGATCTGCATCGGCTTCGCGCTCGAGAGCGAGTCGACATACACCGCGTGCAACTGGCTCGGCAGCAGCTTTGCGTAGGTCAGCCACGCGCTGTCGGCCGACCACGCCGCATCGAACTCGTGCCGCGGGGAGTCGAAGA
>DATIZY010000074.1:0-3047 GCA_035516895.1 Thermoanaerobaculia bacterium | reverse complement strand
ATCATGTTGGTGCCGAGGTTGTCGATCTGCGCTTTGATTCGCGAGCGGGCGCCGTAGCCGACCGCAACCATCACGATGACCGCCGCCACGCCGATGATGATTCCGAGCATCGTCAGCGTCGCGCGCATCTTGTTCTTCTGGATCGACTGCGTCGCGAGCTTGAAAAGTGTTTTGGTTTTCATTGTCTCTCCTTGCGCATCCTGCCGTCCCGAACGTGTCGGGCGCGACTGCGTCGCACCGCGGTACGGCACAGCCGTGCCCTAGAAGCTTCGGACGGCCTCACGCTGCCTCCTGGTCGAGATCCGTCGCGGCCGAGCGGCGGTTGTGCACCGGCTCGTCGCGCCGGATCTTTCCGTCGCGCACTTCCACGATTCGCTTCGCGTATGCCGCGATGTCCGGCTCGTGCGTCACCAGCACGATCGTGACGCCCTGGTCGTTCAGTTCCTGAAAGAGCTTCATCACTTCGATCGACGTGCGCGTGTCGAGGTTGCCCGTCGGCTCGTCGGCGAGGACGAGCGCCGGCTCGGTCACCAGCGCGCGGGCGATTGCCACGCGCTGCTGCTGACCGCCGGAGAGCTCGCTCGGCTCGTGATCGAGGCGCTCGGCGAGGCCGACGCGCTCGAGCGCCGCCGCGGCGAGGGCTCGCGTATCGCGCTTCTTGCCGCTGCGGTCGTACAGCATCGGCAGCTCGACGTTCTCGATCGCGGTCGTCCGCGGCAGAAGGTTGAATCCCTGAAACACGAATCCGATCTTCTGATTGCGGATCGCCGCGAGCGCGTTCTTGTCGAGGCCGTCGATCTTCGCGCCGTCGAGCAGGTACGTGCCCGACGTCGCCGTATCGAGGCATCCGAGGAGGTTCATGAGCGTCGATTTGCCGGAGCCGGAGGTGCCCATGATCGCCACGAACTCGCCCTTCTGAACGGTGAGGTCGATGCCGCGAACGGCATGGACCTCGTTGGTTCCGCTGATGTACGTCTTGGTGATCGCCTGCGTTTCAATGACGATGTCGTTCATTAGAAACCTCCGCGGCGGCCGCCGCCCTGCTGCTGTCCGCCGCTGAACGGCGACGAAGAAGAAGACTTCTGCGCCGTCGTCTGCGTCGTTGTGCTCGAAAGCGAGCCGGCGATGACTTTCATGCCTTCCTTGATGTCGGAGCCGGAGACCTGCGTGGTGATGCCGTCGGTGATTCCTGTCTGCACGTTCGCGCGCTGCACCTTTCCGCTCGCGTCGAGGTAGTAGAGCGATCCGCCGCTGCGATTGCCGGCGTTGCGGCTCTGGCCACGCTGCTGCGGAGTGGTTGCCGTCGTGTTGCTCGTCGCCGTGGGCGTCGTCGCCGGGCGGAACCGGAGCGCCGCGTTGGAAACCGTGAGGACGTTTTGCGCCGCGTTCGTGATGAAGTCGACGCGCGCGGTCATGCCGGGAAGCAGCTGACCCTGGGAGTTGTCGACCGCGATCACGACCGTGTAGTTCACGACGTTATCGGAGGTCGTCGACTGCAGACGGACCTGCTGCACCGTTCCCTTGAACGTCTTGTTCGGCAGAGCCTGGACCGTGAAATTCACGGCCTGCCCCTGCTTGATCTGCGCGATGTCGCTCTCGCTGACCTGCGCCAGGATCTGCATCTGCGACAGGTCGTTTGCGATCACGAACAGCTGCGGCGCGGAGAGGCTCGCCGCGACGGTCTGCCCCGCCTGCACGTCGCGCTCGACGATGACGCCGTCGATGGGCGAGTAGATGTTCGTGTAGGCGAGGTTCTGCTTCGCCTTGTCGAGCGCGATCTGCGCCGATTTCACGTCGGCGTAGTTCACGCTGACGTTCGACTGCGTCGTCTCGTAATCGGCTTTGGCGATGAGCCCGTCCTTGAAGAGCTGCTGATTGCGGGCGTTGTCGCGGTCCGCCTGCTGGGCCTGCGCGTCGGCTTTGGCGAGATTCGCCTGAGCATCAGCGACCGCCTGCTGAGCCAGGGTCGGATCGATTTCCGCCAGAAGCTGGCCCTTCTTCACGTGGTCGTTGAAATCGACGTAAAGCTTCGAGATCTGACCGGAGACCTGCGTGCCGACGCTGATCGTCGTCACCGCGTTCAGAGTTCCCGTGGCCGAGACCTTCGAGACGATATTGCCGCGCCCGATGGTCGTGAAGCGATACACCGTCGCGTCTTTTGCGAACGCGAACTGGCTGATCAGCATCCCGACCGTCGCGAGCACGACGAGGACTGCGATTGCGATGATCGATTTTTTTCTCATGATGCATTCGTTAACGAGGGCCGGCAGGCGGATGTTGCGTGTTTGTAATGAATTGCACGTGGGTGTCATGAATTGCGCGGCCCCGGGTCGCGGCGGTCGCACGGAACCGATCTTGCTCCTTTGGAATCCATGAGCGCAGAACCCAAATCCGATCGTTCCATCCCCGGCAGTATCAAAGATCTGACGACCGATCTCAGCCAGCTCGTCCGCGGCGAGATCGCGCTTGCGAAGAGCGAGCTCCACGAGAGCGTGAAGCGCGTCGGCACGGGCGCCGGACTGTTCGGCGGTGCCGGCGTCATCGGTTTGTTTGCTGTCGAGTTCCTTCTGCTCGCGGCGATGTTCGGCATCGCTGCCGCAACCAGCCTCTGGCTTGGCGCCCTCGTCGTCGGCGTCGCCCTCGGCATCATCGGAGTGATCCTGATGATGACCGGGAAGAAGAAGATGGAGGGTGTTGCCGACGGCCCGACGCGTGCGATCGAGCAGATCAAGTCCGACGCGAAGGTGATCAAAGCCGACGTCGAGCGCGCGGCGAGGAGGAAGTGATGACCGACACCAGCGAACCCATCCGAATCGAGCGCGAGATCAAAATCGCACGGGCGAACATCGAGCGCGACATTGCGCATATCGCGGAGGCGGTGGATCGCGAGTCGAGCAACAAGGCGTTTGCGCTGACGGCCGCTGCGGCCGCTATCGGACTCATCGTTGGGTTCGGCGGCGCGAAAGCGATCAAGGTGATGCTGCTTCTCGGCGTCGCCGGCGCGACCGCCGCGGTGCTGGCGCGGAAGTAGCGGCGCTTCGCGCCGC
>DATIZY010000073.1:0-7604 GCA_035516895.1 Thermoanaerobaculia bacterium | reverse complement strand
GTCCCCGCGTGGTGGATCCGCGGCGCGCACGCGCAGACGATCTGGGGCCGCCTAACGCGATCGCGTCGCGCGGTGACGACGTGGCGCGGCGTGCTCCGTACGCCGGACGACGACGAGCTCATCGCCGATCATCTCGAAGGCAGCCGGCTCCGATTCGTGCTGCTGCATGGCCTCGAGGGCAGCTCGAACTCGGTCTACATCCAGGGCCTGCTGAGCGTCATCGCGCGGTATGGTTTCGCCGCGTCGTCGATGAACTTTCGTTCGTGCGCGCGCGATCCGAAGCGGCTGTCGCACATGATCATGAACCGGCGGCCGCGGCTGTACCACTCGGGTGAGACCGAGGATTTCGATTTTCTCGTTCGCAGCATCCCGCCCGACCTGCCGCTCGTCGCGATCGGCGTCTCCCTCGGCGGCAACGTGCTGTTGAAATGGCTCGGGGAGCATCCGAATCAGACCTTGATCAAAGCGGCGGCGACGATGTCCGTGCCCTACGATCTCGCCGCGGGATCGAGTCACCTCGAGCGCGGCGCCGGACCGCTGTACGTAGCACGGTTTCTTCGCACGATGCGCCCGAAGAGCGAATCGGTCGTCAGGCGGTTCGGCGTCGATCTCGATCTCGATGCCGTCCGCCGCTCCCGCAACTTCCGCGAGTTCGACGGCGCATCGACCGCGCCGCTGCACGGATTTCGCGACGCGAACGATTACTACGAGCGCGCCAGCTCCCTCGCCTATCTCGACAAGATCACGACTCCGACGCTCTGCATCAGCGCCGAGGATGATCCGTTTTTGCCGATCGCAGTGCTGCGCGCCGCCCAGGCACACGCGTCGAGTGCGGTCGAGTTCGTGGTGCCGCGCTTCGGAGGCCACACGGGATTCATCGGCGGCACGCTGCCGTGGCGCGCGCAATATTGGGCCGAGGAGCTGATGGTACGATGGGCGGCGGAGCGGGCGGGGTTCGAGGCCCGGCGATGGCTTTCGCCGTAATTTTGCTGGTCATTGCGGTCGCCGCGATCGTGATCTTCGCTGCCGACGATCGGCGTTTGCAGGTTTACGGCATGATCGCACTTCTGCCGCTGATCCTGCTGATGATTCCGACGCTGCTCCCGGCGCGCCCCGGATCGGGGATCGTCACTCGAATCGGCATCGCGCTGAGCTGCATTCTGTTCGCTGCCGGCCTCGTCCTGACGTTCCAGGCGGTGAAATCGCGCCGCACGCGAGCCGCGGTCCTGCTGGCGATCGAAACGATCGTCGCGGCATTGCCGGCGGCGATCGTGGCAGCCTACGCGATTCTGTTTGCCGTGCTCTGATCATTCGTGTGAGGAAAGCGCAGTGTGGAGTTATCTCCAGCAGCTTTTCGTGCCCGACTTCGCCGGAGGTGACATCGTGATCTGGCGCAGGAAGTAAAATCGGCGCGTGACGATCGCCGAGACCACGCGCCGCACCGGCCTGCGCGAGCGATTCGCGGCCTTTCTCGCCGAGCGGCATCCGTTCGCGCTGAAGCCCGCGCTCGCCGCGTTCGATCGCGGCGCGGAGATCGAGCCCGCGCTGCGCGATGCGCTCACCACCGGCGTCGCGATTCCCGAGACGACGCCCGGCGTCTCCGCCGGCGAGCGGCTGCAGTGGGCCGTGAGCCAGGTCGCGCAGGACTGCAAAGGATTCTTCCGCCGCGAGGAGATCATCGAGTCGCTCACGCGCGACGAGAAGATGGAGATCCTGCGCGGCATGATCCTCACGCGCGCGGTCGACAATCGCCTCAAACAGTTCTTCACCGGCGGCGAAGTGCGCTGGGGAAGCACGTCGTTTCAGGGAAAAGGATTTCGCTCGTTAGGCCAGGAGGCGATTTACGCGTCGTGCATTCGCCTGCGCCGCGGCGTGCATGGCGACATCATCGCCCCGATGATCCGCGACCTCGGCGCCGTCCTTTGCATGCACAACGCGCCCGAGACCGTGCGCATGGTGCTGAGCGCGCAGATGGGCAAAGCGGGTCCGCCGATGAACGGCAAAGACCTGCACGTCGGCGATTGGGAGCACGGCGTTCTGCCACCGATGGCGCCGCTCGGATCGCCGTCGCTGACGATCGCCGGACTCGCGATGGCGTTCGCGATGCAGAGTGTGGGGACCGGCTTTAGCCGGTCGCAGCCGGCTGAAGGCCCCCCGCACACGGAAGCTCCCCCGCACATCGACACGCGCGTCGCCGTCTCGTTCCTCGGCGAAGGCGGCACGTCGCTCGGCGAATGGCACGAGGCGATCAACGCGTGTGCCGCGCGCAAACTGCCGGCGATCTTCTGCGTGCAGAACAATCAGACGGCGCTCGCCACGCCGCTGCCGGATCAATCGGCCGTTCGCGTCTTCGCCGACAAAGCGATCGGCTACGGCATCCCGGCGGTCACGATCGACGGAACGGATCCCGAACAGATTGCGGCCGCGTTCGCGTGGGCGGCAGAGCGTGCGCGCGCCGGCGAAGGGCCGGCGCTGATCGAGCTCGTGGCGATGCGCATGTGCGGCCACGCTCACCACGATGACATGCTGTACCTCGGCAAGGACGCGCCGGGCGCGTGGTCGTATCCGCAGCTGAGCGACGGCGGCTATGCCGATCCGACGCTTTACGAGTTCTGGTCGCACAAGGATCCGATCGCCACGTACGCGGCGAAGCTCGACGTCGACATCAAGCCGCTCATTCGCGAGGCGGAGGAGCTGGTCGAGCGCGAAGCGCGGGCGGTGATCGACGCGCCGTGGCCGGAGGCCGCGGCCGCGCGGGAAAATGTATATACAAATGTTATACGAATCTCGAGCAGCCTCTCCGTCGAGAGCGCGCCGCCGTTCGATCCGAAAGGCAAAACGTTTCTCGAAGCGGTGATGTTCGGCGTGGGCGACGCGCTGCGGCGCGATCCGCGCGTGTTCGTCTATGGCGAAGACGTCGGCGGAAAATACGGCAACGCGTTTCTGCTTCTGCGCCCGCTGCTGGGCGAATTCGGCGATCGCATCCTCAATTCGATTCTGTCGGAGGGCGCGACGATCGGCGTCTGCATCGGCGCGGCGCTCGCGGGAATGCGGCCGATCGGCGAGATCCAGTTCAACGACTTCGTCGCCAGCGGCTTCAATCAGCTCGTCAACAATGCGGCGAAGATCCACTATCGCTGGGGCGCCTCCGTGCCGTTCGTGCTGCGGATGCCGTGGGGCGGCCTGCGGCACGCCGGTCCGTATCATTCACAAAATACCGAGGCGTGGTTTTATCGCACGCCGGGGTTGAAGATCGTCGTGCCGTCGACGCCGCACGATGCGCGTGCGTTGATGGCAAGCGCGGTCGCCGATCCCGATCCGGTTCTGTACTACGAGCACATCGCCCTCTACCGCGATCCGCGCATCAAACAAATCATTTCTGACGAGCCGCCGGAGCCGATTCCGATCGGCAAGGCGGCGCTTCGCCGCGACGGCAAGGACCTCGCGATCATCTCGTATGGCGCGTACGTACACGTCGGGATGCGCGTCGCTGAGAAGCTCGCAAAAGACGGCATCGAAGCGTCGGTCCTCGATCTGCGCAGCCTTGTCCCCCTCGACCGCGACGCGATCCTCGGCCTGACACAGCGCTGCAGCCGCGTGATGGTCATCGAGGAAGACACGCGCACCGGCTCCGTGGGCGAGTCGATCGCCGCAATCATTCAGGAAGAAGCGTTCGACTGGCTCGACGCGCCGGTCCGCGTCATCGGCGCGCTCGACACGCCCGTGCCGTACTCGCCACCCCTCGAAGAAGAATTTCTGGCCGGCGAGGACGAGATCGAGGCCGCCGCGCGCGAGCTGATGCGCTACTGAGCCGACGGATCGAGGATTTTCAGGCCGGCGAAGTCGTCGCGGTAAAAGTCGCGATCGCGCGTGAGAAGGCGGCCGGCTTGTTCGAGAGCATGAGCACCGATCAGGAAATCGGCGACGACGCGCTCGCCCCGTCCCCTGGCGCGCTTGCGGTACGTCTTGAGCGTTTGACCCGCGCGAAGGGCCGCAGCCTGCTCGATCGGCGAAAACGCGACACCGAGCATTCCCATCGCATCAAGAAAATCCGCTTCGTGACGAAAGATGACCGCGGTCTCCGCCCACACGACTTCACAGGCGACGACGGTGCCTTCGGCGAGACAGCGGCGTAGCAGGCCGGCGGACCGCTCGAGCCACTTTTCATGGGCGCCGAACACATCGATGAGGACGGATGAGTCGACGGCGGTGATCACCGCTTCCCGCGAAGGTGCTCGATGATTCGGTCCGTGTTCAGTCCTCGACCGGCAATGCCCATGACGGAGCGCACCCGGTCGGCCGCCGTTGCGAAGGCCTTCGTCATCACAACCTGCTCTCCTCGAACCTCGAATTCCAGCTGCGTCCCGGGCTCGATCCCAAGCTGCTTCCGGACGTCGCGGGGGATCGTGACCTGCCCCTTGTCGGTCACGGTAAAGTGAGATTTCTTACGCTTCATGTAAGAATTCTAACATCTCACGCTCCGCGATAGACGCGACGGACCCATGCGGCCTCATCGGACGTGAGCGCGCGGCCCGCGGCCGCTGCCGCGGCGGCGACCTGCTTCGGATTTCGCTGGCCTAACAGCACGGTCGCGGCGGGGTTGCCCGTGAGAAGCGCGCCGATGACGGCGGTCAACACCGGCTCCCGCTCTTTGGCGAAGCGCCGCGACACCTCGTCGCGCGCGCGCTTCATGCGCTCGATGAAGGCCGCGTCGCGAAACTCCGGAATCCCGCGCCGGAAATCGCCCTCGGGAAACTCTCGAGGCGCGTCGTATTTGCCGAGAAGCAGCCCATGCTTCAGCGGCGAAAAGAAGGCGACGCCGAGGTCGTGGGCGTCGACGTGAGCTTTGAGGCCGCTCGAGTCGTAATCGTCGTCGATCAGATTTCGATACGGCTGCACGACGTCGGGATCGACGCGCTCGATGAACCGCATGATCTTCGACGCGTCCCAGTCGGACAGACCGATGAAGCGGACTTTCCCTTCGTCGCGGAGCCGGCGCATCGTCGCGAGCGCGCCGTCGAGCCAGCGGTCGTCCGGACCGAAATCGCAATGGTGGAAGTAGTAGAGATCGAGGACGTCGGTGCGCATCAGCCGCAGCGATCGCTCGCATTGCGAACGCATGAACTTCGCATCGTAGAAATGACCCGACGGTCCTTTGACCCACCCGAACTTCGACGCCAGAAAAATCTCTTTGCGCGGCACCTCGGAGAAAACCTGGCCGATGAGCTCCTCGGCGTGGCCGTTGCCGTATGCGTCTGCGGTGTCCCAGTGCGTGATGCCGGCGCGATAGGCGGCCACGAGCGCCTCCCTCGCCAGCCGGTCGTCGCTGCCGCTCCATCCGACGGACGCGCCCTCGCTGACGTTCGGGCCGCCGTGTCCCCAGGTACCAAGGCTGAGGGTCGGGACGCGCGCGTTCGTGCGGCCGAAGCGGATTGTTTGCATCGCGCGCCGAGTCTATCCGATAGAGTGCAGCGCGATGCTGTCCATGGTCATTGAACGGTTCCGCAACGGAGATGCACTGCCGGTCTACCGCCGCTTTCGCGATCGCGGCCGGCTCGCTCCCGGCGGATTGCGGTACGTTTCGAGCTGGGTCGCGCGCGATCTGAGGACCTGCTATCAGGTCATGGAGACCGCCGATCGCGCGCTGCTCGACGCGTGGATCGCCGCGTGGAACGACATCGTCGATTTCGAAGTGCTTCCGGTGATCACTTCGGCGGAAGCGGCGGCTTCAGTCTTGGAGCGGCTGTGAGCGTCCGGTCGATTCATCACGTTCAGCTCGCGATGCCGCCGGAACGCGAGGACGACGCCCGTGCGTTCTACGCCGGAGTGCTCGGCCTAACAGAAGTTCAGAAGCCGACGCATCTCGCGAAACGCGGCGGCGCCTGGTTCCGCTCTCCATCCGTCGAACTGCATCTCGGCGTCGAATCCGATTTCCGCCCGGCGAGGAAAGCTCACCCCGCGCTGATCGTCGACGATCTCGCCGCTCTCGCCGCGCGCTGCGCAGCGGCCGGATACGCGGTGACGTCCGACCAGCCGCTGCCCGGTTTCGAGCGCCGTTACGTCAGCGATCCGTTCGGCAATCGCATCGAGCTTCTCGAACGCGCGGCCTCCGCGCGCGTCCGCTCCGGACGTCCGCAGCCGGGCGAGTACGCAGCGTACGCGCAATCGGATTTCGATCACATCGCCGGCGATGACGCCATCGAAGCGCTCGAATCGTCTTGCGGCGCGACGATGGCGGTCTTCGGATCCATTTCGGAGACGGATGCGGATCGCACGTACGCGCCGGGAAAGTGGACGCTGCGCCAGGTTCTCGGCCATCTCATCGATGACGAGCGCATCTTCGCGTACCGCGCGCTTTGTGTCGCGCGATCGGAGCCGCGCGAGCTGCCCGGGTTCGACGAAAAGCACTACGTCGCGATGGCAGCATTCGAAAATCGCACGCTGGACAGCCTGCTCGAAGAATACGCCGCGGTGCGAGCAGCGACGATCGCGCTTCTCGCCCCGCTGGCGAACGAGCAATGGATGCGGCGCGGGATGGTCAACGGCTACGAGGCATCCGTGCGCGGCCTCGCGTTTCACATCGCAGCGCACGAACAGCATCACCTGCGCATCGTCCGCGAGCGTTACCTCGCCTGAACGAGTGCGATAGAGTCGCGGCGATGTTGCACGCACTCGTCATCGCCGCCACTCTCACCACGTTCAACAACGCGCTCGTCGATGCGACGCGCAGGATGGACAACTCCGCCACGCTTGCGTTGTGGGAAGAAGACGGCGTGAGCCTGCTGCCGTCAACCGAGCCGATCGTCGGAAAAAGCGCGATCGCGAAATTTCTCGACGACGTCACCTCGCGGATCGGAAGCGCGCACATGGAATCGTTCACGATGGAATGCCACGAGATCGCAGTCTCCGGCGACTTCGCATCGGAGTGGTGCACCGAGCATCAGGTGGTTTCGTTCTCCGACCATCGACCGCGTTTCGACGGACGCGGCAAGATGCTGTTCGTCCTCCATCGCGGCAGCGACGGACGATGGCGCATCAGGAGCGAGATGTGGAACCAGGCCGCGAAACCGTGATCACAAATCGGCGACGCTGAGTGCCCCGCCGTGCCAGCGGCGATGAAATTCTGCGGTGACATTCGCCGCGCTCTTCGTCTGTTTCTTCAACGCTTCGGCGAGACCGAAGAGCGATCGCGGATTCTCCGGGTTGCGCTTCAAATCGTCGCGGAAGACTTTCTCCGCCGCGGCGAACTGCCCGTCGCGCAGCAGCGCGCCGCCGAGGGTCTCGCGCGTTGGGTAGAACCAGTCGGGCGGCTCGTCGTAATCGAGCGCGTCTTCCGCCTCGACCGCGCGCTCGTACGCACGGATCGCCTTCGCGTGATCGCCCTCGGCTTCGGCGATACGGCCGTCGAGAATGCCGCCGGCGATTTTCGCGATCGCCTTCGGCGGATTTTGATAGAAGCCCGGGTCGTCGCCGACCGACTTAAGCGCGTCTTCGAACGCCTTCTGCTCGCGTGCTGCTGCAGGGAGGTCGCCCATGCGGGCGAATGCAACGCCGCGCGCAAAATGCGAGAGAACCGTCGACATCGGACCCGACGTCGCGAGCGG
>DATIZY010000072.1:0-24032 GCA_035516895.1 Thermoanaerobaculia bacterium | reverse complement strand
ATGAAGGATGAAGGATGAAGGATGAACGACGAGAGAGACGCCCAGGTTTCGTGGATCATCGTTCATCGCTCATCGTTCATGGTTCATCGTTCATCCTCACGGTCCGACGTCAGATCAAGCCGCCCGGCGGTATTCATCCTTCATCCTTCTGCCTTCATCCTTGGCATCCGGCGGTATTCATCCTTCATCCTTCATCCTTCTGCCTTCATCCTTCACCCTTCATCCTTCATAATTCGCCCTTCATCCTTCCGCCTTCATCCTTTAGCATCACTCCGTGTCTCTGGACGACCTTCGCCAGCAGCTCCGCGACCGCGGCTATCTTTCGCATGGAATCGAGCGATGGTTCGCGCTCGACCCGTGGAGCTCGCGCACGTTCTGGCTCGAGCTGACGATCGTCGCCGCCAAGGCCGCGCTGCTCATCGGCGCGTTCGCGATGCTTCCGCTCGTCGCGATCATGATCTTCCGCAACCATCCGCTGACCGGATGGGAGACGCTGCTGATGGGGGTGTCGTACGGCGGCACGGCGCTCGTCGCCGGATTCGTGCTGCTCGTGGCGATCGCGCTGATCCTCAAGCTTCGTCCCTCCCTCGCCCTCGACACCCCTCGCGCGCTCCTCGGCATCTCCTTCGCCGCGAGCGCGCTGCTCACAGCGCCAATCGCGATCTGGTGGTCGCAGTTCGGCAGCGCGCCGCCGCTCGCGGAATTGATCGTCGGCCTGGTCCTCATCGTCACGTTCTTTCTGATTGCGACGGTGGTGATCTCCGCGGCGCTGCTTTCGTTCTCGATTTACGAGCTGAAGCGGGTGCCGGCGATTCATCAGCGGCCGCGGGGAGTGCCGATGTCGATCGCCGCGGCAGTCCTGATCGCGCTGTTGTTCCTGCCGGCGTACGCATCGCAGGAGCGGACAGCCGCGCAGGAGCCGATTCAAGTCGTCACCGCGCCGGCGAAGCGCCGCGTGGCATTCATCGCCGTCGACGGACTGACGTACGAGCTGGCCGCGACGCGCGGCATGCAAGGCGCGGCAATCGCGCCGATGTCGGAGCGTTCGACGACCGAGCGATGGGCGTCGGTGGGAACGGGCGTTCCGGCGCCTTTGCATGGCGTACGCGCCGTCGAAGGCGTGCGGTTCCGCGGCGGGCGGCATCTCGTGCAGTCGCTTTCGAATTCCGACTACGCGCTGCACGATTTCGCGCCGTGGCTGGGACTCGCGCGTCGCGAGCCGCTGCCGCCGACCGTGCGCCGCCGCGATTTCGTCTGGGAGATTTTCGCCGCGCGCGGAGTGCCGTCGTTGTCGGTCGATTGGTGGACGACGGACGACATTCGACGCGGCGCGCTCGAGGAGATCGGTCAGCAATCGATTTTCGCGGCCGCGGGGAACGATCCGATCGAGCTCGATCGCGGCGCGCTGAAGCGCGCTGCGAATGCGATCGATCGCTCGCATCCGCTCTTCGCGACCGTGTATCTGCCGGCGCTCGATGTGATTCTCAACCGCATGCCGCTCGATCGTTCGACGCAGCTGGCGGCGTCGGTGCGCGCGCTCGACGGCGTCGTCACCGCGATCGCCGACATGCGCCGCCGCGGTTACGACGTCATCCTCCTCGGCCTTCCGGGCGACGGGCAGGGCGGGCGCGGCGTAATCATCTCCACGATTCCACTCGCGCACGCGCCGGCGTCGGCATACGATGTCGCCCCGACGCTCTGCGCGCTCATGGGCTTTCCGGCGTCCGCGGAGATGCCGGGCATTCCACTCGTCGCCGCGGACCTTCCGCGCATCGCGAGCTACGGCGCCCGCGCGGGAGCTGTCGGTGCGGGGAAGGTCAATGAGGAGTACTACCGGAACCTCAAATCACTCGGGTACATACGATGAAATTTTTGAATTTCAAATTTCAAATGAAAAATTGAAAAAGCCGCGGACGAACGATTTTCATTTTTAATTTTTAATTTTTCATTTTCCATTTGAAATTTGAAACTTGAAATCTGAAATTCGGGAGCATCGATGAAACGATTCGCATTTTTCCTGCTGATTGCCACCGCCGGATTCGCGCAGCACCCGATCACCTACGAAGACCTCGCCGCGATCCATCGCATCGGCGCGCCGCAGATCTCGCCGGACGGAACATGGATCGCGTATGACACGTCCACGCCCGATCTCGAATCGAATACCAGCAGGCACGCGGTAATGCTCGTGCCGGCGGGCGGCGGCGAATCGAAAAAGATCGCCGACGGCAGCGGCCCGGTGTGGTCGCCGGATGGGAAATCGATCGCGTACGTCGACAAAAACCAGGCGTACGTCGTCGATGTAGCACCGGCTTCAGCCGGCCGGCCGCCTGAAGCCGGCCCTGCACACAAAGTCACCGATCTTCAGGGCGGCGCGGGCAGCGTGAAATGGCTGCCGGACGGCTCCGGCCTGATCGTCGTCTCCGACATCTATCCGAATTGCGGCGTCGATCCGACGTGCATCAAGAACATGACCGACGCGGCGGAACACAAGCCGACGAAAGCGCGCATCATCACCAATCTTCTCTACCGGCACTGGACCGCGTGGCAGGAGCCGACGCGCACCCACATCGTCTACGTTCCGCTCGGCGGCGGCGCGCCCCGCGACCTGACGCCGGGCGCGTTCGACGCGCCGCCGTTCTCGTTAGGCGGGGGCGATGAGTTCGACGTCTCGCCCGACGGCAGGGAGCTCGCGTTCGCGCGCAACACGTCGAATCATCCCGAGATCTCCACGAACAGCGACGTCTTCATCGTGCCGATCGCCGGTGGAGAGCCGAAGCGCATCACCACGCGGGAGGGCGCCGACACGTCGCCGAGGTATTCACCCGACGGACGCTGGATCGCGTGGCGCTCGCAGTCGACGCCCGGCTACGAATCGGAGCTGTGGGAGCTTTGGATCTACGATCGCGCGACGGGCGCGACCCACCACCTCGCGCCGGCGTTCGACAACTGGATCGACACGATCGCGTGGTCGCCCGACAGCAAATCGATCTACATCACGGCGCCGGAGAAAACGAAAGAGGCGATTTACGAAGTCACGATCGCCGACGGCGCGCCGCATCTGCTTTGGAACGACGCATCGGCCGATGCGGTGACGATCCGCAAGAGCGATCGCACTCTGTTCTTCGATCGCTCTTCGCTCAGCCGCCCGACCGACATCTACGCGCTTGCCCGCGGCGCGTCGGCGGCTTCGCAGATCACCCACGACAACGACGCGCTCATGAGCACGATCGTCGAAGGCGGAACGCAGGATCTCTGGTACACCGGCGCGGAGAACGCGAAGGTGCAGGCGCTGATGGTGATGCCGCCCAATTTCGACCGCACGAAAAAATATCCGGCGATCGTGTTGATTCACGGCGGACCCCAGGGCGCGTGGATGGACTCGTGGGGCTACCGCTGGAACCCGCAGATGTTCGCCGCGCGCGGCTACGTGATCTTCATGCCGAATCCGCGCGGCTCGACCGGCTACGGACAGAAGTTCGTCGCCGAGATCTCCGGCGACTGGGGCGGCAAACCGTACGTCGACATCATGAACGGCGTCGACGCGCTCGCAGCGATGCCGTTCGTTGATGCGAACCACATCGGCGCCGCCGGCGCCTCCTACGGCGGCTACATGATCGACTGGATCCTCGGCCACACCGATCGATTCAAAGCGCTCGTCACGCACGACGGCGTGTACGACCTCACTTCGATGTACGGCGCGACCGAAGAGCTCTGGTTTCCGGAGTGGGAGTTCCACGGCACGCCGTGGGACAACCCCGAGCTCTACATCAAATGGTCGCCGAACATGTTCGTGAAAAACTTCAAGACCCCGACGCTCGTCGTGCACAGCGAGCTCGATTACCGCGTGCCGGTGACGCAGGGCATGGAGCTGTTCACCGCGTTGCAGCGGCGCGGCGTGCCCTCGGAGTGGCTCTACTTCCCCGACGAAGGGCACTTCGTGCTCAAGCCGCAAAACTCGAAGCTCTGGTACAACACGGTCCGCGACTGGCTCGATCGGTGGGTCCTTCCGTAGAGTGAGGAATGGCCGGCGGTGCGGGACCCTTTGGCCGGCTGAAGCCGGCCCACGCTCAGCGCCGCGCCGCGCCGGAAGGCGTCGGCGTCAGCGAGCCCTCGCCGCCTTCACCAGGACCCATGGCCGGCCGCGACACCATTGGCGTGATGCCCACCGCCTCGGCGTATTTCAGGTAGGTATCGATCGACGCGATGACGACGCGAGCCTCGACCGTGATCAGGTCGATGCCCACCAGCGAGATTCTCACCCACGCGTCGACGACGATGCCTTTGTCGAGAATTCGGTCGAGAACGTCGATGAGGCTGCTGCCGCCCGGTGCGCGTTCGACTGCCATGAATTACCTGCCTTTCCTCTCGGGGATTTTTTTGCTGCTCAGCTGCTCCTCGAGCGATGCGATCCGCTCCCGCAGCTGCTTGATCTCGCCTTCCTGCACGGAGGCGGAGTAGAAGCGGTCCGATCGCCACCAGTTGATGCCGATCGTTTCGGCCTTGTCGATCGAGCAGATGACGAGGCGAAGCTGAATCGTGAGCAGCTCGACATTCGCGAGCGAGACTTTGATGTCGCCGGCCACGACGAGGCCTTTGTCGAGGATCTTGTCGAGGATGTCGACGAGTCCCTGAGGCTGTCGCGTCTCGATCGGCATGGATGGGAACCTTATTGGCTTGACGGCTGCGCCGTCAAGCGTTGTCAGTTGTCAGTTGTCAGTTGTCAGTCATCAGTCGTCAGTTGTCGGTTCTCAGTTGTCGGTTGTCGGCTGTCGGTTGTGGTTGTCGAGGGTGGGAGGGACAGACAACAGACAACAGAGAACTATTCAATCGACCTAACCGGCCCGAGCTTCAAATTCAAATCATCATCGGTGAGGCCGAATACGCGCTTCAGCTCTTCCATCTTCTCCTCGAGCTTCATGAGGGCGGCGCCGAGGCGCTCGATCTCCTCGTCGGAGAGGTGGCCTGCGTCCATGCGGCGCAGCGCCTGCCGCTCGAGCAGTTTTCGAACGAGCTCAACAATGGACAGCACCAGCTTCGCGAGGCCGTTTTCGACGATGTCCGGATCGGCGGAGATTCGCTCCGGAATCACCGGCTCGGCGAACGTCAGCGACTCCCGCAGCTTGTCGTCTTCGTTACTGATGATCATCGGCTGAGAAGACCTCCAGCGGCCATGGGCCCGACAAGAGAAACGGCGTGGAAGCGAACTCGGCGCGGAGCTGCTCGCCGGCGTCACGAATCGCGGCGAGATCGCTCCGCCGCACGAGCATCGCCAGCTCGACCGACGCCGCCTCGCGGATCCAGCGATGCCCGGTCGCGCGCCGAACGAGCGTGCGCTCCACCGCGCCGCGAAAATTCGGATCGAGATCCGCCGTGTGGGCCACCTCGTGGAGTGCGCGCAGATACGCGGCGCCCGATTCGAAATCGCGCCGGTCGGGGCGGGGCGGGCGGGCGGCGGCGGGCGCTTTGAGCGTCATCTCCACTTCATCGCGATGCTCGACGAGAAGGGCGCGCCATTTCGCCGTCCGGCCGGCGCACTTCGACGCGAGCTCGTTCGCATCGCGCACGCTGAATCCATACCGGATGGCGATGAAGGTCGCCCGGTCGAGAAGGCGCGCCCGAACGGCGGCGATCTCGATCAGCAGATCGCGATCGGCGAGTGGACGATCGTCGTCGACGGCATGAACGCTGGCGAAAAGATTCTCGACCGGAATCGCGGTCGTGACCGGCTCCACATCGTCGCGTTGAAAATGAATTCCGATCACGATCGATTTCATTTGCGGCCGGTGCGCTGCATCGCTTCGACGTTCGCCAGAACGATGTTGAGGCCGAGGTAGAGGAGGTCGACGTCGCCGATGGAGATGACGGCTTCGCCGGCGATCACCACTCCGCGATCGAGCAGATGATCGAGCGTTTCGAGCAGCGTGATCTCGAGTTTTTCTTCAGCCATCTTTTTTGAATGATGAAGGATGAAGGATGAAGGATGAAGGATGAATGAACAGACGGGACCGCTCGAAGCGCCAGGGGATCAGAAAAATCCCGTTTATCGTTCATTCGTCATCGTTCATCGCTGAGTGTTCCTTCATCCTTCATCCTTCATCCTTCGTCCTTCATCCTTCATCCTTCCAGCGAAGCTGTACGGCGGCCACGGGCCGGTGAGCGCGAGCGTCACGCCGTCGCTGCCGTAGCGGCGGTTCAGATCGTCGCGCAGTCCCTGCAGCCGCGACTCCTCGTCGCGATCGAGGAGCACATTGATCTGTGGAAACGCGCCGCCGCGCTCGACGCGCGACTCGCTCACCGTATCGCACGCGAGAGCGCGCATGACCTCCTCGCCGACTTCGCGCACCACCTGCTCCTCGGCCTCGCGCGAGGCGCGTTTTTTCTCCTCCTCCAGCTTCTTCCGCAACAGGTATGCCTTGCCGGGAGCGGCACGCTGCGATTCTTCGTCGATCGCGCGCAGCGACTCGACACGCCTGACGATCGCCTCGTTCCACGGTTCCGGATCGAACTCGATGCGCAGCGTCCACTCCTGCTTGCCGTCGAGCCGTTCGAGAATCGATTCGAACTTCGCTTCGTCCTGCAGCACGTGCGCGCGGAGGCTGCTCTCGTTCGCGAAGAGCGTAAAGGCGCGCAGCGGAATGACCGTGCCGCCGCGCATGAGTGCATTCATCACAGCTTGATGCCGGTAGCCGATCGCGCCGAGCCACTCGACGTCCTTCGATCGCGCATCGATGACCGGTTGCGAGAAATCGGCGGCGTCGACGGCCGAGTAGAACGCGCAGAGTCTGCCGGCGGGAACGGAGCCGATGTGGTCCGACCCGTCGATCGCTTCGACACGCTCGGGCAGCGGATGCGACGCGCGCGCGATCGCGTAGACGTACAGCACTTGCGACACGCCGCTACTCTAGCGGAACCAGCGCTGCGAGGTCAGCAAGCGCGGTCACCGGCGCGTCGCGCCGCTCGATGACGGTCGGAGTGGGAAGCTCGGCGAGCGAAGCCATCTCGTATGCGCGCATCGATGCGTCGCATTTGCAGTCGTTGTTCGGCGCGACGTAGTTCGCAATCACATTCGTGACGCTCATCCCGCGCTGCTCGACGGCGGCGATGAGGCGCTTCGACTCGGCGATCACGACGCGCTCGGGCCGCGTGACCACGATGACCCCGCAATCGTTCGACCGCAGCGCATCTTCGACCGAGTGCAGCGCCCGCGAGGCGCGCAGCAGCTCTTCGCCGAGCGAGCCGGGCGGAATGAGCTCGCGATAGCGGAGCAGAATGCGCATGAACTCCTTCACCCACTGGCCCGCGGTTCCGGGCAGATCGATGAGCCGCAGGAAGTGGCCGGTCGGCGCGGTATCGACGACGATCGCACGCTGCGTTTCGTCGGCGATCAGGTCCGCGAGGCGAGTGATCGCGAAGAGCTCGTCGGCGCCGGGCGGCGCGATCTCCACGAGCTTGCGCATCGCCTCGCCGTCGTACGCCACGCTCATGCCCTTCGGCGTCAGCGCTCCGATCGCTCGTTCGATCTCCTCGCCGAGGGCATCGCGGAAGCGGCGCCATTTCTCGCGAGTGTCGATCGTTTCGACCGTGAGGTTCGACGGCGGCTTCTCGCGCGCGAAGACGTCGCGGACAGAGTTCGCGGGATCGACGGAAAAAAGCGTCGTCCTCTCGCGCGCCGCGAGCTGCAGCGCGATCGACGCCGCGCACGTTGTTTTGCCGACGCCACCCTTGCCGGCGAGGAACGTCACGCGGCGAGCGGCGAGCGGCGAGTGGCGAGCGGGAGTCGATGTCCGGAGCGACGGTCGCTCCGGTCTTTCCTGCTCGCCGCTCGCCGATCGCTGCCCGCCCGCCGCCCACGCTCCGATCCGAACGGGCGTATCGAGCGGAACGCACGATCGCCGCGCATCGACGACGCGCATTGGTGCGAGCGCGCGCCGCGCTTCGTCATCGCGTTTCGCCTCGCCCCGGCAGCGCGTGCAGACGCAATCGGCCGCGGTGCGATTCAGAATCGCGAGCGGCACGTCGATCCCATCCGCACGCACCTCGCCGATGAGCCGCTTCGTCTGCTCGATGACCCACCGCTCGGAGAGAGCGACGGCGAGGAACGCCGATCGCGACGCGTCAGCGAACAGCTCCCGCCGGCGGCGCGCGCGCTCCTCAAAATCATCGATGAACCCGTCGAGCGCGTCGCGGACCTGCCGGCGCGTGAACTGCCGGACCATGTCGCGATGCTTTTCCTGCATCGAATCGAGCGCGGCGGCGAACTGGCGGAAGTGCTCCGCGGAGGAGAGCATCCGGAGCGTATGACCCGTCGGAGCTGTATCAACCACTACCATCGTCTCCGGATTTTGCTCCGCGAGCTCGCCCGCGTGCATCCAGGCCATGAGCTCGTCGACGCCCGGCAGCGACAGCTCGAAGAAGCGCCGCAGCTCCTCTTTGTCGAGATACGTCCCGCGGTCGCCGATCTCGAGGAAGCTCGCGAGGTTTTCGCTCAAAAACTTCGCATACAACCGTTCGGCGTTCAACGCTTCGATTCTGAGGTTGCCCGTTACCGGTTGCCCCTTGCCGAGAAAATCGTCGAGGTTTGAAGCAGGATCGCTCGTGAAGAGAATCGTCTCGCGCGTCTTCGCGAAGTGAAGCGCGGCGGCGATCGAGATCGTCGTCTTGCCGACGCCGCCCTTGCCGCCGACGAAGAGAACTCGCCGGCTCGCGAGATCGTCGAACGCGCGAAGCAGGGACGATGGCTGACGGATGAGGGATGAATTGGCGTCACTCATCCCTCATCCCTCAGCCGTCATCCCTTGCCGTATCCGGTGTAAATCCCGATCCCGCCCTCGTCTTCTTCGCGCTCGGCGGCGTACTGGCGCGCCAGATCCTCTTTGCGCGCGCGGATCTCGCGGAGCGCCTGAAAGACTTTCTTTTCTTCTTCGGCGTAGTCCGCTTCGCTGATGTCGCCGACCTCGAGCATCATCTGCAGCTCGATCAGCCGCTCCTTCCACGGCTGATCGTTGAGCAGCTCCTCGTTCGCCATCGTCTGAATCTGCTTGAGGATCCAGTTGAAGCCCGCGACCGGAAGCTTGATCGGCGCGAGAAGGATGTCGTCGATTAGAAAAGCCATGCGGCGTTGTCAGTTGTCAGTTGTCAGCGGTCAGTTCTTACTTGTCAGTTCTCAGTTCTCAGTTGCCAGTTGTCCCGCTGGTGGCGGGGCGGGACTGACAACTGACACCTGACAACTGACAACTCTTAACTATCTCTCCGCGCGCTCGAGCTTCAATCGAATGTTGACGAAGTTGTACGGCGGCCACGGTCCCGTATATAAGAACGATAATTTGTTCTCATATTTCTTGGCGATTTCCGAGATGTGGTCGTCGAAGGACTTCGTCTTCTCGCGCTCGACGAGAAACGCGGCGTTCATGATCATCTTGTCGCCGATCGGTTTGTTCGACCGCGAGGCGATCGCGGCGTCGCGCAGCGCCTCGTAGATCTCGCTCACATACGCGTCGGCCTTCGCCTGCAGCGCCGACTCCACCACGCGGCCGAGCTGCATCCGCGAGAAATAGGTTGATGTCGAAGTATTCGACTGGATCTCTTCCTTGAGGCGCCGGATCTCCTCGTTCTCGTTCTCGATGTCCTTCACGACCTGATCTTTGTCCCAGTTCACCTTCAGACCGAACTCGATCTTGCCGTCCATCTTCTGAAGGACGTCGCTCAGCGCGTCGTACGTGCCTTTGAGAAATTCCTTGATGTCGTTCTCGGTGCGGAACACCGTGCCGAAGCTCATCGGAAGGACGGTGAAATCCTTCATCACGAGCTCGTTCACGTGCTCGTGCGCGAGCGCGTTCTCGCGCGTCGGATCGAACACGATCAGCGGACAGTTCGACACCACCGCCGCGAATTCCTTGTACGGCACCGTGTACACGCGGTCGCCGCGTCCGCCGATGCCCACCGCACCGAACTCGCGCGGCGTATCGGTCTTGATGATGCAGTAGACGTACTTCCCCTGCTCCGCGTCTGTCTGAACCTGTGCCTGTTCCTCGGCCATGGACCTGCCTCTCGGGAACGCGAATATACAATACAAGCCGGTTGCCAAACGTCCGGGCAGTCACACGAAAATCGGAGCGCTGGTTCGGCAGGCATCAGCGCGCGCTTCCGTGGCGGCGGACCTACGATCCGTACCACGTCTGGGTGTCCGAGGTGATGCTGCAGCAGACGCGGATGGAAGTGGTGCTTCGCTACTACTCGCGTTTTCTCGAGCGCTTTCCGACGATCGCCCGCCTCGCTGCCAGCTCCTCCGATGACGTCGCCGCCGCCTGGTCGGGCCTCGGCTACTACCGCCGCGCGCGGATGCTGCACGAAGGAGCGATCGAAGTGCAGCGGCGGTTCGGCGGCGTACTCCCGAATGATGTCGCCGAGCTGATGACGATTCCGGGGATCGGCCGCTACACAGCCGGCGCGATCTCATCGATCGCGTACGATCGCGTCGCGCCGGTCGTCGACGGCAACATCGCACGCATCCTCGCGCGGCTGTTCGGTCCCCGCACGAATTCCTGGCGCCGCGCCGAGGAGCTGGTACACGAATCGACCTCGCCGCGCGTCTTCAATCAGGCGCTGATGGAGATCGGCGCGTTGATTTGCAAACCGCAGCAGCCGAGGTGCGATCGCTGTCCGCTGTCGGCCGAGTGCCGCGCGTTCGCGAGCGGACGGACCGCGCTCGCGCCGCGAAAACGGCCCGCGAGCATCGCCGTCCGCCGGCGTCTCTACGTCATTCGCGACCGGCGCGGGCGTGTGCTCATGCGGCGGGACCGGCGCGGGATGTATGAGCTCGTTCGCCGATTGCCGTCGGCTGCCGGCCGAAAAAAGGCTGGCAGCTTTTCACATACGATCATGAATCAACGCATTACCTTCGAAGTGTTTACGGCGAGCCGCCAACCGCCGACCGCTAACTGTGTCACAATCGCAACCTCCGACTTGGAAAAGCTCCCTCATCCTTCTTTTGTGCGTAAGGCCCTGCGCATTGCCGGCATTCTGCTACTCACCGCATTTCCGCTCTTCGCGGATTCCCGGACGTATTCGATCGCGCCCGATTCGAAAAACCTCGTCCAGTTCCATGCCGAAGATTCGTACGACTCGTTCGACGGGAACACCGGCAAAGTCACGGGATCGATTTCCGCCGATCCTGCAAAGCCGTCCGCGGCGACTGTCGACGTCACCGTTGACATGAACGCGCTCGAAACCGGCAACTCACTGCGCGATCGCGAAATGAAAGAGCTCTACCTCGAAACGAAGGAGCATCCGACGTGCTCGTTCAAATCGGTGAGCGTGGCGGCGCCCGATTCGATCGCGCCGAATCAGCCGGCCGACATCAAAGTGATCGGTGATTTCAATCTGCACGGGGTGACGAAGCGACTGACGATTCCCGTTCGCGTCGTGCTGCTTCCCGACGGCCGCATTCACGCGACTTCGAATTTCAAGGTGCACATGCCCGACTTCGGCATCAACGTTCCCGACAACATCCTCGTGACGGTCAACAACGACGTGCCGGTGCGGCTCGACGTGTGGGCGGTGGCGAAGTGAGACCGAAATTTCAAATTTCTCGTCCCAACCGCAAGATGCCGTTGCGCCGGCGAGACTCGTCGGGTACCCTCAGGATCAGGTCATGCGCGCGCGGGCGTTGGCGGTCCTCATCGCTGTCTTCGCCGCTGTTCCCCTCCCCGCGCAGTGCAACTTCTCGCCGGTTCTGAGCGATCCGTTCCGCAGCTCGATTCTCGATCTGGCGATCGACGGAAATGACTTGTGGGCGGCGACCGGCTACGGCGTCGCGCTGTACGACCGCTCCGTCGATCCGCCGCGCTTCGTGGCAACGGTCGCCGTGCCGGGACTCACGCGCGAGATCCGCGTTGCCGCGGGAACCGTGTACGCGGCGAGCGGCAACTCGATCGCGGTCGTGCGCAAGAACGGCAGCGCGCTGCAGCTCGTGCGCACGATCGACGCCGGCGCGCCGGTGAACGATCTCGCAGTCGGATCGGCGCTCTACGTCGCGACATCCGGCGGAATCGCGCAGTACAACCTGCTCGATTTCAGCCGCACGCAGGTCACGACCGGCGCTGTTTCGTCGCTCGCGCTCAGCGGATCGAATCTGTACGCCGCATCCGGCGCGACGAGCATCGATGTCTATTCGACGACGCCGATCCTGAATCGGACGGGCAGCATCTCCACGCCGGCAAACGTCACTGCCGTTCACGTGGACAACGGCGTCATCTACGCGTCGACCAGCGTGCAGACCACGCTGATTGTGGTGAACAACGTGACCACTGCGACGCTGCCGTTCGCGATGAGCTCCGTCGCTCCCGTCGCCAGCGATGTGATCCTCACCGGAGGCGGCCGAGAGATTGCCATCATCGACACCTCGACGTCCGCAACGCCGGTCGATCTCTTCTCCGATGAGTTACCGACGAGCGCGGGATCGATCAACCGCGTTGGCGCGGTCGCGGTCGCCGGCGGCCGCGCGTACATCGGCGCAGGCGACAGCGGAATCGTCGAGTACGACATCAGCGGATTCGCTGCTCCCTTTCCGCTGCGCAGCATCACACTGCTCGGACCCACCTCAGTGGTGTCGCTCGGCGACACGTTCTACGTGGGTCTGGGCAACGGCGTCACCGAATTCAGCCAGGCGCTCGAGCAAAAACGATCGTGGGACGGCAGCCGCGCAGACGTCGTGCAGGACGGCGACAACGGGTTCCTCCTGACTTCGTCCGGAAATTCGATCACGCTTTGGGCGCTGAACACGCTGACGCAGGTCGCGACCGTCACGCTCGCCGCGCCGGTCACCGACGCCGCGCTTTTCGGCACAAAAGCGATCGCGGTCTTGAGCGACAGCAGCGTCTGGTCCGCCGACATGTCGCAAGCGGCACCCGTCCCTTCCGTGCTCGCCGGGGTGCAGGCCAATTCGATCGCACGCTCCGGAACCGCCGCCGCACTTGCACTGGCCCGCTCCGATGCGACGACCGCGATTACGCTGATGGGCGGCGGCACGTTCACCGTTCCCGGACTCGCGACGACGGGCGTCACGCTCTCGGGCACCATCGCTGCCGTGCAAACCTTTCGCGGGATCACGCTCATCGACCTCACCACCGGCACAACGACGCTGCTGCCGCAGTCGAACGACATCATCGCGCAGCAGCTGCTGCTCTCCGGCAACACGTTGTTCGAGGTCGGATCGACATCGCTGCGCGTCTGGAACACGCAATCGGAGACGATCACGGCAGCGGTGGAGCTTCCGTCGCCGCCGCTTGCCGTCAGCATCACTCCCGATTCGACGACGGCCGATGTCGCCACTTCCGGCGGCGTCGCGACGGTCGCGCTCGATCGGCTCGCACACCTGCCCGTGGTGGTACCGACAGCGAACGCGAACGCGTTCTACAAGAAGGTCATCGCCTCGACGACGCGAATCGGCCTCGTCGACGCGCGCGGCGTCGATCTCTTCACACCGCTCATGCAATACATCGGCTCCGTTCGCGGCGCGGGAATCGTCGACGCCGCGGCGAGCGACAGCGCCATCTACACCGTCACCGCACAACTCAACCTCGGCGCATGGTCGCCCGCCGGAACTCCGATCGCGTCGGCGTCGATCGATGAACCCGACTCGCAGGCGCTCTCGATCGCCACGGTGGGCGGCGCGCCGTGGGTCTCCCTAGTTCACTGCGGCGGCGGCGCATGTGACAAGAAGACGATCATTTTTGATAATAAATTAACGCGAACAATTTCTCTGACCGGCGCGATCGTCGACATCGTCACCACCGGCAGCCGCGCGTACGCGATCACCGACACGCCCGCGGAGCTTCGCGTGTTGAGTGTCGCCGATCCGACTCATCCGTCGATCGTCGCCAGCGTTCCGCTCGACAGCACGCCGTCCTCGATCGCCTACTCCAGCGGCACGATCTACGTCCTCGGCAACGGTCTCGCCGCGTACGGCGAGGCATCGCTCACGAAGACCGCCGACATCCTGACGTCGACCAGCAGTCCCGATGAGCACATCCGCATCGACGGCAGCTGCGCGATCGTGACCGGCCGCGACGCATCGCCGCAGCTCTTCACGCTGCCGCAGTTCACGGCGGTGAATTCGTTCTCGACGCCGGCCACCGCGCACTCGCTCGCCGCCGAGCCGGGCGTGTTCTACGTGCTGACCGACAACTCGCTCGAGATCTGGTCGACGGCGCCGCTGCCGTCGCCTTCGCGCAAGCCCGCCGCGCGATAATGTCATCCCGAGCGTAAGCGAGGGACCTGGCGGGGTGGGCGGCGCCCGCATCCGAGCGGCGAGCGGCGAGCAGGGGCACCATCGCACCGTGCCTCCCACCCGGCACCGGTCCCTCGCTCCCGCTCGGGATGACGATCATGCCGAAAATCGAATTCACATCTGACGCAAACTCCTATCGCATCACGCTCAACGACCCGCCGCTCAACATCCTCGACATCGCGATGCTCGAGGAGCTCGGCGGCGCCCTCGGCCGCGTCCATAACGACAAGCACTGCCTGATCATCGGCGCCGCCGGGGAGAAAACATTCTCGGCAGGCGCGAGCGTGCAGGACCACATCGGCGATCGCGTGGTCACGATGCTCCAGCGCTTCCACGACTGCTTCCGCATCCTTGCGACGCTCGACATCGTGACCGTCGCGTTCGTGAACGGCGCCGCGTTAGGCGGCGGATGCGAGCTCGCGCTGGCGTGCGATTTCATCCTCGCCTCCGACCGCTCCAAATTCGGCCAGCCTGAAATCAACCTCGGCGTCTTCCCGCCGGTCGCCGCGTATCAGCTGTCGCGCCAGATGCCGCCGCGAAAGGGGCTCGAGCTGCTTCTGACGGGCGATGCGGTCGAGCCGGCCGTGATCGCGAATGCGGTGTTTCCCGCGGCGGAGTTCAAACCGCGCGCGGAAGAGTGGCTGCAGAAGATTTACAAACAGAGCGCGTCATCGTTGCGCTTCGCCAAGCGCGCGTTCCGCCTCGCGCAGAACGCTGATTTCGAGGAGCGCCTCGCCGCGGTCGAGCGGCTCTACCTCGAAGAGCTGATGAAATCCCACGACGCGAACGAGGGCCTCGCCGCATTCATCGAGAAGCGCAAGCCGGCGTGGAGCGGCCGCTGATCGGGCGAAGTACAATTCAACGCGATGGGTGTCACATACGTCGAAGGCGAGGTCCGGAGCAACGGAGGACCCGCGATCGGTGTCCGCTTCCTCGTCGATAGTGGCGCGACCTATTCGCTGCTCGCCGAAGACGATTGGAAACGACTCCGTCTCGAACCGAAGGGCACGGCGAGCTTCACGCTCGCGGATGGCACCCGTCTCGAGCGCAACATCTCGGAGTGCCACCTGAGGCTGCCTCAAGGCGAGTGTCACACGCCCGTGATTCTCGGTGAGAAAGGCGATCAACCTCTTCTCGGCGTGGTCACGCTCGAAATTCTCGGACTGGTTCTGAACCCGTTCAGTCGTGAGCTGCAGCCGATGCGCATGCTGCTCGGCTGATCACTTCACGCCGCCCATCATTCGCTTGATCGGCGGAATCAGCAGGATCAGAACGACAGCAGCACCCGCGACGATGAACGATGCATCGCGGAACACTTCAGAGAAGGGGCGATTCTCGAGCTGGCCCGCCACCCATCCGGCGACGTAGTTTCCTAAACCGGTCGCGGCGAACCACACGCCCATCATGACGCCCACGATGCGACCGGGAGAGAGCTTGGTTATCATGCTGAGTCCCACAGGACTCAAACAGAGTTCGCCGATCATCTGGAGAAAGTACAACCCGACGAGCCACCACGGGCTGACTCGCCCTCCTGATTTTTCAAACATGTGCGCAGCCGGGACAACGAGCGCGAATGAAAGGCTGAGAAAGATCAGGCCCAACGTGAATTTCACGGGGCTAGACGGCTCGTGCCCCCCCAGTCGCAGCCAAAGCAGCGCAAAGATCGGCGAGAAGATGATTACGAAACCGGGCTCCACGAATTGGAACAGGCCCGACGGATATGTGACTCCGAAGATCGAAAGCCGTGTGGCACGGTCTGCGAACAGGGTGAGACTCGAACCGGCCTGTTCGAAACCGGCCCAGAAGAGCAAAGCGAAGCACGAGAGGACAACAGCGGCAGCGATGCGGCCCCAGTCGGCGGCCGAGAATGGCTCTTTTGCCACTGCCGGTTCGGCGAGGGTCGGCGTCGTCGCTCCTTTACCTTCAGAACGGACGACCAGGTACTTCTGGCCGTAGGCGTATTGAATGAGTCCGATCACCATTCCAACGCCCGCCGCCGCAAAACCGTAGTGCCAGTTTCCGCTCCACGAGAAGCGTCCGATTTTGAATCCTTGCGCGAGCGGCGTGGTCACGAACGGCGCCAGCGTTGCGCCAAGGTTGATCCCCATGTAAAACGTGGAGAAGCCCGCATCGCGTCGCTTGTCGTCGGGCGCGTAAAGCGATCCCACGATCGTGCTGACATTCGGCTTCAGCATTCCGGTGCCGATGATGATCAGCCCAAGGCCGAGGTAGAAGAACGTAATCCTGGGAACGGCCATGCTGAAGTGACCTAAGGCGATGATGCATCCGCCGACGAACACGGCGCGTTTGTGGCCGATGAAGCGGTCGGCGATCCAGCCTCCCGGGATGCCCGAAAAGTACACGCATGCGGTGTAGAGCGCATAGATCTGCGCGGCTTTCTTGACGTCGAAACCCAGGCCGGGCTTCACCACGGATCCGACCATGTACAACGTGAGCAGCGCGCGCATGCCGTAGTAGCTGAAGCGCTCCCACATCTCGGTGAGAAAGCACGTCGCCAGGCCGCGCGGATGACCGAACCACTGCTTGTCTGCCGCAGCTACTTCTGACATCGCGACAGTTTATCGCGAGCGGCCGCTGCCGCAGACGCGTCACCGGTTTTTTGCGCGACGAGCCATCGATTGCGAAGCGCCGTGACGTAGCAGGGCTCGAGCGCGATCGCCTCGTCGAAATCGCGCGCGGCATCGGCGAAATCGCCGCGCACGGCGAGCGCCGCGCCGCGGCTGTTGTGCGCGAGCGCGATCTCGGGATCCGCCTCGATCACGCTCGTCCACAACGTCACGCTGTCGTGCCACGCGCGCGAGCGCTGGAACGTCATCACGCCAAAGACCGCGGCGATGAAAGCGACGATCGCCCACCCGCGCGGCCTTGCAATCAGCGCGACGAGATATGCGAAGCCGATCGATGGAATGTACGTGTAGCGATCGGCCGCGATCGTTCTGCCGATCGACACGACGGGCAAAACGACGGCGATCGTCACCGCGAAGAAAAGGAACGCGAACGCAATCGAGCGCGTCGCTTTCGCCGTCCACGCGACGATCGCGATGACGATCGCCACGAACAGCAGCGAGAGCCAGTCGATCCACGTCAGCGACTTCGGGTACGCGTAGAACGCCGAGAGATTCACGGGGACCAGAAGCTTGCCGAGATAGAGGACGATCGCGTCGGCGGCGAGCGCGAATTTTTGCGCGATCGTGAACGAGAAGCCGGGCAGATTCGGATTGGCGCCCGGTCCGCGCTGCGCGTACAGGCCGACGACTCCGAACACGACGCTCATCGCGAAGAACGGCAGCTTCTCGACGATCGCTTTGCGCCGCTGCAGGTAATCGATCGCCAGCATCGCCAGCGGCAGCGAGACGGCCATCCCTTTGGAAAGCAGCGCGAGAAGAAAGAGCACGAACGTCAGCGCGATGCCCCTCCGCACGTACGCAAGAAGCGCCGCGGTGAAGAAAAGCGCGCAGAGAACGTCCTTGCGCTCGGCGATCCAGACGACCGATTCGACGCGCAGCGGATGAATTGCCCAGATCAGCGCCGCGGCGAACGAGCCAAACGGCAATGCGGTGAGCTGCTGAATCAGAAGAAAGACGAGGATCGCCGTGATCGCGTGCAGCACAACATTCACAGCATGCAGCTCGGCGGCATTGCGGCCGAACAGCTGCAAATCGATCGCGAACGACAGAAGCGTCAGCGGGTGGTAGTTGCCGAGGACGAATGAGGTGAACGTGGCAGCGGAGATGTGCGTCACGCCCGGCGACGCGAGATAAACATCGTCGTCCCAGTTCGTGGTGCCGGCTCGATACGCGGGCGCGAAGGCGAGCAGGCAGACGGCTGCGAGCAGCACCGCGTAAATCGAAGTTTGCCGCAATCTTGCAATGATACTGTCGAGCCGGATGCAGCAGAACGTCTCCCTCGCGCCGCTCACGACCCTCGGCATCGGCGGTCCAGCGAAGTATTTCGTGAACGCCGAAAGCGTCGATGACGTGCGCGCGAGCGTCGAGTGGGCGCGCGCGCGCGGCGAGCCGCTGCTCGTCCTCGCCGGCGGCAGCAACGTCCTGATCGCCGACGAGGGATTCGACGGACTCGTTCTGCACATCGCGCTGCGCGGAATGACGGTCGAGAGCGAAGGCATCGTCAAAGTCGCCGCCGGCGAACGGTGGGACGACGTCGTGGCGATGGCGGTGTCGAAGAATTGGGCCGGCATCGAGTGCCTGTCGGGGATTCCGGGAACCGCGGGAGCGACGCCGATTCAGAATGTCGGCGCGTACGGACAGGACGTGAGCGAAACAATCGTGCGCGTCGAAGTGCTCGAGCGATCGACGGGACGCGTGTTGTGGATGACCAACGCAGAATGCGAGTTCGAGTATCGCGACAGCGTCTTCAAGCGCGCGGCGAGAGACCGCTCCATCGTGCTCTCCGTGACGTTTCGTCTGCGGCCGAACGGCGAGCCGTCGCTTCGCTATCCCGAGCTGCAGCAGTTCGCCGGCCGCGATTTGCAGGGCGTGCGCGACGCGGTGATCGCAATCCGCCGCAGGAAAGGCATGGTCCTCGATCCGGACGATCCCGATTCGAGAAGCGACGGATCGTTCTTCATGAACCCGATCGTGTCGACGGTGCCGGGCGACATGCCGCATTTTCCCGCGGGGGACCGGTTCAAATTGTCGGCGGCATGGCTGATCGAGCACGCCGGATTTCAGAAAGGATTCGTGCACGGCAGGGTCGGACTCTCGTCGAAGCACACGCTGGCGATCATCAATCGCGGCGGCGGGACCGCGCGCGAGGTGCGCGAGCTCGTGGCGATGATTCAGGACCGCGTGCGCGAGAGGTTCGGCGTCGAGCTGCAGCCGGAGCCGAACTTCATCGGGTTCCCGAGCTCTGATCGAAGACGCGTTTGATCGTCGATAGCGGCACACTGCGCTCGAGATACTCCCAAACGGCGAGCACCTCTTCCGGATAGCGGACGACCTGACCGCTGATCGCGGTCGTGCCGCTGCGGAGCGCAAAGTACGCGCGGCTGTACCACTTTTGCGCCTCGTCGAAGTTTTCGCGCAGCCGCTCGCGCGCATGCTGGATGAGCAGCACCTGGTCGGGCGTGATGTCCGACTCGGCCGGCACGTACTTCATCTTCGGCTTGACGGACTTCTCCTGCTCGCGCGCTTCGATCCGTTTGCGCTTGCGGCTCAGCGACTCGTCGTCCTTCCGGATCACGTGATGCTCGGCGAGCATCTGCATCGCGGAGAGGAACTCGTCGCTGCCTTCGTCGATTCGCAGACCGGACCGATACTGCTTGCCCGACAGCTTGCTCCAAACCACGAACGCATGCAGGCTGACCGAGACCTCGCCCCGCTTGAACCACAACCTGCCGGTCGTCGCGAGTCGCAGCGGCTGCGAATGTTCGATCTGCACACCCTGCTCGCCGACATCGATGAGGATCACGGACGCGGAGCCGAAGCTCCCGCTGAGCTGCTCCATCACGATGTAGCGATCGGCGCTGCGCAGATCTCTGACGTCAGGTTCCATGCTCTACGGCGCGCTCCTCCTCCACGTACGGCAGCAGCTTGTCGCGCAAAACGCTCGGAACTGCAACGGGCCGGAGCTGTCCCTTTTTGACCGTGACCAGAACGTACTTCCCCGCGGCGACAATCACGCCCGGCTTGTCCTTGCGATGCACTTCGAAGTTGAGGTGAATCGAGCTTCGCCCGATTTTTCCGAAGAACGCGTCGACGACGAGCAGCTCATCGAGCGTGACCGGATGAAAGAAATCGCATTCGACGTGCACGCGCGGAAGCCAGATGCCCAGCTCATCGAAAAGAGTCCGGTACGACAGCCCGCAATGCCGGAACAGCTCCACCTCGGCCAACCCGAAGAAGCGGAGATACGCCTGATAGTTGATGATGCCGGCGGCGTCAATGTCTTCCCAGCGGACGTATTCCTGGACCGAGAACCTCATCCGTTCCATGAAACGCGTCTTGATCGCGTTCCTATTCGCGCGACGGCTACAAGCCGCCGGAGAAGACGCGGGAGACGATGCTGCCGATTCCGAGAAAGACGAAGACGGCGCCCATGAAGCCGAGAATCGATACGAGGCCCCATCGGTTGAAGAACGAGTCCACCTCCGCGTTCTGCGGCAGATTCGGGGAGTAGACCACCTTCACGGAGTCGCCGACGTTGTAGGCGGCCGGTTTTGACGAGACGCTGCTGACGAAGCTGATGCTGTGGCCGTCGACATCGGAGAAAAGCACGCGCGGCGCGAATTGAGTTCCGTCCTTGTCCTGCTTCGGAACGAGCTCCGTGACGCGGCCCGTGGTGTGAATCGCGGTCGCGTAGAACGCGCGCTCGTGAGCGTTCCACTTGTATGCGCCAAACAGGACACCGCATCCGGCGACAGCGAAGAGGATGCTTCCGGGAACTCCGAGTCTTCGGGATGTCATTCCAAAATTATACGGTGTTAACCCCCGGCCCGGACGCGCCGTATAGCGAGTAGCAACACAGTCGGGGAGGCAGTCATGGAAAACGAAGCGTTGTGGATTCCGGTCATATCGATCACCGGATCCTTTGTGATGGTCGTGATGATCGTGTGGTTCGCCTCGCGCGGCAAACAGCGGAAGGCAGAACTCCGGGCCGAGGTGCAGATGAAGCTGATTGACAAGTTCGGCAATGCGTCCGAATTCGTCCAGTTTCTCGAATCGCCGGCCGGGAAGCAGTTCCTCGATCAGCCGCGGCAGCGGACGCGCGAGCGCGCCCTCGGCAACATCACGGGCGCGCTGGTTTGCACGTTCATCGGCCTGGCATTCACCGCGTGCGCGATTGTGTTCCGCGATGCCGGCTTCATGGTTCCGGGATTCATTCTTCTCGGCATCGGAATCGCGCTCTTCATCTCTTCTGCAATCTCATGGAAGCTCGACAGACAATCGAGTGTCAATCCGCCTGCGGCGATGCCATGATCGCAGATGCTCTGACGCTCGATGCGCCGTTCGGTCTCACCGCGGCGGACCAGCGACGGACGCCGAAGAAGCCGATGGACGAGGCGAAGTTCGAGCTGTTCTACCGCAAGAACGCGCGTGCCGTGTGGTCGTACATCTTCCGCATGACCGGCGACGCGGCAACGGCGGACGATCTGCTGCAGAAAGCCTTTTTCAAGTTTCTGCGCAGCAATCCGGCGATCACGGACGATGACCATCTGCGCCACTACGTCTTCAAGACCGCGACGAATCTCGTGTTCGATCACTATCGGGAGCTGAAGCGCAACCGCGAGCATCCGTTCGAGATGCCGGCGCCGCAGGCGTCGCACGACGATTTGCGCCACGACATGAGCCGGGCGTTCGCGGAGCTCAAGCCGCAGGAGCGCGCGCTGCTTTGGCTCGCTCACGTCGAGGGCTCCTCGCACGAAGAGATCGCGGACGCCCTCGGCGTCAAGGAAAAGAGCGTCAAGGTGATGCTCTTCCGCGCCCGAAAACGACTCGCCGGAATTCTCGAAAAACGAGGACTGGCACCGGAGCCCCGCCATGTCTGACATCGATCCGTTCGAACGCGAAGTCGACCTCTGGATGAAGAATTTCGCGATGGTGGGCCTCTCGAGGCCGCTGCCGGACGCGAATTCGATCTGGGTGAAGGCGAAGCTGCTTCAATCCGTCGCCGCCGCGGATCGGGCGGCCCTCCCCATCACGCGCATGCAAGTCGCGGCATACGTGATCGTCGCCGCTGCATGGGCCGCGCTCGTGACATGGAAATGGAACGTGCTGCAGGCATGGATCAACAGCCTTTCGCCGACGCACATCATCATGCAGAGCGCCGGAGCTCAGGCAGCAACGTCGATCTCGCTGACGTTTCTCATGGCGCTGATCGCCCTCGCTTCGGTCACGATCATGCTCGCGTTCCACACGATCCTCGCGGAGGAGTAGACGCCAATCGGCGGGCACCTCTGTCCCGCGGCGCGGTCGCGCCCCGCATCGAAAACGCGCCACTTATCTGTCAGGTGCCGCGTTCGCCCCAGATCAACAATCGTTTGTAGGTGTAAAAGTACGGCCGTTGCATGCCGAGGCGCTGTAGCAGGCGCTCGCGATAGCGATCGAGAAATCGCGGATCGTGCGTGTAGAACGTCAGCAGCGTGCCCTTCACCCATTCGATCACGTCCTCGGTCGACGGCAAGACGTGCCCATACACCTGCAGGCGAACGTGCTGTTTGCGAAACCCGATCTCGTAGAGCAGCTGCGAGTAGCGCTCCGGCGGCAGCACGTAGTTCGGCCGGACGTCCATTCCGAGCTCGCGCGCCACTTCGGCAGCCGTGAGGTGCGAGACATGATCGTCGTTCGCCGGCATCTGCACCGCGAGCTGCGATCCGAGCTGCGCGAGACGCGGAAAGAGCATCTCGTGATCGGGCACCCACTGCAGTGCGGCGTTGGAGAAGACAAGGTCGAATCCCGACTCGTCGAACGTTTCGATCGATTCGTTGCGAAATCGCAGGACCGGCTCGTTCGCCTGCGCCTTCGCGAGCATCGTCGCGGAGCTGTCGATGCCGAGGGTCTCGCGCGCGCCGAGCTTCTCGTGAAGCGCGCGCGTCAGCTCGCCCGTGCCGCAGCCGAGGTCGACGATGCGCATGTCCGGTCGCGGAGCGACGAGCGCGACGAGGTCCCAGAACGGCTGCGAACGCTCGGTTTTGAAGCGCTCGTATTGGTCCGGATTCCACATCGGTTTGTCTTTTCTCCGTTGTCTGTTCTCTGTTCTCTGTTGTCTGTTGTCTTGTGCGAGCATTCATCTGACAGCGGACCCACCCAAAAAACAGAGAGAACTGAGATCCGACAACCGATAACTGACAACGGACAAGTAACAAACTGACAACACGGCAACTGACAACCGACAACAGACGACAGACATCAGACAACAGACAACAGACAACACAACCAACCGGCAACCGAAACACGCCGAGGCCAAAGCCTTACCGCAGATGATCCCAATTCATGATCGCGTTCATCACCAGCGCGTAGCTGCCCTGCGTGTTCTGCCGCCACATCGGATTGTTCGCGAACAGCAGCACGTGACCTTTGCCGCGCGGAGCATCGACGACCACCGGATGCCCGGCAAGCTCTTCGCCGTCCTGCAGCATGCCTGACAGCAGAAGGTCGTCGGCCTTTTTCACGAACGCCACGATGACCTTCGGCTGATCCTCTTTGCGCGGAATCGCGAAGTCGAAGTTCCACGGCGCGTCTTCCGGCGGCTCGAATCCCGTCTCGTTTTTCGGCCGTTCGGGCGTCGGGACGAACGGCCGGCCCTGCGGGACATCGGGATCGTTCTTTCCGCCGCGACCGCTCGGGCGCGATTCGCGCGATTCAGGCGCGCCCAGGCCGACGCGAAAAATCGGCGCGTTCGAAAAGTAGATCGGCATCGTTGCGTCGTAACCATTCACGATCGGACTCGCCTTGTCGGTGATGTCGGCGAGCAGGATCGTGCCCGGCGCGCGCAGCTTCTGCGGCGGAATCACCCGGACCCATCGCGCGAGGCCGTAATCGATCGCCCACACCGAGGTGTCGCGCGCGGTGATCAGCAGGCCGCCGTCCTCCACGAAGCGCGTCAGATTCTCGACGCCGCTCACGCCGAGGCCCGGCCGCATGTCGTCGGTCTCATCGACGCCGAGGTTCGGAGTGAGCTCCGTCTTTTTCCAGGGAAGCGGCGGGCCGGGCGGAAGTCCGTTCACGATTTCCTGCGACGCGTTGTTCGCGCCGGTGGGCGGAAA
>DATIZY010000071.1:0-7875 GCA_035516895.1 Thermoanaerobaculia bacterium | reverse complement strand
GAAGCTGAAGGTCTGCCTCAGTCTGTGCGCCATTCTCGTGTCGTCATTCGTTTTCGCCCAGGATCAGAAAACCGCGATGGACGCGATGATGAAAGCCGCGTCGCCCGGCGAGGCGCACAAGAAGCTCGCGTCGTTCGCCGGAACATGGGATGCGACGGTGACGACGTACATGCGTCCCGATGCGCCGCCGGCCGTCTCGCACGCCGTCGCGACGAACAAATCGATCCTCGGCGGCCGTTATCTCCAGCAGGAGGTCAACGGCGAATTCATGGGCGTCCCGTTCAACGGTGTCGGCTACTTCGGCTACGACAATCTCAAGCAGCAGTACATCGCCTCGTGGATCGACAACATGGGCACCGGCATGATGACGCTGACCGGCACGATGGATTCGCCGACGCGGTACACGTTCAAAGGCTCGGCACCCGATCCGACGTCGGGCAAGGACTCGCCGTTCGAAGAGCGATGGATCATTTCCGACGACGATCACCAGACGCTCGAAATGTACGGCGCGGCGCCCGACGGAAAAATGGTCAAGATGATGGAGATCAGCTACTCGCGCAGGAAGTCGTAAGCGCCACCCGATACTGCGCAGGGGTCATTCCGGTCACCGCTTTGAACGTTCGCGTGAAATGCGGTTGATCGGAGAAGCCCGATTCCAGTGCGATCTCCGCCAGAGACCCATCGCCGTTGAGCAGACGGCGGCACGCGAATTCGATTCGAAGCCGCCGCTGCTCTTCGGCGAGACTCCGCCGAAAGACGCGGCGAAACTCCGTGGAGATCCTCGGCGCGGAAACTCCGACCTCGCCGGCGATGTCGGCGAGCGTCAGCGGCGAACGAAAACGCTCGCGAAGCAGCTCCTCGACGCGCCGCAGCCACGTGGGCCGGCCCTCGTCCGCAACGCGCGCTGCGCTGACGAGCAGCTGCAGGGCGACCGCCTCGATTGCGAGCCACGAACATGAATCGGCGTACCGCAGCTCGCGATATGCGGCGGTCAAGAGCGATGCGAGCGTCCCGTCGCCGGCACGCAGCATCGACCGCGGCAATCGTAAAGAATAGCGTCGTTCAATTTCGTGATGATTTAATTCAATCACAAAACAGCGCACGTAACGATCGCCGACCGCGACCGAATGCTCCTCGCCCGCGCCGTGGTAGACGACGCCGAGCGGCTCGTACTCGATCGTCGTGCCGTTGACCGTTTCGCCGAAGCTTCCGTCGAGCGTGAGCGCGAAAAACGGCAGCTCGTGCGCGTGCGTCGCGAGCCGCGCGCCCGCCGTGTAAAACATTTCGTGACAGACGATCCCTTTTTCGTGGCTCCCGGTCCGGACGATTTCCCCCGACAAACTCATGACCCACACAACACGGCGAACGAGGATCCTGTGCCGCTGTTGACCACATCGTTACTTCGCGTCATGCAACGCGGCCAACCGGGACAAGAGCGCAGCACGCGCCGTCTCTACGCTGCGATCCATGGAAATCGCGGTCCTCACTCTCGTGCTCTCGCTCGTGCGCGATCCGCTGTTCGGCTCCGAGGCAGGAGTGATGTTCAGCCGTGACCTGCTTTGGACGAACCGCATCTCCACGATCGAGCGTACCGAGCGCGCGGCCTTCATCGTCGATGAAGGCGGCGGCAATCTGCAGTGCCTCGTCTGGCCGGCGACGTATCAACATGCCCGCGCGACATTCCGCGGCCTGATTCCCCGAGGCACGATCGCGATCATCCACACGCATCCGGCGAATGCACCGTGGCCGTCGGAGAACGACGAGAGAGAAGCGCGGCGGCTCGGAATTCCGATCTATGCGCTGACGCCGCTCGCGATCACGAAGGCCGCGCCGGCGAAGGATGCGCAGCTCGTGGAGCGCGGCCCGTGGCTTGCGCCTCCATCCGATCGCTATCGCTGCAAGCCGATCGGATCGGAGAGCGCCTCACCGGCGACGCTCACCGCGTCATCGTCAGGCGAATGATCGCGAACGGGGCGCCTTGCGGATCGGCGAGCACCGCGAATCGGCCGGCGTTCGGAATGCCGGCGAGCGCGACGCTCGATGTCGCGTTCGTCGCCGTCGAATCGCAATCGGTGGGCGCCGCGCCTTTCTGCTTTCGAGCTTCCCACACCAGCAGTTTGGCGCCGAGGGACTTTGCTTTCGCGCGCTCTGCGGATCCTGAATCGTCTCCATGCGGCTGATCGCCCATCGGAAACTCATTCGACGTCCACCTGAAGAGCGATGTGTAGAACTGCTTTGCCGCTTTCCAGTCACTCGTCGCGAGGTTCGTCCAGCAGAAGTCCCCCGGCGCGTAGCTCGTCTTTTCCATCGGAGCGACGAATCGATCCTTCGAGCGCAATGCGCCAGTCACGAAGCGGTTGCGACATCGCGAGCGGCGTGTAGCGCGGCCGCGGCGCGCGATGCATTTCGCGCGTCGACGCGGGCACGACGAGGGACGGATCCGCTCCGACGATGCGCGCCGCTTCGCGCGCGAAGGTCTCGTTCGAGCAGACGCCGGCGTTGACCACGTGATGGAGACCGAAGCGGCGCTGCTCGACGATTCGCGAAACAGCCTCGACGAGGTCGTCGACGTACGTCGTACTGGCCCACACGTCGGCGACCGCATGCACGCGCTCGCCGGCCCGCAGTTTTTCGTGCACGGTGCTAATGAACGACGGCTTGCCGGGACCGAAGATCCAGGAGCTGCGCACGACGAACGATCGAGGATTGATCCGCAGGACTTCGCGTTCGCCGGCGAGCTTCGTCCGGCCGTACTCGTTCACCGGACGCGCTTCGTCCTCGATCGCGTAGAACTTCTCCGTCTCGCCGTCGAAGACGTAATTGCTGCTGAAGTGGAGAAGCGATTTCGCCGCGCGCGCGAGGTTTGCCGGACCGTCCACGTTGACCGCACGCGCCAGCGCCGGATCGCCCTCGCATGCGTCGACGCCGATGACCGCGCAGTTGATCACGAGATCGGTGTTCCCAACGCTCCGCTGCACCGCTTTGGCGTCCGTGATGTCGAGATCCGCATGCGTGAGCGCGATCGCGCCGAAGCGCTTCACTGCTGCCCGGCCGACGAGACCCGACGCTCCGGTGACGATCACGCGCATCCGACATCCGTGTGCCGCGCTGAAGGCCGGCAGCGACAGTCCGTCGGATTCTACAGGCCGACCACGCGCCGCAACGTCATGTCGAGACGATCTTCCGTCGTCACGACTTCCTGGTCGATGTACGCGCCGAGAACCTCGGCCGTCTTGCCGGTGATCAGCAGGTCATCGCCCGCCGTGCGGACGAGGAGATCGCCCGCCGCCGAGCGGTAGACGCTCATCGGCACGTCCGCTGTCGCGGTGAGAAACGACTCCACTTCAGCGATCGTGTTCGACGCGACCGCGGCGAGCCGAAGGATCTGACACTCGGAGCGGAGAAACGTTCGCGCGATCTCCGCCGCCTCCGGCGACGGCTCGATCGTCCAGGTGACGTGATTCGCGAGGAGAGAGTTCCGGTAAATCACGAACAGTGCAACACGCAGCAGGCGCGCCAGAATGCCGGCGAATGGTGATGCGGATCACGAGTGCTACCATCGCCTCGCTTGCTCAACGAACGAATCGGGCAATACCGCATCACTGGCCGCCTCGGTCAGGGCGGCATGGGGGAAGTGTTTGCCGCGCACGACGAGAAACTCGATCGCACGGTCGCGGTGAAGGTCATCGCGAACGCGCGGCTCGACAGCGAAGCCTCGCGCAAGCTTTTCCTTCGCGAAGCGCGCGCCGCCGCAGCGCTCGATCATCCGTTCATCTGCACGGTTCACGATGTGTTGGATCGCGGCGGCGAGCCGGTGATCGTGATGGAGCGCGTCGAAGGCGAGACGCTGCAGCAACGCATCGCGCGCGGAGCGATTCCGACCGACCAGCTGGTTTCGATCTCGGTCGAAGTCGCCGAGGCGCTTGCCGCCGCGCATGCGCGCGGAATCGTGCACCGCGACATCAAGAGCGGCAACATCATGATCGCGCCCAGCGGCCACGTGAAGGTCATGGACTTCGGTCTGGCGACGATCGTCAGCTCGTCGCCCGACGAAGCGACCGCACATCGCTCGGAAGAGATCTCCGCGCGCATCGTCGGCACGCTGCCGTACATCGCGCCCGAGATTCTTCGCGGCGAGAACGCATCGCCGGCGTCGGACGTCTACGCGCTCGGCGTGGTGATGTTCGAGATGGCCACCGCTCGCCGTCCGTTCGATACACGAACGGACGCCCTCTTGATGTCGGACATTCTCAATCGCGAGGCACCATCGCCGCGCAAACTGAATCCGGCGCTGCCGCGAACGCTCGATGAGCTGATCGTTCGAATGCTCGCGAAGGATCCGGCGCGCCGTCCGGCGATCGCAGAACTGCAATCGCAGCTCGCCGCGAAGCCGGAGAAGAGGCAGCGATCGCTCGCGGTGCTGCCGTTTCAATTGCTCACTCACGACGCCGAGAACGTGCACCTCGGTCTTGCTCTCGCCGATGCGGTGACGAGCGAGCTCGCACTCGTCCAGTCGCTGCTCGTGAGGCCGACCGCGGCGATCCTGAAATATCAAACGACCTCGGATCCGATCGCCGCCGCCCGCGATCTCGGTGTCGATGCGGTCGTCGCCGGCACGGTGCAGCGCGCCGGCTCCCGATTGCGAGTGACCGTGCAACTCGTCAGCGCAAGCGAGGAACGCCCGCTGTGGTCGACGAAAATCGATACGACGTTCGAGGACATCTTTGCGATGCAGGACGAAGTGTCGAGAAAAATCGTCGCGGCGCTGCAGCTCGAGCTGACGCCGCGCGACGAGCAGCGGCTTGCGAAACGGGTTCAGGCGAGCGGCGACGTGCTCGATCTCATCATCAGGGGACGCGTCACGCTGCTCACCGAAACGATCGCGGCGGTCAACGAAGCGATCGAGAATTTCGAGCGCGCCCACGAGCTGGAACCGGAAAATCCACTGCCGCTCATCGGACTCTCGGACGCCTACGGCCGCCTCGCGTACACCTGGGATCCCGAGGGCGGCTGGTGGGAGCGCGCGAAAGAGATGTGCGAACGCGCGCTGGCGTTCGATCCCGATCTTCCGGAAGGGCACTACATGCAGGCTCGCATCGCGTGGACGCCGCAGGGCGGTTTTCAGCACGAATACGCGATGCGCGAGCTCGTCGCCGCGCTCGGCGAGCGCCCGAATCTGACGGAGGGATTCGACTGGCTGGCGACGCTGCTGTTTCACGTCGGCCTCATCGAAGAAGGCAGCGAACAGTTTGCGCGCGCGATTTCGATCAACCCGGCGGATGCGACGGCGCTGTCACACTCGATCGTGCTGCAGCTCGTCGTCCGACGCTACGATGAAGTCCTCCGCGGCGCCGACCTCCTGCCGAAAGGGTCCGATTCGAGCTGGGCCGATTACGTCACGGTTCTCGCGCATCTGCATCTCGGCGACCTCGCCGCGGCGGAGCGTTTGATCGACACCGCATCGCGCAAATTTCCAACGCAAATCCTTTTTCATTGCGGACGCGCCATCCTTGAAGCGCTGAAGGGCAACGAACAGGCCGCGCAGCAGGCGATCGAGCGTACCCTGCGCAATCGCAAGCCGTACGGACATTTTCATCACGCCCAATTCGACGTCGCGTGTGCGCTCGCCGTGCTCGGGCGAAATGACGAAGCGGTCGGATGGCTGAACGACGCCGTGCACGGCGGGTTTCCGTGCCTTGCCGCGATCGAAAACGAGCCGCTGCTCGAACATCTGCGTGGCGCAAGCGCGTATCGCAGCCTCGTGGCGCGGCTGCGCCAATCGCGCGATCACTTCGCATCGCTCTGGACGACGCTGAAGCCGCGGCTCACTTCGCTTTCGTGATCGCCCGCGATCCCACGCGCACCAGCGCGTTCTCGCGATCGATGCCGTGGCGTTTGTCGAGCACGGCCTGGCGGATGATCTTCATCATCTGCTCGAAGTGATCCTCCGCGCGATCGAGTGCGTCGCGCGCGTCCTCGATGGCGTTCTGCAGATTGAGAATCACTTCGACGCCGGCGAGATTCACGCCGAGGTCGCGCGTCAGCGCGAGGATCATCTCGAGCTTGCGGATCTCGTCCTGCCCGTAGAGACGCGTGTTTCCGGACGTGCGCGCCGGCTTGATCAGCCCTTCGCGCTCATAAAGCCGCAGCGTCTGCGGATGAATGTTGTAACGCTCTGCGATGACCGAGATCATCACGTAACCGTCTGCTCTTCGCCGTGACATAGAAATCGTTGTCTGTTGTCTGTTGTCTGTCCCGCCCGCCCACAGAAAACAGACAACAGACAACGCGGGCGCCGTTAGGCGCCCGCTTCAGTTATTTATTCTCGTCCACAACCTCGGCTTCGATCACGTCATCCTTGTTCGACGACTGCTGACCTCCGCCCGGCTGCTGCGCTCCCGCTCCCGGGCCCGCGTTCGGGCCGCCCTGCTGATACATCACCTCGGCGAGCTTGTGCGACGCCTTCGTGAGATTGTCGGTGGCGCGTTTGATGTTGTCGACGCCACCCTGCTCCATCGCTTTGCGCGCTTCGCTGATCGCCGACTCGAGATTGCTGACGTCCGAGCCCGAGATCTTGTCGCGGTTCTCGTTCAGCATCTTCTCGACGCTGTACACCAGCGTGTCGAGATGGTTCTTCGCTTCGATCTCCTCGCGGCGCGTCTTGTCTTCGGCCGCATGGGCCTCGGCGTCCTTGACCATCTTCTGCACGTCGTCCTTCGACAGGCCGGACGAGCTGGTGATCGTGATCTTCTGCTCCTTGCCGGTGCCGAGGTCCTTCGCCGAAACGTTCATGATGCCGTTCGCGTCGATGTCGAACGTGACTTCGATCTGCGGCATGCCGCGCGGCGCCGGCGGAAGGCCCACGAGGTGGAACACGCCGAGAAGCTTGTTGTCGCGCGCCATCTCGCGCTCGCCCTGCAGCACCTTGATCTCGACCGACGTCTGATTGTCGGCCGCGGTCGAAAAGATCTCCGACTTGCGCGTCGGGATCGTGGTGTTCCGCTCGATGAGCTTCGTCGAGACGCCGCCGAGGGTCTCGATGCCGAGCGACAGCGGAGTGACGTCGAGCAGCAGCACGTCCTTGACGTCGCCGCCTAACACGCCGCCCTGCACCGCCGCGCCGACCGCGACGACCTCGTCGGGATTGACGCCCTTGTGCGGCTCTTTGCCGAAGTAGTCCTGTACGAGCTTCTGCACCATCGGGATTCGCGTCGAGCCGCCGACGAGCACGACCTCATCGATCTTCTTCGGATCGACGCCCGCGTCCGCGAGCGCCTGCTTCACCGGGCCCATCGTCTTCTGGATGATGTCGCCGACGAGCTGCTCGAACTTCGCGCGGGTGAGCGCCATGTTGAGATGCTTCGGGCCCGACTGGTCCGCCGTGATGAACGGAAGGTTGATGTCCGTCGACATCGTCGAGCTCAATTCGATCTTCGCTTTCTCCGCGGCTTCTTTCAGACGCTGCAGAGCCATCTTGTCTTTCGACAGGTCGATGCCCTGGTCCTTCTTGAACTCCTCGATGATCCAGTCGATCAGCCGCTGGTCGATGTTGTCGCCGCCGAGGTGCGTGTCTCCGTTCGTCGATTTGACTTCGACGACGCCCTCACCCACTTCGAGGACCGAGATGTCGAACGTGCCGCCGCCGAAATCGTAGACGGCGATCGTCTCGTTCGTTTTCTTGTCGAGGCCGTATGCGAGCGCTGCCGCGGTGGGCTCGTTGACGAGGCGCTCGACCTTGAGGCCCGCGATCTCGCCGGCGTCTTTCGTCGCCTGGCGCTGCGAGTCGTTGAAGTAGGCCGGAACGGTGATGACCGCGCGGTCGACCTTCTCGCCGAGGTAATCCTCAGCGGCCTGTTTGAGTTTCTGCAGAATCAT
>DATIZY010000070.1:0-9097 GCA_035516895.1 Thermoanaerobaculia bacterium | reverse complement strand
CAGTCCTAAGTCCTAAGTCCTACGTCCTCAGTCTTCAGTCCTGACTCCTCATATGATTGTGTAGATGGACGCACGTCTGCCCCAACATCCAGTCCCAACGACAATCGAGAGTTTCGCGGAGCTCAGCCTCAGCGCACCGATCCTGGAATCGATTCGCGAGGTCGGGTTTGAACATCCGACGCCGATCCAGGCAGCGGTCATTCCACCCGCGCTGCAGGGACGCGACATCATCGCGCTCGCGCAGACCGGCTCCGGAAAAACCGCGGCGTTCGTGATTCCGCTCGCCGAGAAGCTTCGGCACGGCGGCGGGCTTCGCGCGCTCATCGTCTGCCCGACGCGCGAGATCGCGCTGCAGACGCAGGCTTTTCTCGAGCTCTTCGGAAAGAATCACGACATCAACCCCGTCTGTCTGATCGGCGGCGTGAAGATGCAAGGACAGATGCGCGATCTCGCCGCGCAGCCCGACATCCTCGTGGCGACGCCGGGCCGTCTGCTCGATCACATCAAACGCCGCTCGATCCGCGTCGACAGCGTCGAGGAGCTCGTCCTCGACGAAGCCGACCACATGCTCGACCTCGGATTTCTCCCGCAGGTGCGGCAGATCATCGCGAAGCTCCCGAAGAAGCGGCGCACGATGATGTTCTCCGCGACGATGCCGCCGGCGGTCGAGGAGCTCGCCCGCACGTTCCTCGACGATCCGCTGCGCATCGACATCACGCCGGTCGGCCGCGCGGCGGTCGGCATCACGCACCGGCTGTACGTCGTCGCGCCGGAGAACAAGCGTCCGTGCCTCCTCGCTCTGTTGCATCAGGAGCTCGGCTCGACGCTCGTCTTCACCCGCCGGAAAGTCGACGCCGAGTGGCTCTACCACATCCTGCAGCGGCAGGGGCATCCCGTCGCGCGAATTCACGCCGATCGGTCGCAGTCGAAACGGGTGAAGGCGCTGTCGACGTTTCGCGAGGGCGAGCATCGCATTCTCGTCGCCACCGATATCGCCGGCCGCGGCATCGACGTGCCCGGGATCGAGCACGTCATCAACTTCGACATTCCGGAGAACGCCGAGGACTACATTCACCGCGCCGGCCGAACGGCGCGCGTCGATCGCGAGGGCATCGTCTCGTCGATCGTCACCTGGCAGGACCTGATGACCGTGCGGCAGATCGAGGCCGCGTTAGGCCATCCGATTCCGCGCTGCACCGTTGCCGGCGTCGAGCCGTGGATCGAGCGAGCCAAAATGCCGGCACGGACGCGAACACGCCTTTAGCTCGCTGAGCCACACACTGCCGCCGCGGTGAATTTGCCGGAATGGCACTTCGTCCCGTCACCCGGAGTGCTATCTAAAATCGCAATGGCCAGATTCGCGCTCAACGTCAACGGACGAACGCACGACGTCGACAGCGATGCCGACACTCCCCTGCTCTGGGTCCTCCGCGATCAGCTCGGCCTCACAGGCACGAAGTATGGTTGCGGCGTCGGCGTCTGCGGAGCATGCACCGTTCACGAGAACAGCCGCGCGGTGCGCTCCTGCCAGATCGCCATCGCCGCGACTGCCGGCAAGCGCTACACCACGATCGAAGGTCTTTCCGCGGACGGCAGCCACCCGTGTCAGCGCGCATGGCTCGCCGCCGACGTCGCTCAGTGCGGCTATTGCCAGCCCGGGATGATCATGGAGGCGGCGGCGCTTCTTCGGACACATGCGGCGCCGAGCGATGCCGACATCGACGAGGCGCTCGGCGATCACGTGTGCCGCTGCGGGACGTATCCGCGCATTCGAGCGGCGATTCATGGAGCGGCGGGAGAGCGCAAATGAATTCGCGCCGCGAGTTTCTCAAACTCACCGCTCTCTCCGGCACCGCCCTGATCCTCGGCATCGGCGCCGGAAAGCGGAAGGCGTTCCGGCCAAACGCGTGGCTGCAGATCGATCGCGACGGCACCGTCACGCTGACGGTCGGCAAATCGGAAATGGGGCAGGGCGTCCGGACGTCGCTGCCGATGATCCTCGCCGACGAGCTCGGGGCCGACTGGTCGCGCGTGCGCATCGTGCAGGCGTCGACCGGCCCCGATTTCAAGACCCTCAACACCGGAGGCAGCTGGAGCGTCGGCGGCAGCTTCACGCCGCTGCGAAAAATCGGGGCCGCGGCGCGCGAGATGCTGATCGCTGCGGCCGCCGCGCGTTGGCGAATCGATCGCGCGACGCTGCGGACCGAGAACGGATTCGTCACGGACGGAAAGCGCCGCGTTGCGTTCGCGGAGCTCGTCGATGCCGCTTCGAACGTCGCCGTGCCGAAAGACCCGCCGCTCCGGCTGGCATCCGAGTTCCGGATCATCGGCCGGCGCATCTCGCGGATTGACGGCGGCGACATCGTCAGCGGAAAAGCGAAATACGGCATCGATATGCGGGTACCCGGAATGCTCTTCGCGTCGGTTGCCCGTCCGCCGGTCGTGGGTGGCGGCGTGACGAGCTTCGATGCGTCCAAGGCGAAGCACATTCATGGCGTCCGCGATGTGGTTGCGATCTCGAGCGGCGTCGCAGTGGTCGCCGACAACACCTGGGCCGCGATGAAAGGGCGCGACGCTTTGCGGATCAGCTTCGATGACGGGCCGCACGCCGGCTTCGATTCCGATCGCTACATCGAGTCGCTCGTCGCCGCTGCGCAGCAGGATGGCGTCGTCATGCGGCGCGAGGGCAAAGCAACGAACGTCGCCGGTGCGAAGACGCTCGAAGCGACGTACATCTATCCGTTCTACGCGCACGCTCCCGTCGAACCGATGAACTGCATCGCGCATGCGCGCGCCGGCTCATGCGAGATCTGGGCGCCCACGCAATCGCCTCCGCGAGTGCAGAAGCTCGTTGGCCGCAGGCTTGGCATTTCCGCGGAGAACGTGACGGTGCACGTGACGTTGTTAGGCGGCGGTTTCGGGCGGCGGCTGTCCGCCGATTACGCCGTCGAAGCGGCCGAGCTGTCGCGTGCCGTCGGACGTCCGGTGCAGATCCTCTGGACGCGACCCGACGACATGCAGCACGGCCATCTGCAGCATGCGTCGGTTCACGCGCTGCGCGGCGGCATCGATGACGAAGGCAACGTCGTCGTCTGGAGTCACAAGAAGATTTCCAATCCGATCATGAACATCGACGATCCGCCTGCACGCGCGGAAATGGCGGATCTCGCCGCGTTTTATCGCGATGCGGCGTGGGGCGTTCCCGACAACCCCTACGAAATTCCGCACATGGAGATGTCGTACGTGCGCGTCGATTCGCCCGTCCGCTACGGCCCGTGGCGAGCTGTGTATGCGCCGTCGTCGGTATTCGCGCGCGAGTCGTTCATCGACGAGCTCGCGCGCGCGGCAGGTCGCGACCCTCTGCAACTGCGCCTCGATCTGCTGCGTTCGGACGAGCACAAGCGGTTGCGCCGCGTGCTCGAAGCGGTGCGCGACCGCTCCGGCTGGAACACGCCGCTGCCCGCCGGCCGTGCGCGTGGCGTCGCCTGCAACATCTACGACGGCGACACGAGGCTCGCCTACGTTGCGGAAATCACGATGAAAGGCGCGAGAGATTTCACCGTCGATCGCGTGGTGTGCGCCGTCGATTGCGGACCGGTGGTGAACCCGATCGGCGTCGAACAGCAGGTCGAAGGCGGAGTGATCTGGGCTCTCACACAGCTGCGGACCCAGATCACGATTCGAGGCGGACGCGTCGAGCAGTCGACGTTCGGCGACTACGACGTGCCGCGCATCGCGGATGCCCCGGCGATCGAAACGCACATCCTGCCGGCTGCCGATGCCCGGCCGACCGGCATGGGCGAGCCGCCCGTTCCGCCGCTCGTGCCGGCCGTGCTCAACGCGTACTTCGCGGCGAGCGGCAATCGCGTGCGCCGATTGCCGCTCCAGTCAACCGCCGTTACTGCGAAGCTTCTTTGACCCAGTAGCCGTCCTTCTCTTTCCAGTTGTAGCGCGGCTTGCCGTCGACCTTGTGCAGCGACGTGTCCGCGAGGACCAGCTTCTGGCCGTTGTCTTTCATGAAGAAATCGACGTCGACGGTGTGGCCGTCGTCCGATTTGAAATCGGTGCAGGCGAAATACGTCGTCTCGTCCGTGCGCGCCAGCCGCTCTTTGTGGACGTGGTCGAGTTTGAGGTTCCACGTCTTGTCGCCGTCTTTGACGTGATAGTAACCGTCGCTCTTCTGCGCGTTCTCGATCTCGGCGGTGATCGCCTTCTCGAGATCGTCCATCGAATAGCCCTTCTTCGCCGCCGTCTTGCCGGTCGGATGCTCCGGATGTTCTTGTGCGATGACGAAACCGGCGCCAAGGCCGATCGCCAGCACGCCGATCAGAACGGATTTCATTGTGACCTCCTCGTTTTGGACCGCGCGATTCTCTCACAGCCCGCAGCGTGCAATCGCGGCCGTCCTCGCACGTAATCGTTACATCCATCCATGACACGCAGCCGGGATCGATCGTAAACGCAGGAAGATGCAGCGAGCGCGAGCACTGTACGGCCGGGGCACAGGCGTTGCTCTATTGATCAGCAAGGAGGACGTAAGCATGGCTGAAGAAAAGAAAATCACCGAAACGACGGAAACGAAAAAGGATCTCTTCGGCAACCCGAAGGAGCAGAAGACCACGAGGTCCGAAAAGAAGGAAGGTGTCTTCGGCGACCGTGAAGTGAAAACGACCGTCGAAGAAAAAGAGAACTGATTGCGGCACGGGACGGGCGCTCGCCCGTCCCGACATCCCTCCGCTCAGAGCGTGATGAGCCCGCGCCGGACGCCGCGCCGCACCGCATCCGTGCGATTCTCCGCGCCGAGCTTCGCGAAGATCGCAGAGACGTGAAACTTCACGGTGTGCTCCGTGATGCCGAGCCGTGCGGCGATCGCTTTGTTCGACAGGCCTTCGGCCAGCACCTCGAGCACCTCCAGCTCGCGCGGCGTCAGCGCCTCATACAGTTCCGCTTCAACGCTCGGCAATCGTCACCTTCAACTCTTTTGTGCTTTCTCCTCGAACAATGCTGACCTCGATCGCCTTTCCGACGCTCTCCTCGTTCAGGAGCTCCAGCAGATCTTCGGGGTCCTCGACGGCGCGTCCGTCGAATGTCGTGATGCTGTCGCCGACGCGCAGACCGGCGGCGGACGCGGGGCTGTCCGGCTTGACATCCACAATCAGAAGCGCGCGCTGATCGTCGCTGAGCCGAACCGGCTGGCCTGCGATGCCGAGGTATCCGCGGCGAATGCGGCCGTGCGCGAGGAGCGACGCCGCGGTCTTCCACGCGATCGAAGCGGGGATGATCACGCCGAGGCCGCGAATCGATGCCGCGGTGGCGATACCGATCGCGCGGCCGGCGACGTCGACGAACGCGCCGCCGGCGAATCCTTCGTGCATCGGCGCGGTCGTGCGGATCACCTCCTCGATCGATCGTCCGCGCCCGGTGCGCAGCGGACCGCCGATGACCGAGACGATGCCGATGCTCGCCGTGACGGCGTTGCTCCACGAGCGGCCGACTGCGATCGCGAGATTGCCGACGCGCGCGGGCTCGCTCGCCTGCGCTGCCGGCGCGACGCCGAGACCCGATGCGCGCACGAGGGCGAGCCCTGTCGCCGGATCCCAGCCGTGCAGCTCGCCGGCGACCGACCGGCCGTCGTGCGTGCGCACGTGAAGGCCGTCCTCGCGGCCCAACGCGCGAGCGTTGGTGAGGATCGCGTCCTCCGCGTACACGACCCCGCTCACGCGCTGCACTTGCACGACTGCGGGAGCGATCGAAGCGACGATGTCGGCGAGTTGATTCGAAAGTGTGGTGAGTTCGTTCATGCAGCGATTCTCACGCGGGAAGAACGCGAGCGCATCCGACGAAAGTCTAGGATTGGTGGAAGGGCAGGCTCGATGGCGGCCTGAGGCGCCGCCGCCGCGCATTACGCGTGCGGGTAGTACGCGAAGATCGCCGTTCCGCCGCGAATTGTGTCGATCAATTTGTGCGCGACATCGGCCCGCACCGCGGGGCATCCCCAGCTGCGGCCGAGACGGCCGAGCACTTTGATCGCTTCCCTGCTGACGTAATACGCGCCGTGCATCACGATCGCACGTGCTTCGGCCATGTCGTTGAGGCCCGGCGAGAGCCCGCGAAGCCGCAGCGAATACCCGTTATGGCCGATGTACGTATCCTCGGTCACGAACAGACCGAGGCTCGTTTCGTCGCTGCCGGGGTCGTTGGAGAAGAACTTCGCGACGTCGCCGCCGGAATTCTTGCCGTGCGCACAGAGCTCGCGGAAGAGGAGCTTTCCGGCTTTGAGATCGAAGACGAACAGGCGCGGCTCGGAGGAGCGGATCGAGTAATCGATGACCGTCAGCAGGTCGCTGCGCCGGAGCTGTCCGCGTTCCGACGCGCGATGCGCGGCATCGAGCGCCTGCTCCAGCGCCTGCGGATGCAGTCCGGGAGCCTCGCTCAGGAGCTTCTGGACCAGCGTCTTCTGCGGCGCGGCGAAAGCACTGACTGCACACAGCATCGCCGCCGCGACCATGAGTTTTTTCAACATCGATTTGGACGACTACGGCGATTCTAAACGATGCGCGTGTTGCCCGCATTTCAACCGGCGCCAAGAATTTGCAGAGCTCGCTTGCTGTTTCGCGGACATCAGGAGTTTCCTCATCACGATGGTGGTCTGGGCCGTTGCATTTGCCGGCGCGGACTTCGTCTATCACCGAATCTATTCGCCGCCCGGAGACTGGATCGGCGCTCTGATCGTTTCGTTTTTCGTCGCGCTTGGCGTCGGCTCGCTTCGCAAATCGCGCATCGACAACCACGACGCGATGCTGATCGCACTTCCGGACGGACCGCCGCGCGATGGCGAACGCACGGCAATCGCCGGCACGCTCGATCCGACCGGCGCGCCGCTGCAGGCACCGTTCAGCGGAGCCGAATGTGTCGCGTATGAGTACACGGTGCATCACGACGAGCCGGGCAAGCCCGGTGAGCGGTCGACGAGCGTGCAGGATCGGATGGGGCTTGCACTCGCACCGTGCACGATCCGCGCGGGCGTGCGCGACATCCGCCTGCTGGCGTTTCCGGCGCTCGACAATTTCCCGCAGAGCACTGTCGACGAGAATCGCGCGCGAACCTACCTCGCCACGGCCTCCGCGGACGACCAGAGCCTCGGCCGCGTTTTTCTGCATCTCGACGAGAGCGCACACCTGTTCGACGATGGCAGCGGCGGAGTGCGCAAAGACTGGCTTCTGACGCGCCATCGCGATCTGAGCGACGCGCGCTTCACCGAGCGCGCGATCCCCGCCGGCGCGCAGGTCTGCGTCATCGGCAACTACTCCGCCGAAAAGAACGCGATCGTCCCGAACGCCAGCGGAGGGGGAGTGCAAATGCTCCGCGGAACGCGGAAGGAAGCTCTCGAAACGATGCGCGCGTCGCGCGCGGGCGATCTCATCATCGCCGCCTTTCTCATCGTCGTTCCCGCGCTGGTTGCGTGGGGCATCCTCACCCATCGCGAGCACTGGCTCGTTTCCAACAGACAGAGTACGATCACAGCGCCGTCCCGGCCCTGATGCGAAAACTCTCGCTTCTTCTCGCTTTCGCTGCGATCGCGTGTGCGCACTCGGGCGGTTCCGCGCCGAAGCCGCTCGCCGACATCGAGCTCATCGAGCACGTCCGCGAAGATTGGGTCGCCGACTGGAACGCCAAGCGCCTCGACGACATCATGAAGCTGTACGAGCCGGACGCGGTCTTTCTCCGGCCGACCGCGCCGCGAACGACGGGCACGCCGGCGATCCGCGAGCTTTTCGAAAACGTGCTGGCCACGAACACGCCGCACATCGCGTTTCACGGGATCACGCTCGAGGGTTCGGGCAATCTGGCCTACGACAGCGGAACCTACGACGAGACGATCACGACGCCGCACGGTGTCATAACGGCCCACGGCGACTATCTGCTCGTCTTCAAGCGGCAGAGCGACGGGCGGTGGCGGATCGCCGCGCAGGCCTGGTCCGACGCGAGCAACGCCGAGCGATCGATATCGCGATGATGTGGCACGCGTACGCCGCCAGCCCGATCGGCGATCTGCTTCTCATCGCCGCAGGAGATGGCCTTCTCGAAGTGCACTTCCCTCCCGCCACTCCTCCGGCGACCTCGATGCCCGACGACGCGCGTCTCGCGCCGGTCATCCGGCAGCTCGATGAGTACTTCGCCGGAATGCGAACGCGATTCGATGTGCCGCTCGCACTGCGCGGCACGCCGTTTCAGATCGAGGTCTGGCGCGCGCTCCAGCGGATTCCGTACGGCGAGACGCGCACGTACGCCGCGATCGCACGGGAAATCGGACGCCCGGCCGCGACGCGTGCAGTCGGCGCGGCCAACGGCGCGAATCCGATTCCGATCATCGTGCCGTGCCACCGCGTCATCGGCTCCAACGGATCGCTCACCGGGTTCGGCGGCGGCATCGATGTCAAGCGCCGTTTGCTCGCACTCGAATCGGGCGCGCGGCTGCCGCTTCACGACGGCTCGGGCGCAGCGGAGAGGTAGCCGATGCGGCGCTTCGGCTGCGCCTGCGGAGCCATCAGCGCACGGATCGCGTCGAAGACGATATGGAACTGTCCATCTGTGCGCTCCTCGAGCGCATCGATTCGACGGCCGAGCTCCGCGTACTCCACCACCATCCGGCGCAGCCGGACGAAGGCGCGCATGATCTCGATATTCACGGCGATCGCGCGACGGCTGTGCAGCACGCTCGACAGCATCGCCACGCCCTGTTCGGTGAATGCGAACGGCGCCGTTCGCCTGCCGCCCCACGAACTTGAGGTCACAATTTGTGACCTCAAGATTCGGAACTCGCGCGGCGAGAGCCGGAACATGAAGTCCGTGGGGAAGCGGCGCTCATTTCTTTTGACCGCCTGCATCAAGACCTTCGTCGGTACCTCATAGAGCGCGGCGAGGTCGTGGCTGAGAATTACTTTCTGAGAGCGGATCAGGACGATGCATTGAAGGATCTGTTGCCGTGCGGCGGTCGCACTCTGCTTCTTCTTCATGCACCGAGGCTACCTCGGCCATGGCCGATCTCGAAGAAGTTCTACCGCGCGTAGATCGCAGGGCTGCGCCGCCCTACGCT
>DATIZY010000069.1:0-8991 GCA_035516895.1 Thermoanaerobaculia bacterium | reverse complement strand
GGCGAAACCTCACTGCGATGGACAAGTACTACGAGAACGGTCCGCTGCCGACGTGGATCGGCTGGTACGTGCAGCAGTGGCCGCACATGTTCCACGCCGCCACCGCCGCCGCAACGCTGATCGTCGAGCTGTTCATCGCATGGCTCGTCTTCTTTCCGAAGTGGTCGAGGCGAATCGCGTTCGTGATCACGACGCCGCTGCAGATCGGGATCATCCTCACCGCGAACTATGCGTTCCTCAACTACCTCGTGTTGTTCCTCGGCTTTCTCCTGCTCGACGACCGGCTGTTCGCAACGCGTCCGCGGCGAACGGCGGACGGCCCGCGGCGAACCTCCTACGTGGCCGCGATCGTGCTCTCTATAGTATTCATTACTACAGTTGCCGCGTTCTTCATGCCGAACTTTCCGACGGTGACATTGCTCGAGCCGTTCCGCGTCGCCAACACGTACGGGCTCTTCGCGGTGATGACGCGCGCGCGATACGAGATCGAATTTCAGGGAACGTACGACGGCAGGACGTGGTACGCGTACCCGTTCCGCTACAAACCGCAGAATATCTTCAAGCCGCCGGGCATTTACGCGCCGTATCAGCCGCGCTTCGACTGGAACTTGTGGTTTGCTTCGCTCGGCACGTGGGCCGACAACCGCTGGGTCCTCAACGTCGAGGTCCGTCTGCTCCAGAATCAGCCCGAGGTGCTCGAGCTCTTCGCCGGGAATCCGTTTCCGAGGAGGCCGCCGGCAGCGGTGCGTGCCGTCGAGTGGCAGTACTGGTTCACCACATCGGCGGAGCGCGCGAAGAGCGGCGCGTGGTGGAAGCGCGATTTCATCGGGCAGTTCGCACCGACCGCGCGGCGGATGCCGGATGGATCAATCCAGCTCGAAAACAGCGAGCCTTGAAACGAAACCCGAGGTTTCGACATCACTTCAGAGGAGCCGTGTGATGCGCCGAGTGTTGATGATGATCGCGGTGCTCTGGGTCTCGGCGTCCGTCGATGCGGCGACGCTCACCTGGACCGGTGCGACGAGCAATCTGTGGAGCATTGGAACGAACTGGAGCGGAGGCGTCGCGCCGTCGAACGGCGACGACCTCATCTTCCCTGCGACCGGTGCAAATCAGACGAACAGCGACGACCTCGCCGCCGGTCTCAACCTGCATTCGATCACCATCAGCGGCGGCAATTACTCCATCAGCGGCAACGCAATCACGCTCGGCGCGGGCGGGATCATCTACACGGACACAGACAATGTCTCGTCGATCGCCAATCCGATCACGCTCGCCACCGACGAGACGTGGTCGCTCGATTCGGCCAGCCATTACGTCGGTGTCAGCGGCAGCCTCGATCTGAACGGTCATGCGCTGACGCTGAACTTCATCGGCACGGTCGAGCAACTCGACGCGGCGATTACCGGCGCGGGCAGCATCGCCATCTCCGCGGTCAGCGGCTCCGGAGTACGCCTCGGCGGCAACGACACGACCACCGCTCCGCTGACCTCGAACGGATTCGTCGACGTTGAGAACGCGTATGACGGCCCGATCACCATGACCGGCCTGGGGGAGCTGATCGTCGAAGACGGCGGGACGGTGGGCAACGTCACAATCAGTCCCGGAGCCAGTTACCTCGGCGGTCCAAACCCCGGCGGCACTGCGCACACCGGCAACCTGACGCTCCTCCCTTCCACGGACAGCGGATCCAGCATCTTTGTCGGCGCAACCAACGGCTCGGCGCCGGGTCAGTTCACGCAGACAAACGTCACCGGAACCGTCACGCTGAACAGCCCGATTCTGCTCTTCCTCGGCGGCGTCTCGCTGCCTGCAGGAACCTCGCTGACGCTCATCAACAACGACGGCACCGATCCGGTGTCGGGCACGTTCAACTCCCTTCCCGAAGGCGCCATGTTCCTCTCCAACGTGCCGGTTCAGGAGGTCTACAAGATCAGCTACGCCGGCGGCGACGGCAACGATGTCGTCGTTACGAATGAGGGCACCACGCCGGTCACGACGACGACCGTCACGAGCAGTGAGAATCCGGCGATCGTGGGCGATGCGGTCACGTTCAATGTGACCGTCAGCTCCACGCAGGGCATACCTCAGGGCGTTGTCGATCTCAACGACGGCATCACCACCATCGCCAGCATCTTTCTCGACGCGACCGGTCAGGGATCGTTCACGACGAGCGCGCTCGCCGTCGGGATGCATACGATCACCGCGCAGTACCGCGGCGTCGACTCCACGACCCTCGGCGCCAGCACTTCGGCGCCGCTGTCGCAGGAAGTCGATGTGCCGCCGTTTGCGATCCCGATGCTCGATCCGCGCGTGCTGATTCTGCTGGCGATCGCGCTCGCGACGGTCGGCGCGGCGGCAGTCAGCGCTTCCGCGCCCTGATCGTGATGTCGAGATCGCCGTCGCGCGTGTTCGTGAACCGCATCTTGACGCGGCCCTGATCGTCGAGCGCGATGACGGCCGGCGTGTTGACCGACGTCAGCATCCATCCGGCCGGAAGGGTCACGAAATTCAGCGGACGGCCCAACGTTCGCTTCCACACGAGCTCGTTGCCGTCGATCGTGTAGCTCACCGGATCGGTGTACGTCTCGATGACGCGCACGCGCGTCGATTTTCCCTGCTCGACCGGATGCGGCAGATCGCCCTGCACCACCGCCATGTCGTCCGGAACTTTCTCGCCGTAGTAGCCGAGGGAGTTGACGGCTTTGCCGGTGGTGAGGTGGGTCGGCAGCGGCTCGCCCGTGTCGAGGTCGATCATTTTCGAATCGGGCGCGACGACGCTCCCCGCTCGCACGAAGCTGTGCACCGACGCCTGACCCGCGCGCGTCACGGTGAAGTCGTGCGAGATCAGAAATTGATGCGACGATGGATCGAGCAGCCAGTAGCTGATCTCGCGGTCCTGCACGGCGCGGTGAAACGACGGCGCGACCGCGGTCCCGCCCGCTGCCGTCGACGGGCGCGCCGTGATTTTCACCGGCAGCTCATCGTCGCGATCGTTGAGAAAGCTCACGCGCGCGCGGCCGTCGGGATCGGTCGAGGTGATCGCCGGCGACGCGCTCCCAATCAGCTCCCAGCCTTTCGGCAGAATCACGACATCGCGTTTGATGCCCATGGGGCGGTCGAAGATCAGCAGCCCGTCTTTGACGAAGTACGACTTCGGATCGGTGTACGTCTTGGTGATCTGCATCCGCATCTGGCCGTTCTTCGGAACGGGTGCGGGGAAATGCACCTTGATGAAGTGATTGCCTTTGTCGTTCGTGACTTCTTCGAACTTCAGCTCGGCGCCGGTCGCGCGATCGATCACTTTCTCTTTGGTCGAGACGGAGCCGGGGCGGATCGGATTCAAAAAGAACTCGGCGCCTTCTTTCTCCTGCGTGACGTCGTAGACGATCGCGAAGGAGTGGGTGGCCGGCGGAAGGAGATCGTAGACGGTGAACTCGTCGGCGGCGAAGACCGACGATGCGACGAGGAGCAGCGCGGCGAAACGAAACCTCATGCGGCGTATCTTAGCCGCGCGTGAACTACCTTGCGCACCTGTTCCTGGCGTCCGACGACGCGGAGTCGTTGATCGGCAATCTCGCCGGCGATTTCGTCAAAGGGCCGCTGCACGAGGAATTCACGCCCGGCATTCGCGCCGGCATCATGCAGCACCGGCACATCGATGCGTTCACGGACACCCATCCGCAGGTGGCCGCGTTCCGCCGCGTCTTGATTCCATATCATGGACATTATAGTCGTATAATAAGCGATATATTTTTCGATCACTTTCTTGCCTCTGATTTTCAGCGGTACAGCAGCGAATCGCTCGAACAGTTCGTGGGCCGCGTCTTTCCGAAGATGGACGCGCAGCCGAAGCCCGGCCGGCTGGCGCACGTTTACGCGTACATTCCCGCGTGGATCCTTTCCTATCGGCACCTCGACGGCATCCGCCAGGCCCTCGGCGGCATCTCGCGCAGGCTCTCGCGGCGGCCGCACCTCGAAACGGCGGCGCATCATCTCGTCGACTCGCGCGCGGAGCTCGAGCGGCGCTTTCACGCGTTTTTTCCGGACGTCATCGCGTTTGCCGCTCACCACAGAAGCAACGAGCGCACAGAGACGCGGTGACCTTTTCGCCTCCGCGGTGGTTAAATCTCAGCGAATGAAAAGCGTGCAGGAAACCTACGCCCCCGGCAACAAATGCTTCGGCTGCGGACCGGCGAACGAGAAAGGGCTGCGCATCCGCAGCTTTCAGGAAGGCGACGATCTCGTCTGCGAATGGCGTCCCGAGCCGCATCATCAGGCGTTCGACGGCATTCTCAATGGCGGCATCTGCGGCGCCCTTCTCGATTGCCACAGCAACTGGACCGCCGCGATCCACCTCATGGAGACGTCAGGCGCAGACACGCCGCCGTGCACCGTCACCGCGGATTTTCATGTGCAGCTCAAACGCCCGACGCCGATGAACGCGCCGCTGCACTTGCGCGCGCACGTCGTCGAGTCGAGCGACGATCGCGCCGTCGTCGACGCAACGATCGAGGCGAACGGCAAGGTCACCGCGACCTGCCGGGGAACATTCGTTGCGGTGAAGGAGGGCCACCCGGCGTTTCACAGGTGGTAGTGATTCGTGCTCGGTGCGCCGCCCGGCGCTCGGCCAGCGCGGGAGTGTGTGGACCGGCTTTAGCCGACCAGCAGGCGCGGCCGGCTGAAGCCGGCCCTCACACCACCACCGCCCCCGCCAAGAAGCCAACGCTCAGCCGCAAGAAGCGGGGGCCAGACGCGAGAAGGGCCGGCGCTCAGCCGCGCGAAGCGCCGGCTGCAGCGGCGGCAGATATTGCGGCGCGAAGCGTCCGCAATATCATCCGTTGGCCTGCAATTCGAACAGAATCTCGTCGATCGCCTCGGCCGCTTTGTCGAGCGGCAGCACGCAGGTGCCGGCGCCCTGATGTCCGCCGCCGCCGAACTTCGACATCAAATCGCCGACTGACGTTTTGCAGGTCCGGTTGAAGATGCTGTGGCCGACGGCGGCGATGACACTGTGGCGCGCCGGCCCCCAATGCACGCGAAGAGAGACGTTCGTGTCGGGAAAGAGCGTGTAGATCAGAAATCGATTGCCGGCGGGAAGACGGTCGACCTCGCGCAGATCGGTGATCACCACGTTGTTCAACTGAAAGCTGTTGCGCTTCAGCAGATGTTTGAACGCGTCCTGCTCGCTGCGGAGTCGATCGACGCGCTCCTTCACTTCCGGCTGCCTCAGCACCTCTTCGATCGGCATCGTCTTCAGCCATTCGACGAGCTTCTTGAAATACGGCTCGAACGCGCCGAGTCCCGTGCGGCTGTCGATGGTGTAGCCGAGGAGGATGTAGTCGCGGGGGTTGTTGACGTCGTCGGGAGTGAGCTGCGCCGAGTCGAGCCGGTCGGTCTCATCGACGAGCTTCCCGAGCCGCTCGAGCTGCGCATCGTTCGGTGATTTCTCGAGGTAGTACTCGTAGACGAGCCGCGCCGCGGAGGGCGCGACGCGATACCGTCCCTTGAAATTCTGCGGCGGCTTCTCGTTGCTGTCGGTCAGCAGATGATGATCGAACCAGATGCCCGCGTCCGGGTGATACGGCACGTTCGCGAGGATGTCATCGCGACGGATCGGGACTTTCTTGTCGGTGATGTCCTGCGGATGGACGAGCACGATCTCGTCGATCGGCTCTTTGAGCGTGACGATCACCGCGCTGGTGAGACCGTCGAGGTCGCCGCGCGTCACGAGGCGCATCACGACCTTTTTTACGCTAACGGTCGCCGCCCGCGCAAGTGCGGCAATGGCAAACGGTGACCGACGAACCGCCCTCCCACGCGAGTTCATCGCGGCCGGTTCATCATTCATCCATCCGGGTTCATCGTTCGATTAAGCTAGAAGCTGTCCGATGAATCCCGAAAAACAACGGTTGGGGGGCGACGCGCATCAGCGCGCGCGCTGGGCCAAATGGGGCCCGTACCTCGCCGACCGCGCGTGGGGCACGGTGCGGGAGGACTACAGCGACAACGGCGACGCGTGGTCGTTCCTGCCGCACGATCTCGCGCGATCGAAGGCCTATCGCTGGGGCGAGGACGGCATCGCCGGCTTCTGCGACCGCTACCAGATCCTCTGCTGGTCGATGGCGTTCTGGAACGAGCGCGATCCGATCCTGAAGGAGCGCTACTTCGGACTCGTGCCGAGCGAAGGCAATCACGGCGAGGACGTCAAGGAGTGCTACTTCTTCATCGACGCGCTCCCATCGCACGCCTATCAGCGGATGCTGTACAAATATCCGCAGCGCGCCTATCCCTATCAGGATCTCACCGACGAAAATCGCCGCCGCACGGCCGCCGATCCCGAGTACGAGCTGATCGACACCGGCGTCTTCGACGATGACCGCTATTTCGACATCGTCATCGAAGCGGCGAAGGAAGACGAACACGCGATCGTCTTTCGGGTCACGGCGCACAATCGCGGACCCGATCGCGCGCCGCTGCACCTGATTCCGCAGCTCTGGTTTCGCAACACGTGGGCGTGGAGCGGCGGCGATTGCGCGACGCCCCTGATTCGCGCAGGCGAAGGGGGGCTGGTCGCCGACGACTCGCAGGCGCCTCCTCTTCCGGGACTCCTCGCCGACACGCGGCTCGGACCGCACCGGCTCGAGCTCCCGCGCGACGCGCAGCTCCTCTTCACCGACAACGAGACGAACGCGGCGCGCGTGTTCGGACCGTGGGCGTACTCGCGCAGCCGATACACGAAAGACGCGTTTCACCGGTACATCGTCAGCGGCGAGCGCGATGCCGTCCGTCCGGAGCCGGCGGGCACGAAAGCGTGCGGCTGGCTGCGCGTCGAAATCGAGCCCGGCGGGACGTACGAAATGGACATGCGCCTGGCTCCGCCTAACAGACAACAGACAACAGAGAACAGACAACTGTTTCTGCAGCGCAGAAAGGAAGCCGACGAGTTCTACAACTCGATCCATCCCGAGCGCGCGTCGGCCGACGAGCGAAAAATTCAGCGGCAGGCGTTCGCCGGTCTGCTGTGGAACAAGCAGAGCTATCTCTACGACGTCGATGTGTGGCTCGACGGCGACGATCCGCGCTATCCGCCGCCGGCGGCCCGTCACTTCGGCCGCAATCGTCGGTGGCGCCACCTCAACTCGATGCGCATTCTGTCGATGCCCGACAAATGGGAGTACCCGTGGTTCGCCGCGTGGGACCTCGCGTTTCAATCGGTCGTGCTCGCACTCGTCGACGCGCATTTCGCGAAAGAGCAGCTCTGGCTCATGCTCTTCGAACAGTTTCAGCATCCGAACGGTCAGATCCCGGCGTATGAATGGGAGTTCTCCGATCTCAATCCGCCCGTGCATGCGTGGGCCGTGTGGCGCGTCTACAACATGGACCGCATTCGCAGCGGCGTCGCCGATCGCGACTTCCTCGAGAGGTGCTTTCACAAGCTGATGCTGAATTTCACGTGGTGGGTGAACAAGGTCGACCGCGAAGGCAACAACGTCTTCGAAGGCGGATTTCTCGGCCTCGACAACATCACGGTGCTCGATCGCAGCGAGGCGCTGCCGGGCGGCGCGCGCCTGGAACAGAGCGACGCGACCGGATGGATGGGCATGTTCTGCCTGGTGATGATGCGCATCGCGCTCGAGCTGGCAAAGGAGAACGACGTCTACGAAGGGCTGGCCACGAAATTCTTCGAGCACTACGTCTACATCGGCGCGGCGATGAAGATGATGCGCGCCGGCGACCGCACGCTCTGGGACGAGCAGGATGGATTCTTTTACGACCTGCTCCGCTTTCCCGACGGCTCATCGATCCCGTTTCGCGTGCGGTCGCTGGTCGGACTCATTCCGCTCTACGCGATCGAGCGGCTGGAGGAGAAATGGATCGAGCCGTTCGACATCTTCCGCGAGAATCTCAAATGGTTTCTGAAGCACCGCCGCGACATCGTCGAGCACTGCGTCACGACCGTCGAATGCAATGGCGACTGGACGCACGTCCTCGCGGTCGTCGATCAGGACCAGCTCAAGGCGCTGCTCACGCGCGTCGTCGATCCCGATGAATTTCTGTCGCCGCACGGGCTGCGGAGCCTGAGCAAAGCGCATCAGCAGCATCCGTTCACGTTCGGCAACGCGACGGTGCGATACGAACCGGCGGAGGCGATCGAGAAACTCAAAGGCGGCAACAGCAACTGGCGCGGGCCGGTGTGGTTCCCGACGACGTTTCTCATCATCGAGACTCTGCGAAAACTCGAGAAGGCGTTCGGCGGCGGGATCCGCGTCGACATGCTGACGCTGACCGGCGTCGCGTCACAGATCGCCAATCGAATGATCTCGCTCTTCCTGCCCGACACCGACGGTTATCGCCCGATCTACGGGCCTCGCGGCACGCGCAAAGCGGAGCTCTTCGCTCACGATCCGCACTGGAAGGACCTGATCCTCTTCTACGAATACTTCAACGGCGACACCGGCGAAGGCCTCGGCGCCTCGCATCAGACGGGATGGACCGCGCTCGTGGCGTCGCTCGTCGACGAGTGGCGAAATTAGAGGACTCAGCACTCAGGAGTGAGGACTGAGGACTGAGGACTGAGGAAATGCCTTTCACCTCTTCATCCTTCATCCTTCATCCTTCATCCTTCATCCTTCACCTCTTCATCCTTCATCCTTCGTCCCCTTCATCCAATTCGTGGTGAATCCTTCGCCCTAACCAGCAGCGCTGCGGCTCGCTCTCGGTGCGGCGCGCCTAACGGCGCTCCGCCCACGAGCGCGCTTCCTGCGACTTCAGCCATTCGCCGGCGACCTGCCGCGTGGAGATGTTCAGACGGTTCCAGACGTTGATGGCCGCAATCTCGATGATCAGCGCCGCCATCGCGCGGTCGTCGTAATACCGGCGGACCTCCTCCCACAGCGTGTCCGGCACGGGATCGGGACGGTCGGCGATTCGCGTGAGCGCTTCGGTCAGGTCGAGCGCGGCGCGCTCGCTGTCGGTGAAGTAGGGCGC